>NZ_JBQGAN010000031.1:0-42576 GCF_056542865.1 Ruegeria sp. AA6
CTCTTTGGATTTCACCCCAAAAATCTCTGCGTGTATCCCAACTTACTAACGTCCCGTCTCCCCCCTCCCGGTTACCTTCGCGGCCAAATCCAGGTTGAACACAGGAGGGGGGCTGAGAGACGCGCAGAGAGACGCACAGTGGCCCATCGGCAGTCGATGTGGGTACGCCCCCGGGAATCGCACTGATCCTCAGGGAGTCACTGAAGGACACTGAGAGGGAGCAAGGTGGACCGTAGGACAAATCGTAGGACAAAACACGCCTGTTGACGTGGACTCACCCCTCCTGATACCCCCTGTTTTACTGAGGTGATCATCGGTGACGGTGCCTGTAACGGGAGCAGAACTTCCGCCCCCGGGCACCATTCAAGCGATTGATTGTTCTCAATATTCAATTTTGGGCCTTTCATGGTTTGACAGTTTTCTTGAAGGGTTTGACAACTCTCGATCTGCGTTCGTTCTCCTTTTCTAATGCTTCCTCGTTCTCCTTTTCTAATGCTTCCATCGTGATCCGGTTGCGGTCCGCGAGGTTGGCGGACCGGGAATAGTGACGGGCCATAGATGGGGTCTTTTGCCCCAGCAGGTCCGCAATCTGGCGTTCCTCAAGCCCTGCCTCGCGCAGTGTCGTGGCCACGGTATGCCGCAGCCCCTTGAGTGTCAGGCCAGGTTGTACAACGCCCTCAGCTTCCAGCTTTTTCTTGAAGCGGTACCAGACCGTCGAAAAGCCGTTGTAGGTCCAAGGCTTTCTGTTTGATGAGGCATGGATGGTCACGGCGTCGTGCTTGGGCGCAGCATCCAGAGCCGCCTGCAGCGTCGGACCGATTGGAACGGCAACTTCCTGGCCCGTCTTGCCCCTGACGCCCCAAATCGTGTCGTCGTCTATCTGGCGACGGGTCAGCTTGAGCGCATCGGACGGATCAAGGCCGGTATTCATAATCAGCGCCACCGCCACTCGAACGTGCGGGGCGGCTCGATCCAGCACAACTGCGCGTTCCTCCACCGTCCAAGGCCGGTTGGCATAGGGCCGATTTTTCGGGCGCGGCTTGGGAATGACACCTGCCGCATAATCCCGGTCGATCAGACCGCGCGGAATGGCGTAGCGAAAAACTTGACTCAGGAAGGTGCGGACCATGTTTGCTCGCCGCCAGCCAATCTTGTCCGCCGCTTTGTCATGGATGCCCGAAACGAGGGGCGTCGTGATTGCGGAAACAGGCGTGTCCCGGATTGGGTGCAGGAAGTCAGCGCACTTGCGATAGTCGCGCTTGGTGGCGTCCGACAGATTGCCATAGTGTTCAGTCTGGAAATAGGCATTGACCAGCCCGCCAAGGGTTCCTGGCTTAGGAGCTTGCGCCTTCCTCGCCTCGGCAATGGCAGCAATGCGGGCGCATTCCGCAAAAAACTCAGCCGATCCTAATGGAGTCTTTTCCAGGTCGATCTTGTGACCCGTGGCGCGATGATAGCAGCGCGGTTTCCCGTGCCGATCATCGAATATCTTGAAACCTCTAACCCTGACACGTGTCATTACAACTTGCCAAGAATGACGTCCTGCGTTGCCATCTCGGCTCCTTCCTTCATTGCATCAATCCAATTGTCCAGATCGCGCTTGTCCCAAAGAACTGTGCCGGGCCGCATTTCAATTGGCTGGACGGGGCACGTTGTTTTAAAGAGCTTTGGAGGTAGCCCAGTATAAACCGCTGCCTCAGACTGTTTCAGCATGCGTTTTTCATTAACGTTGATAGTGAGACTAGCGTTAGCCACTGCTAGTGCCTCCCAAGACGCTCGTTGGTCCATGACGTTGACCAGGAGGTCCGTTTGGGGTCAATTTACCCCGAGGATCAATTGACGCTGTTATTTCCGGTTGGTTTTTTTTGATTGCGTGAGGCATCACTCAGTCCCAAACTCTGATGCAATAGCCTCTATCTCTCCAAGCGAGATCTGGCGCATGACATGCATGCCTTCCATTTCAAACAATCCGGCAGGCCCTGAATTTGACCACATGGTCGGGTCGTCTTCGAATTCGTTTATTTTCATTTCGGAAAGATGTACCGCTGTAAAATATATTTCTAATCCGGCGTTTTTGAAAATCACATAAGCTGGTTTCTCATGGACGTTAAATTCTAATCCATTGAGTAATATGTCAGATTCAGAATTGGACCGATGCGACAACACAAAATCAAATAAGTAGACAAGGAAGTCTTCCGCAGTGTTTTCTCGCTTGAAATCGAGACGCTGAATGACCTTTGCAGATTCTATATGCTCGAACTCATCATTCCGGAATTGTCGGTAAATCTCAAAAGTATCGACTATACGGTTTGGCGGAGCGCCTGTCATTAGCGCAAGCGTAAGCCTCGCTGCATCACGCGTTGTCATATCCGGTGCGTTCACGCCACGAGCTCCTGTCGTCAGAAAGCCTGCTTCACGGAGCTTCCTTGCAACAAAGTGAACTGTCGCTTGATCGATACCAAGCGCATTCGATATGACTTTTATCAGATGACCAGACTTCATAGTCTAAATGTGCATTGCGCACTTAGGCTATGTCAATACACCTTTTGCCCGTCGTCAGAGTATTTTGGAGAACACAGGCTGTATCGTAGCGGAGGCTCTAGTTCGGTTTCTGTTGAAGTTTAGGTGGCAGCGGCTTGGCTCTGCAACTGCCGTTATCGGATTGTCTGCGTCTTGATCTCCTCTCTCACCTTCAGGATTTTCGCACCGCGGCCATGATAGACGTCCACTGGTGTCAGAATCACGAGGCTCTCGTGGTAGCGATGGTTGTTGAGTGAGCGACGAAGGCACCGATCTGTCATTCGGGGCCGCCGGGTTTGTAATAGTTTTCCAATAGCACTGGGTTTTCATGGTCTTCTATACGACTGCTTTGGGGTCAAAGCAGTCTTTCGGCGCGTGGGGCATCAATGACCGCTGTGCGGACAGAGCCGACATTTGAAGCTACTCGTCAACGCGCTTAGAAAAATCTCACAATTAGGCTAAACTTAGCCACTGAGAGGTTCTGATGGATCGACGGTTGGCCACAATCCTTGCTGCGGATGCTGTCGCATATTCAAGGTTAATGGGCGAGGACGAGGAAGCGGCTCTGGCCGAACTGACTGCCTGCCGGGAACTGATCGACGCGCAAATTTCAAGCCATGGCGGTCGGGTTTTCGGTAGCGCCGGGGACAGTGTGGTGGCTGAATTTGCCAGCCCGGTCAAAGCGGTACAGGCGGCGTTGGCTGCACAGGCAGACATTGCCCGGCGCACTGCGGAAATCCCAGGGGCCGGACGACTGCAGTTTCGCATTGGTATTCATCTTGGTGATGTAATGGTCCGGGGTGATAACTTGCTGGGTGATGGCGTCAATGTCGCCGCACGACTTGAGGCACTGGCACCGCCCGGTGGGATCATCGTCTCGAAACCGGTCGCCGACATGGTTATCGACAAGCTGGATGTCGAGTTCGGGCATTCTGGCATCCACGAATTGAAGAACATTACTCGAAGCGTGGAACTCTGGACTTGGCCGGCGGACAAGGCAGTCAAGCCGGTAGCGCGGCGTGGTAATCGAAAACGGGGTGCGTTGGCTGCTGCCGCGGTTCTGGCGCTGGCAGGCCTAGCCTATCAGTTCTACCCGAAAGAAGAGGCCTATGCCCTGCCCACCGGGCCAAAAGTGCTTATCCTACCCTTCGAGAATGTCGGCGGCGATCCGCAGGACGACTATTTCAGCGATGGTCTGACCCGCGACATTAACGCCATGCTCGCCAAATTCACCAACCTGTTCGTCTTGGCGCCAGAGGCCGGCAAGCCTTTCCGCGAGAATGCGGACTGCGAAGCGATCCGCGATGAGCTGGGTGCGGATTACATACTGGGTGGCACTGTGCAGCGGTCGGACGACAAACTTCGCGTCACCACCACATTTACCGATGCAAAAACCTGTCTGCAGCTTCAAGCTCCCGGCCCCTTTGAAAGCGATTTGAGCCTTGCGAGTGTTCTGGACGTGCAGGTGGAAGTCGCCAGCAAGATTGCCTCGCTTATTGGATCGAGCGATGCCCCACTGTTCAAGGCCGATGTTTTGAAAACGATGCGCGAAAAGGCGCCCGAAACCCTCGACGCCTATGAGTGCTACATGACCGCGCACTGGTTTTATCAGACTTTTGCACTGCCCGAGCACCGAAAGGCACGCGATTGCCTGCTGAGGACCGTGCGTGAAGAGCCTGGCTATTCGTTGGGTTGGTCGCGCCTCGCCTACAACTACCTTGATTCAAAAAAGAACTCTTACGACCTCGATCCCGATTGGGCTCAGAAAAGCTTTGACGCGGCTCAACATGCCATCGAAGCAGATCCGGACAATCCCGATGCTTACTACGCACTTGCTGTGCGAAGCCGGTTGATGGGCGAGAGCATGGAAGTTTACCGCAAATATGCCGAGCGGGCGGTGAACCTAAACCCGAATGATTCCTGGATTCTGGCTGATCTGGGGATCTTCTTCGCCTATTCCGGCGATTTTAAAACGGGGTTAGCATGGATCGACCGGGCACGGGCGCTCAACCCAAAACTGCACTCGGGCTATACCTATGCGGCGCATCTGGATGCTATTTCTCGTGGTGATTACGAGGAAGCAATCAATATACAGTTGGCTGCGGCGGGTAGATTGCCGATGAACAAAGCAAGCCTTGCGGCTAGCTATGCCCTTAACGGGCAGCAAAAGAAAGCTGAAGAGACCGTAGAATATATCAAACAGCAGTTCCCAGAATACCAGTCAGATCCCCGTGCACCGTTTCGCGCCCGTGGGATGCCCAAAGAGCTGATTGACAGGATAATGGAAGGCCTGACCCTCGCTGGCTACCCGGTGCCACCGGAAGAGGCCACCGACTGACGATACTGCGTGATCTTCAATTAAGCTATGATTTGCGGGCTTGCCGATCCTGGGCCGAACGTCTGCTCCGGGCTCAAGGCAGACCTTCGTTGCGCTGCACATTGATTTGTCGGCGGTTGCTTCGGCATTAAGGTCAGCTTTGCGGACAAACCTGCCGTTACTCATTGTTCTTTGCTGGATCAATCGTCTTTCCCTCTAGCCTGTTAGCAACGCGATCCTCCGAAAAAGGTGGAGTCGGTCCGGAACTTGGCTCGCCCACAGCAACCCAACGAGATGCCATTCGCGGATCTTCTTCTGTTCTAATTCTGGGTAAGTCGTCGTGTATGTCGACCCAAGGGATTTGACTTTCGACGCCATAGTGAAGCTCAGGCGGAAAATCAGCTGGATTGTCGAGCGTCCCGACACGGATCGAATAGTATCCGATATCTTTGATGTCGGTATAAATGCTCGTCCCGCAATTTTTGCAAAATGCGCGCTCAGAAAGCTTTGAGGAAGCGTACAAACCCGGTTCTTCGCCTTCGAATGTCACATTTTGCTTCTCAAAAATTGCCCATGCATTCAATGGCGAACCAAGAGCCAGCTGACAGTGTCTGCAATGGCAAAAGCCAACTGCAACTGGCTGAGACCAAACCTGGTAACGAGTCGCTCCGCAAAGACATCCACCTGCAGTGATCGGTTCACGTTTTGCAGCTGTGAGGAACGGCCAGCCAATCGGCTTGGTCTCTTCACCTGCGGCCGTCAAAGTCGAACGATAAGCTCGGACAGGCTGAACAATGTTTTTTAACTTTCGATGACCTAGGTCTACAAAGGGATGCTCAATTTTGTCTTTGACCTGATCAAACACGCTGCCCGAGATACAAAGCTCAGCTGGTTTGGCAATTTCTTGAAGGCGTGACGCCTGATTCACGCCGTCCCCAAAAATGTCATCTCCAATGACAACAATGTCGCCAATGTTTACACCGATGCGAAAAGATATTTTCAAGTCGTCGGTGAAGTCGGCTTCCCGTTCCGCGATGACTTTTTGGATTTCCAACGAGCAGGCAACCGCATCTGCTGCCGTTGGAAACTCAATCAATAGGCCGTCACCCATTGATTTGACGACACGCCCGTGATGCGCTGCGACCCGGCGCGAAACGATGCCGTCGAAGCACACTCCGAGCCGCGCAAGAGTTCCCTCTTCATCAATTTGCATGAGACGAGAGTAACCAACGACATCGACCGAAACGATGGCAGCAAGCTTTCTGATCTTCGGCTTTGGCATTTCGGCAAGTTACGTCAGAATAGAGAAGTCGCATAGTGTGCATCGTTAATTCTAGCGATGAAACGCTTGTAAAGCTGTTTGACCTAGCCATCCAAAAAGCCATGACCGCTTATCGACCCCAAAATAACAGAGATCTCCCGACTGCTTTGGGCTCAGTGCAGACGTTCGCACAGTTGCTGCGAATGACCGCTACGCGGGACATACCCGCCGTTGCCGTCAGAACACTTAGAAATTGCTCCCGGCCCCATTGGGCAAACAAGTCATCGTTGGCCCGAGCGTAGCGTATCGCGCCGGCCACCCCATGTCCGGTCAGTGCGAGACGATCGCGAGCCCCGCAAATATGAGCGCGCCGCCTGTCCAATCGCGCGGCTCTAGCCCTTCGCCGATACTGTAGGCGTAGGTCAGTACGATCAGCGTCTCGAGCGCAATTATTATTAGATACAGCTCGGAAAGTGGAACTGTGCGCATCAGCACCACCTCGGACTGGGTGGCGGCAAGAAAACCCAGAATGATCAGAGCGAGCGCCACCGCCGTCCATTCGGCTGAGGCCAGTTTCATTCCGATGGTTGCAACGCCATACCCCACTGCCGCCAAGACGGCCAAGGCCAGTGGTTTCAACGCCAGAAGCTCCATGTTTCAAATCCTTCACCGTGCGCAAAAAAACCGCGCACCTCTCATGAACCAACATTCTCTGCGTAGGATTTTAGCATGCGTATTATGTCGCATCAGTGAAGCCGATTACTTTATTTTAGCGAAGTGAAAGCCGGTAAGAGTATTGCTTATTCAGATGAAGCGAATAGCTGATACCCGCCTTCGAAACGGATGCTGCGCCTGACCCAAAGTCTGAAAAGGGCTCGGTTCGGTCAGCCTTGTATGAGCTTCCCCAACTGAATTGGTCCACTGCTATATTTAGGAAACGGAGGACCAAGAATGGCAAGCAAGAGACCGAAACCTGAAGCGTTGTCCGCCCAAGCACTCAAGATTACGTGTGCGCTCTGGTGGAAATCTGATGCTCGAGAACTTCGGTCCTTGCTGATGCTGACTGACAAACATCTTTGAAACTGCGAAGCGGTGTGGCAACGTTTGGCTATCCTGCGAAACTGTGTGCTACTTTGCAGACTTCCATCATCAATCTCATTAGGAGAAGACATGCTAATCAAACTTCTTGCGTCCGCATTTTTCTTGATTTTGCCCGCGCTCAGTTTCGCTCAAACAGCTGAGCGCAGCGTGACCATCGAAGCCGATGCGACAGTTAAGTCGGTCGATCCGGACACTCGCCTTATCGTGCTGCAAAACTCAGAGACGGGCGAAGAAGAGACCATTGTTGCGGGACCGGAAGTCGTAAACTTCGACCAAATTGAAGAAGGCGACACAGTCAAAGCGGTTTACACACTGGGGGTAGCTGCAAGCATGGCGTTCCCCGGCGAGGTTGACAGTATGGTTGAATTGGAAGCCCAGGTTGCAGAGGGATCAACACCGGGCGTGGCTGCCGGAACGATGGTTACGTTAATTCTGACTTTTGTTTCCTTCGACGCCGCGAGCTCAATCGCCACTGTGACGGACAGCAGCGGCACGGAACAAATGATCGAGGTTGAAACGGATGTTGGTCGTGAGTTTGTTGAACAGCTTAGCCCGGGAGACAGAGTAGCTCTGAGCTTCACGGAAGGTCTCGCTGTGGGAATTGTTGAAAAATAGGCGTCGTCCGCAGCGCAACCTCATAAGGCGTACCTGTTGTTTCTTATGTCGCCACCAATGGAACAACTCGTCCCACAGCTTCCGCCCCCCCAAAGCTCTTAGCATTGTTGGTCCAAATTGGGCGTCGAAAGGTGGAGAAAACCCGCCTTCCAAAAAGGGATAAGGCTGAGGTCATACAATGGTCTCTGCCACCGTATCGATCCGGCACGCGATGGATCACAATAGGCCGCTTTGGGCTCGAAGAGGACGTTCGCCGCACTTTACAGGAGTGACTGCTTACTTCGCACAAGCAGTCACATGGGAGTGATGACGCCCCAGCTACTGACCTGAGCCCGGCGATCCGGGCGGGAGCTTCAACTCAATCGACAACGATGGTGACGCTCGTCTCGGCTCAGAAGCCCAGTGGATGGTCAACACTCATGCGACAATCGCCAGTCACGAAAAGCGGGCGACTCTTGCCGCCCGCTCAATCTTCACACGTCGATCTTTTCTGCGATACTCAGCGCGTCTTCTAATTCAACGCCAAGATATCGAACTGTGCTGTCAACCTTGGTGTGGCCAAGCAAAAGCTGCACCGCGCGTAGATTGCCTGTTTTCCGGTAGATCAGTGCCGCTTTTGTGCGTCTCAGCGAATGCGTGCCGTAACCGCTCGGCTCCAAACCAATCGCCGACACCCAATCGAGGACCAGACGCGCGTACTGTCGTGTCGATATATGCGGCCTTTCGTGGAAGCGGCTTGGGAAAAGGAAAGTGCGCCCAAGCATCTCCGGGCGACATATCCAGGTACAGACGGACTGGCGGGTGTTTTCCGAGACCTCGAATTGGACCGGCCGTTTTGTTTTGCTCTGGACAACTGTCACGCGTTCGCGGACACGATCACCAGTAACAAGATCGGCTACGTTCAATCGAACGAGATCGCAGCCTCGCAGCTTGCTATCGATCGCAAGATTGAAGAGTGCCAAATCCCTGAGATTGTCCGAGAGTTCAAGCCGGGCGCGGATGGCCCAGACCTGCTTCGCGAGAAGCGGGCGTTTCTGGCCTATAAGGCGACCTTTGTTCCACGGCGGGCGCTTCGGTGTGATGGCAGGAAGTTGAATAATGGACATCGATTGTCCTCCATCCTTCCCTCCCTCTCCAGGCACCGACACCATGTCGACCAACTGACTCTATCAAGGAGCAAAATGGCAGGTGTCATCAGCTTACCCGACGTTCGTGAGCAGCGCAGCGTATGACCGTTTCGAGCCCTGAGCGGACATTGATACGTTGAAGCAACTAGCTGTCGCCGATAGAGTTCCATAGAGAGGTTTGCTGCTATGTACACCCTGATTGACACTGTGGTTGTGGGCGGAGGTCAAGCTGGTCTTTCTGTTAGCTGGCACTTAAAACAGGCTGGTCATGATCACGTTGTTTTGGACCGCGGGCAGATTGGCGATACATGGCGTAACGGTTGGGACTCGTTCTGCCTTGTCTCTCCTAACAAACTCTGCCGACTTCCTGGTTTCCATTACGATGGGGATGATCCCGATGGTTTCATGCTCCGCGATGAGATCGTCAAGTACATTGAAGACTATGCGAGCAGTTTTGGTCCGCCCTATCGAGGGGGTGTCGAGGTGGCTAGAATCGAGGCAAGTGCAGGACCGGGTCGGTTCAAACTAACCACATCAGATGGCGAAATCAGAGCGCAGAACTTGATCGTCACCGTCGGCACGCATCAACACCCGAATATACCAAGTTGGCATTACGATCTGCCTGAAAGGGTTACTGGCATACATACTTGTGACTATCGCAACTCAGCGAGCCTACCGGATGGTGCGGTATTCATTATTGGAAGTGGTCAGTCAGGGTGTCAGGTCGCTGAGGACCTGCACTTATCCGGGCGCGACATACATCTCGCAGTGGGCAGTGCTGGCCGCATCCCACGTCGCTATAGGGGGCGCGACATTTTTGAATGGGACTTGGCGACTGGGTACATGAACATGGCGGTGAAAGACCATCCCAAAGGGACAACTATCCGGTTCAAAGCCCATCCACATCTCTCTGGGCGAGAGGGCGGTCGTACAATTGATCTGCGCCAGATGGCGCTCGACGGGGTCAAGCTACACAGCAAGGTTGAGGGTGTTCAAGACGGGTGTCTGATTTTGGCGGGCGGCCTTGAAGAGACGCTCAAGGCAGTGGACGATGTGTGTCGCGCGGAAATGGAGAGCATCGACACGTTTGTTGCAGAGAATGGACTCGATGATCCCAAGGAAATTGTTGTCCCGATCAACTGGCAGCCCAAACCTGAACCACCGTTCTTCGACTTGGCTGCAGCAAATGTTTCAACCGTCATATACGCAACTGGGTTTCACCGCGATTTTGGATGGATCGACTTGCCAGTCTTCGATGAGACTGGCTATCCGCTATATGAGCGAGGTACTACGGATATAGCAGGCCTGTACTTCTGCGGACTGCATTGGATGCATACACAAGGGTCTGGCCTGTTTTATGGCGTGGGCGAGGACGCGGAGTACGTAGTTGATCACTTGATTTGCACTTCGAACAAATGAGGTGCGCGACAGCCTCGAGCCTAGCTTGGTTCGAAAGTTTCCAACTGCAACTGGATCAGTTTTCGGACGTGTTTGCCGATACGACTTGCGACTGAGATATAAGCCAGTTGACGAACACCTTAGCCTCGGGACGCTGAAATTCTGCCTGCGTCTGGATGTAATAGACGCCGAAGAGAGGCTCAGAGAACAATTCAATCATCCGACCAGATGATAGATCGTCCTCGAAAAAAGCTCTGGCGGTATACGTGATACCGTCACCCCGGCGAACCGCAGTCATGATCAGGTTCCCCGGCATGTGATTTATGGTCAATGGTTCGGCAGGAACAACCCCGTGATAGGTGAACCAGTCAGCCGCCTCGTTGGTGCCCAGCTCCTGCAACCAGGGCAGCTTTGCTAAAGAGGCCGGGTCACGCAGATCTTGGCCTTCCACCAGTGAAGGTGCCCCGATCACGACCATGTCGGAAACAAGGACAGTATCCTCTTCTTTTCTCGGCATGCGTCTGTCGTGATACCGAATGGCGACATCGATACCACCTGGTCTTATCTGAACCAGTTCCGAGGTTGGGTTCAGCATCAAAGTGATCTCTGGATGTTCACGTTGAAACTCTGCCATTCTCGGCAATAGCCACTCCACCGCGAATGCTGGTGACATGGTCACTTGAACGGGGCGCTGCGCTGTGTGTTCTGCCAGTCGTTCGACACCCCTTCCGATAATTTCAAAGCCGATACCCAGTTCACGTGAAAGAATGATGCCTGGCTCTGTCAATTCGATGCTGCGCCCACGTCTGGCAACGAGAGCTACACCCAAATGCCTTTCCAACGATTTCACCTGCTGGCTGACAGCCGCTTGGGTCACGTTCAAGCGTTCAGCTGCCACGGTGTAACTCCCTGCTTCCGCAACCGCTGAGAAGGCACGCAAAGCGTTCATCGGAGGAAGGTGTAACCAATCCATACTGTAGATTTTCTAATGTTTGGTTAGACTATTTGAGTCGCATGATATCGACATTGTTGACATTATTCACAGTGAAATCAGCGCTGCCATTATAGCATATTGGAGCGGATGCTTTAGCACCGATGTAAACCTAGCCGCATGCCAGGAGATCTTGATACGATGGAAAAACTTCAAGGTGGATGTTACTGTGGTGCTGTTCGATACCAGATCGCGACACCACCTGTCTGGTCGGGACATTGCCATTGTCGTTCATGCCAAATGGCCCTTGGTGGCGCCTTTGCAACTTGGGCTAAGGTAGCCGCCGAAGACTTCGCCGTTATCAAAGGCGAAATCCAACACATTGAGAAAACTTCGGGTATTCGCCGCGGGTTTTGTCGGGACTGTGGAACGACGTTGACCTATGCCGCACTAAATGAAGTTGAGGGCCAAGACTGGAGTGCTGACGCTTGGTTTTCTGCTGTAACGTTGGACGACCCATCGATTGCGCAACCCAAGGCCCACATCTTCGTGTCACATCAGCAGCCATGGATAAAACTCGACGACGGGCTGCCGACGTTTCCTGAGTTCTAAGCAACTTTTCGAGCGAACGGAGAAGAAAGCGATGAACACTGTTTATTCATATGCCTGCAAGGATTGCGAGGGCATGGAGGCCTGCCCAGGCAAAGTGGTTGCAGCGACCAAGGACGAAGTCTGGAAGCTCATGGAACTGCACGCGGTGGTCGCCCATGGAGAGGACCCCAGCTCTTGGGACGCCGACACTCGGGCATACTTGGAAACATTGATTAAGCCAGCTTGATAAGATCAGTGGAGCTTCGACGCCCAACGAGATATCGGCCTTGAACTTCGATTTGGATCGCTTGGTGACGAATGGCGACTTTGTTGCGAAGGACCGGCATGGGCTGCCAACCAGGTAATCAAGCAAGCTGTAGGGATAGGCAGCTCTGAGCTTTGAGGAAACATGAGTAACCTTCTGGTTGATTGGTGAAAAGCGGTCTTTCTGCTAAAATGCAGTCGTCGGAAATGTGGGATGGGAGGAGAAATCATGTCTTGGAATGTTTCAGGGGAACTCGTCGAAACCTGCAGTTGCAACATGCTTTGCCCATGCTGGTTCGGACAAGCCGACCTTATGCTCATGGACCAGGGGTATTGTGCAACATCACTGTTGGTACGCATTCGCGAGGGCTCTCATGAAGGCGTGGACCTTTCCGGTCAAAACGCGATTGTCTCGTTTCATTTCCCCGGGCCGACACTGTTCGACGCCAACGGCACTGGGCGAGTGTACATTGATGAAAACGCCAGCGATGCGCAGGCAGAGGCATTGGAAACCATCTTACAGGGTGCGTCCGGCGGCGGCATGGAAGTACCAGCAAGCCTGTTGTCGACTTGGCTTCCGACCAAACGCGCCGCGATCAGCGTGACCGAGGCCGAAGGCGAACTAACGGCGAGTGTGGCTGGTGTGGGCGAGATGAAATCCCGCCGTCTGGTCAATGATCTCGGCAACAAGATGAAACTGCAGAATGCCGCGTTCAGCCTCGCCTTCGGGCATGAGGGGCATGAAGGTGATCTGGCCCCCAGTGACGGCACCACCTGGAACGACTCGGATATGCCCATGAGCTGGACAGGTCGGTCGGGTGTGGTCGGACAAGTCGCCTGGGCCGGCTGAGGCCGGGCCGGGTCGTCAGGCCATTATAATGAATGCTTTAGGAGTTGCACAACGGGATCGGGCGCTGGTTCTGGCTGCGCTAGTCGCGCTCACGGCGCTGGCGTGGGCCTACACAATTTACCTCGGGCGAGGTTCGCCCTCGATGACGATGATCGGCGACATGGCTATGCCGATGATGATGCAGTGGTCAGTCGCGGATTTTGTCTTCATGCTTATCATGTGGGCGGTGATGATGTTCGCGATGATGCTGCCTTCGGTTACACCCGCCGTAATGATCTACGAGCGGGTGCGCGCGAAACGGGAGGAGGCAGGGCGACCCTTCGTGCCAACGGGCAGCTTTGTGGCAGGGTATCTGTTGGTTTGGCTGGGGTTCTCGCTGGCGGCGACTGTATTGAATTGGTGGCTTCACACGGGTGGCGCGCTGTCCTCCATGATGGGGAGGGTTGCGCCGACGGTGGGCGGCGTGATGTTGATATTCGCCGGGTTGTTCCAATGGACGCCACTCAAGAACGCTTGCCTTGAGCATTGCCGCTCGCCCATGAGTTTTCTGACGGCTCATTGGCACGAGGGAACCCTGGGTGCCGCGAAGATGGGGCTTCACCACGGGGCCTACTGTCTTGGCTGTTGCTGGATGCTGATGGTGCTGTTGTTTGTATTGGGCGTCATGAACTTGCCGTGGGTTGCCGTACTTACAATCGTGGTGTTGGCGGAAAAGACGTTGCCATTCGGGCGGTTTCTGAGTCGTGCATTGGGCGTGGTTTTGATTGTCTGGGGCGGGTGGCTGATCATGCTCGCCTGAAGAAACATTGTCGCATTCACGAGCAGGATGAACGCAACCGCGGGGCGATTTCCATCACGTCACCGGACAAGCAATTTCTGCGGGAGTTTAAGTTCCGCTCCGAACCCTAAGCGGAAATAGGGGAACTGGTGTGCTAAACTGTTGCAAGACCATTCAGATTTTCTGGAGTTGGCCATGACTCACATCGATCACCTAAAATCGACATAGGCTCATGTTCCGCCAGCGTTTGCACTTGATGGAGAAGCAGCTGTTCACCGCCGGATTCTGGAAGTTTCGCCCTGAATTTCGGCTATTGGGGGTATCTTGTGCACAGCATGATCCAATCGGATCATACGGGGGAAATTTCTCCCTGTGGCCATTGTGAGCGATGTTGTGGAATCTGATGGGTACGGATTGCGTGCTCCACCGGCAGTGCAACGGAGGTATTGCACCGCCTCCCTTTAGTCATCCTTTGTTTCAACTTTGGCTTTAGCTTTTCGCTTCCCCTTTGGGCCGGTGCTGAGGCCGCCATGCAACCTGCAACGCCGTTTTCCAGGTACTACCCGGGCTTGGCATTGGCCACCGGTTCGGGTCCTAGCGCCGCATGTTGGGCGCTCTGTCTTAGGCAAGGGTTCCCTGGCATCATTCAAGCCTAGCTCAGCCATCCGTTTGCAATTTACGCCGTGGCACTGTGAGCAATCCCTACGATAGTCTGGATGCTTGTGCGCCTCTGCTGGGCATGGTCGCCAACGTGACCGAATTTCACGCCAATCAATGGGATCGCTTTGAAAGAGCGAGCGTAACTCAACTTCTAGCTTTGTCGGTCGCCCCATCAAAAACCCCGACAATTGTTAACATACTCGGCAAACCCCATGATGCGCGTAGTGTTTGGTGTTCGGTTCTCACAAATTTCATTGAGTACTGCACCGTATCTCGCTCAATGGAGGTGCGGCACGCCACACCACCGCCCGCCCCCTTTAGGGGGGCGGTGGTGTGGCGACTGTTTTCTGCATGTTTGCCACACCCCGCCACACCTCCGCTTTCGGGGTGGGTGTCGCACTTATGTGTTTGCCCATTCACCTACCTCCAAACACGGGCGTTCCATACGTTTTGCATCCAACAATTTGACCTTCTTCAAGGCACCAGATTTCAACCATGCCTCGATCATTTTTTTGATACGTATGCGGTCTGAACAGGCATCAAGTGCCAAGACTTCCGCAATAGTCAGGCCTGCCCAGTCCTCACGAGCCTGGTCTGAATACCGTAGTCCTTTTCCATCCAGAGCTTTCTGCACAGCAAGAAGGTCGGCCAATGAAATTCCATCAAAGGTACCGGGCCAATTCCAGACTTCGACTACGCCTACGCTGTCACCGTTTGACAAGTGGACTGAAGCTAAGCGCCGCCAGACACGACCAGCAGTGGGGGCAAGGTTTGCCTTGTCGCGGGTCACTGCAAAGTAGGTAGACGGGTCCTCTTTCACACCCGCTTCAGCCTTCATGCTCTCTGTCATCTTGTTAAGCACCCGACCGGAACGCGCCGCTGCCAAAAGCGCGGTTGCACCTCGCCCACTTTCGGTTGTTGCTTCTTCACCGTTGGTTTTGCGAGTGTGGTGCACAAGTTCGATTGCACAATTGCAACGGTCTGCCAGCCGCGCCCATTCCTTTGCCACAAGGTCGATTGCGCCGTTGTCGTTCTCGCCCACCTGATGCGACGACACGAACGGGTCGATAATCAGAACATCGATTTCGCGCGCTTCGATCTCTTGGGCTAAGGCCTCCATTTCCGGCTTGACGATCTGGACGCCTTCACGAGTTTGAATGGCGGTACTGAGTTCGCGTTCCCGCCCCGTGTCCACAAATAGACGCCCTGAGATTTCCTCGGAGGCGACGTTGTGATGTTGCATGGCCGCGATGATGCGCCGGTTCATCTCGTCTCGGGTGTCTTCCAGGTTGTATATCCAGACATTTAGGTCTGATGCGGTCCAATCACCCAGTAGGTCGCGGCCGGAGGCCATTGCCAGCCCTTCGCAGATCGTCAAAGACGATTTCCCGACGCCGCCGGGTGCGACCGTCACCGATATCTGTTTGCGGATCAGGTGTTGCCCGTAGAGCCAAGGACGGGGCGGAATAGTGGAAGGGTCGCGCCAGACGAACTCTGTAGGCAAACGATCCGACCGTTCTTTGGGGAACTCGGCGCCGTGTGCATCCAGTTTCAACGCCATGTCAGCAAAATCACGCATCACGCCGCTTGCCTCCTTTGCACATGTTCAAGGAATGCTGCCTGCCGCGCGGGTTTCATGCGCTTAAAGCTGGCAAGGCAATAAGCGTATAGTTCTTCCGGGTCGGCATAATCCGCCCAGAACGCTGCCTCATCCATGAAGTTAAAGAACGGGGCAGGGGGCCGTCCCGCACCAGTGCCTAGCGCCGCCTCAGCCGCATTTACCGCGTCGTCACGGTCCAGAGCCTTGAGAGCCACGAATGCCAGGGCCACGCGCTGCCGCGCATCCAGACGTGCTCGCAGGATTACCGTAAGGCCGAACCATGCGTCAGTGCCATCCAGCCAAGCGGCGTATCCGATCGAGCGGCAAACACGTTTGATATTGTCGGGGATTTGCGTCGAAATATTCACAGCAGCACCCCCCAATGCATTGCCAATATGGGGAAAGCCGCGATATGTTCACTGTAAGAACAGACGCCTTCCATAACGTCTTTAACCCCGGTTGCGATTGCCGTCGCGCCGGGGTTTTCGTTTGTCAGTTCGGCTTCAGCCGGTTTGACACTTTCGCGGTAAGTCTTTGATGTTTCGTCGGGGGTTTGACGCACCCCGGTTTTGTAAGTGTTTGATTTGCTAGAATTAGCGCCGGATTGAAAATCCTCGTGTCGGTGGTTCGATTCCGCCCCCGGGCACCATTCCCAAAAGGTAAGCTACTGTTTCCCTTCAGCTTTTACTGAGGCTGACCAAGGGCGTAGTGCAAGTTGGAGAGGGATACTGTTCCGTTCTTGATTGTAGAAGGTGGGGTCGTTTTCTTTACACGACGGGTCTCGAAGGACCTCGGTTACCACTCGAAAACGCAGTGCCGTCCGGTGCCCTTGCAAGATTCTTCCATGCCAAAGAGAAACTGACAATAAATTGGTGGTTATTCTCTATTGCGTGGAACCCACAGTTCAGCCGCCTTTGGGATTGAGAAGTTTCGTCAAGACTAAGTCTTTGGTGACCCGGCCAACTATCGTTCCATTTTCGATGACGCCTATTGGCGCTTCTGTTTCGAATATTTTATTTACAACCGTTCGAATACTTGTGCTCGGGTCGACGGCAACCTCAGTATTCTCTGTGGTTGCTTCCATCACGTCTCTTGCACACAGAACGCCAAGCGGGTTCATGTGGGTTACGAACTCTCCTACATATTCGTTCGCCGGGTTGGAGTAGATTTGGTGAGGCGTCCCACATTGAACAATCCGCCCGCCTTCCATGATGGCGATGCGATTGCCGATTTTGAAAGCTTCATCAAGATCGTGAGATACGAAAATGATCGTACGCTTCAGTTTCCGCTGTAGCTCCAGCAACTCATCCTGAAGCTTTGTACGAATAAGCGGGTCGAGGGCCGAAAAGGGTTCGTCCATCAGCAGAATTGGCGCGTGGGTTGCAAAGGCGCGTGCCAAGCCTACACGTTGTTGCATGCCCCCCGAAAGCTCACCAACTTTCCGATCGGCCCAGTCCGAGAGGCCGACCATCTCCAATTGTTCTTCGGTCTGTTTGTTGCGCTCGGATTTGCGCATGCCCGAAAGTTCCAGGCCAAGCCAGACATTTTCCCGGACGGTACGCCACGGCAAAAGCCCGAATTGCTGAAACACCATGGCAATATGGTTCTGTCGTATGCGACGCAAAGTTGCGTCGTCCGCGTTCGAGACGTCGACCATTCGGGATCCGTCATTCACGCGCACAGATCCACGAACGACAGGATTCAAGCCGTTGACCGCCCTAAGCAACGTGGATTTTCCGGAACCGGACAACCCCATCAGGACAAGGATTTCACCTTCCTTCACTGTAAGCGAACAATCATGGACGCCCAGCACTTGACCGGTTTTCTCCTGTATCTCGGCGCGTTCTAGGCCTTGATCCATAAGCGGCAGTGCCTGCTTTGGCTTGTCACCGAAGACGATGGAGACTTTGTCGAATTCAACTGCGGTCATGGATCAGCGCTCCACTCTTAGAATACGGTCAAGCATGATCGCGACGACCACAATGATGAAGCCCGACTCAAAGCCCAGCGCCGTGTTTACTTGATTGAGCGCCCGTACAACCGGTACGCCTAGACCATCGGCACCAACAAGGGCGGCGATCACCACCATCGAAAGGGACAGCATGATGGTTTGGTTGAGGCCAGTCATGATCTGCGGCATGGCGTAGGGCAGTTCCACCTTCCACAGGGTTTGGCGGCCAGTTGCACCAAAGGCCTGTGCGGCTTCGAGGAGGGGCGTCGGTGTCGAAGAAACGCCCAGATGTGTGAGGCGAATTGGTGCAGGCAGAACAAAGATCACCGTCGCGATCAGACCGGGGACCATGCCAATACCGAAGAACACAATTGCGGGGATTAGGTAGACGAAGGTTGGCAGGGTTTGCATCAGATCCAGCACCGGGCGCATGAAGACATAAAGTCGGGGGCGGTGCGCCACGGCGATGCCAATGGGGACACCAACCAGCATGCAAACAACACAGGACGACAGAACCAGCGTTAAACTTTCAGTGGTTTCTTCCCAATATCCCTGATTCAGGATGAACAGGAACCCAAGCAGTACGAACAAGCATGTTTTCCAGTTTCGTTGAAGCACCCAGGTTATTGCGACAAAAATCGCGATTACGATCAGCGGATGGGGCGTTTGCATCAACCACAGAATGGAATCAATCAACAGCTCCAAAACCCAGGACAACCAGTCAAAAAATGGCTCTCCTACATCCTGAAGCCAGTCGAATACCGACTTGGCGGTCTTCCCCACGGGAATCTTAGTTTCCGTCAGCCATTCCATATGAATCCCCTGAGCCGCCACCGAAATTCGGATTTATGCCGGTTGTAGAAAGCTCCCCGCCAGGCAGGCGGGGAGCTTCGAATTGCAAAATTTCGTTACAGACCGAGCTGCGCTTTTACAGCAGCAACAGCGTCACCACCATCTTTTGTGGTTACCCCATCCAGCCAAGCGGTGAATGCATCGGGATTGGCCTTGAGCCAAGCGCTGGCGGCATCTTGCGGGTCTTCACCGTCGTCAAGAATCGAGGCCATGATCTCGTTTTCCATCGCAAGTGAAAACTTCAGATTGCCGAGAAGTGCGCCAACATTGGGGCATTCAGCTGAATACCCTTGGCGGGTGTTCGTATATACGGTCGCGCCGCCCAGATCAGGACCAAAGAAATCGTCGCCACCCGTCAGATAGCTCATTTCGAAGTTGGCGTTCATCGGGTGCGGCTCCCAACCAAGGAACACGATCGGATCACCCTTGCGGCTTGCCCGGTCGACCTGTGCCAACATGCCTTGTTCCGAACTTTCGGCCACTTCAAAGCCTGACAGTCCGAACGAGTCGCCATCGATCATGGATTGAATAAGGCGGTTGCCGTCATTGCCGGGTTCGATGCCGAATATCTTTCCGTCCAGCGCATCTTTGTGGGCAGCGATATCCGCAAAGTCCTTGATGCCAAGCTCGCTTGCGACCGAGTTGACCGCCAGCGTGTATTTTGCACCCTCAAGGTTTTCACGCACGGTGTCGACGGTGCCTGCTTCGCGATATGGAGCGATATCGCCTTCCATTGTCGGCATCCAGTTTCCAAGGAAAACGTCGATGTCACCTTCGGCCATCGACGTATAGGTCACAGGTACCGACAGGATCTTGATGTCGGTTTCGTAACCAAGGGCGTCAAGTACAACTGTCGTTGCCGCGGTCGTGGCGGTGATGTCCGTCCAGCCGACATCCGAAAAAACAACCTCTGAACAGTCCGCAAACGCAGCACCTGCGCACGTGATGACAGCAAGTGTTGAAATAGTCGATTTGAGTTTCATCGTAGCTTCCCTGTTTTATGATTGATGAGCCAAATAACAGGTTTTTTGACTGACGGGTCAAGAAAAAACTACAGTCAAACCGAGTCGTCCACGCAGAAGACGTGGTGTCAAATCACTTGTCGGAAATGTTTAAATCTTTGCTGGCAACACCAACTCGGTCAAACGCTAGGCACTAGTATTTGGTCCAATAGCAAGCGCCCAGTCGTCGAAGCGCTGAGATCGCGGCAACTAAGTGCCGCGAAGGTCGGCTATTCAAGAGTTGCCTTGCAACCCGTCTGGCGGGATTATTTAGTTTGCAGAAGTATTTGAGGGGTCCCCGCTCCTAGTGCCCGGCTGGCATCTAGTTGACCGGATCAGTCGACAGTATACGCCCAGAGGTGGAAAGATCTTGGAAAGACTGTAACCTTCGCCAATAGCATTGGGTATGGCATCTTTGTTGGCGCTGTCGATTAAGCAGGTATGTTCTTAATCCCGTTCAATTCACTGAGGTAAAGGTAAGTAAACTGCAGTTTGAGATTTGGTGAAGTTTTTGCGGAGCAAGTTCGAACACTTTGATAGAGGAAGTCCAACGCTGGGAAAGGCACTTTGCAGGTCTCAAAGGCAGTTGAACTGAATTTCCTAAAATCTGTAGTGTAGCCGAGTTAGCGACCTTGAAATAATCGAAGGTTTTGTCTTTCCGTTAACCTTTCGACATCCCAGCGCGCCACGCATATGCAAGATCAGCCGCATCAGGGCCGGCGCGGTGAGTTGTTGGACGGCTTGCTTTTGTTCTGTAGACGCGAGACAACACTGAGGATGCTCGATTGCCTTTGTCTGAGAACGTATTCCAGGCCGCCTTATCGAAATCCATGATCTGTGGCCCGGGTCGGATGAGCAGACGATCAAGCCATCTCTGATCGAAGTCTGGAGCGTCGGAGATCAGACTGTTTTCCTGAACGATATCCAGCAGCCAGTCGGACACCTCATCCGGGTCTGATCCGGTGGTAGTAACGGCTGAATACTGTAAGCCATGCACCTTTTCTGACTTCGGATCCCAGCCGTTTGGATCCCACTCCACGCGCGGGATGATCAATCGGCTTTTGACGACGACTTTTCCGCCTTCGAGCCAGGCCAGGCCAACTTCGATTGGCCAGCTTTCAGGACTCAGCGACGACGCTTCGAAATCGATAAAGATGTTCATAAAGTCGGAGTCCATGAAATCAAATAAGCCTGCGCCCGTGGTATGCAGACAACTCATTTCTGTATATCATAGATGTATTGTTAGAGAGCGTATACAGAACCAATGCGTGTGTGAACTCGGAGAGTTCCGCGATAGAAAACAAGCGGAAGATCGTTTGATGCGTGAAGAAACAAACAAACGTGTCGAGGCCGCGCTCGAGGGCCACCTTGCACCAAGTGACCTCACTGACGAGGAACATGAGATTTGGGCAGACGTTTTCATGCAAAAGATGGCGATTCCAACCCCTGCAGAGGGGGCATTCTTTGCTGAAAGGTATCGCAAAGGCCTTGGCGTCGGGCTTGATGAAGGCGGAAGTATCGTTCACACCTCAAATTAATGAACAATCAGAAAGAATGGATTTCAGCGGCCGGACGCTGCGTCGAAGAAGAGCAAAATACTTGCGAAGATTTTGAGGCATGAACCGGAAATTTCCGGTCTGTCGCTGATACCCCCGGTTGGGCGTCCATTCAGGAACTGCGATGTAGCATGAGGCGCGTTGGCAGGCGCCAGCAAGTTCACCTCTCCCCTGATCCAAAGACTGTGGAAAAGGTCGGGCAACGGCATAGAGAGCCTTTCGTACTTGGAATAGGCACCGGCGGTTTACGCCGCGATGGTCATTTGTTTTATCGTGCTGACAACGGCGTTTGGCTGATCGACTATGCGCCTTCAGCGGCGATCGGGTTTTGAGCAAATGAGGACTGTTCAAGCCCGTGCCACGATTTAAAACTGTGCGTGAGCCTGGTTTTTCTCAAAACCAAGCATCGATTTCAATCAAGGGAGGTTGGAATAGGTTATGCAGATCCAACTTGAATGTTCTGGTGGTCACAGTAATGGCGAAGGTCACATAGCCTCCAATGTGTGGGTGAGGCCGTTTCGGATGTGATCTTCCAACAGTTTCTTCGCCATATTCGCGTCTCTGGCCAGCGCGGCATCAAACATGCCCTTGTGCTCCTTGACGGCCTCTTCGCCGCGATAGGTCAGCACGAGCATCTGATACCGCAGATATTTGTCGTAGATGATCGAGTGAAGGGATAGAAGATTCTTGGAGTTGCAGGCTGCTATCATTGCTTGATGAAACTCCGAGTCGTACCTCTTCCAGGTTTCTTTCTCAGAGTCATCTCCTTTGAGAAGCCGTTGCTCCATCAAATGCAGCTTATGATGCGCGGCAACGAGGTTGCCTTCCCAGTCCGTGTCGCCATTCGCAATGGACAACTCCAACGCGTGGCATTCCAACAGAACGCGCAGCTCTGAAATCTCGGCCAGGTCTTCTCGTGAAACTGGCGTGACCAGGAAACCCCGTTGCTCGGGAGCTTCGACAAATCCGTCGCTGGCGAGCCTGTTAAGCGTTTCACGAAGTGTCGAAAGGCTTGCCGAGTAGCGTTCCTTCAAGGCGTCCAGCTTCAGTTTGGAGCCGGGCTGCAGCTCCCCGAAGATGATATCCCGCTTGATGCGCTGATAGGTGCTTGCACCTATCGTAGACGGCTGTTTCGCCATGCGTTTCACCCGATATTATCAGTTTCTTCGTTCAATTAGCATTTTTCGGAGGTATCAGCAATCCAAACTGATGTATGGTAAAAATAAAAATATCATACATTATTGCGGAATCGTGAAAACCCCAATACGGTCGTGGCCAAGTTGGGCAATGCAGCCCGGTCGCAAACATCGGTTTCGGGATTCTCCGGACCCTCCGGAAGGAAGCAAAGTGTCTCATAACTTTCGCATTGCCATTGTCGGCATTGGCCTTGTTGGACGCCGCCACGCAGACGCTATCCGAGCGTTGCGCCATGTTGATCTTGTCGCGGTGGTCGACCCCAGCGATGAAGGTCGTGCTTACGCCGTTGAGCACGGGGTCGCATGTTACGAGACCCTCGAGGAAATGTTTGCAATTCAGACGCTGGACGGTGCTGTTCTTGCGACCCCGACCACGCTTCATGTCGAACAAGGCCTCATGTGCGTTCGACATGGTTGTCCCGTTCTTGTCGAAAAACCCATCGCCGTGGAAGCCGCCGCTGCACTTGAGCTTGTTCAAGCAGCGGAGAAGGCCAATGTGCCACTGATGGTCGGACATCATCGCCGACACAATCCTCTGATCCGTTCGGCTAAAGAAGCCATTGTCGATGGGAAGATTGGAGATGTGCGCGCCGTCCATGCGAATTGCTGGTTCTATAAGCCAGACGAATATTTTGATGCAGCGCCCTGGCGAAAGAAACCCGGTGCAGGGCCCATCTCGGTCAATCTTGTCCACGATGTGGATCTGCTGCGGTACCTGGCCGGAGAAGTCATGACCGTACAGGCTCAGTCGGCTGCATCGCAGCGGGGCTATGACAACGAAGATGTTGCTGGTGCGCTGTTGACGTTTGAAAGCGGGGCGATTGGGACCATAAGCGTGTCCGACAGCATCGTCGCTCCGTGGAGCTGGGAGATGACGTCTCAGGAATATCCCATCTATCCTTCAACCACTGAGAGTAGCTACATGATAGGTGGCTCTCACGGGTCGTTGTCCGTTCCCGATCTTCGACTGTGGAGTTACCAGACCGAGCAAAGGGATTGGTGGACGCCAATCTCATCAACCGCGCTGAAGAAGGGTGCATCCGACCCTCTGGTCAATCAACTCAGGCACTTTGTTGAAGTCGCTCGGCGCGAAGCAGATCCTATTGTTTCCGGCTGGGAAGGCTTCAGGACGCTCCAAGTCATTGAAGCCATTCAGAATTCCTGCAGGTCGGGCGAGACTGTCAGGATCAGAAGCCTTCAGGATATGCAGCAACAGAGACTGCAGATAATGAAAAATATCTGATATTTTGTAAAAAATCTTGCAAAATGTCCAAAATAGGTCAAAACTCAGAATCGGAAAAATGCATCTTGATGTCTCAGGGAGGAGCAAAGTGATTACCAAACTTACCCGCCGGGCTGCTGTATCAGCCCTGGTTGCAACCGGTGTTCTGTTTAGCGCGACAAGCGGTGCGCTGGCAGACGACAAAGTCCAACTTCGCCTCGCAACATCAGGATCGGAGACCGACCAGCGCTCGGTCGCCATGGCCGAGGTTTTCGCGCCCATGGTTGCTGATTTCGCAAGCTACGAGCCCAGCTATAATGGAACCATCTTCGCCCAAGGCACCGAGTTGGACGCCATCAGCCGCGGTAACCTGGAAATGTCGATCACCTCGGCGCAGGAACTGGCACAGTTCTTCCCCGAGTTTTCGATCTTTACCGCAGGCTATGTCCATCAGGACGCTGCGCATCAGGTGGCTGTCTTCAACGATCCCTTGATGGATGCCTTCAAGCAAAAGGCCGAAGAAGAACTGGGCGTCAAACTGCTGTCGGTCATGTATCTGGGCCGTCGTCAGGTGAACCTGCGCCAGCCCAAGGATGAACTGACCGTCAGCACTCCGGCTGATCTGGAGGGTGTGAACCTGCGGATGCCGGGTACAGATGCGTGGCAGTTCCTTGGCAAAGCGCTGGGTGCCGCCCCGACACCAATGGCGTTCTCAGAGGTTTACACAGCTCTTTCGACCGGTGCCGTTGACGGTCAGGACAACCCGTTGCCGACTGTGGTTGATGCCAAATTCTACGAAGTGACCAATCAGATCATCCTGACATCGCACCTGGTTGACTTGAACTATATCGCCATCGGTAAAGAGGTTTGGGACGGATTGACACCGGAACAGCAAGCCAAGGTTCAGGAAGCTGCCGACGCAGCGGCTGAATCCGGTCGCCAGAAGCAGCTTCAGAAAGAAGAGGACCTTGTCAGCTTCCTCAAGGAGCAGGGCATGGAGGTTTACGAGCCCGACCTGGCGGCGTTCCGCGATCAGGTACAGTCGATGTACCTTGAAAGTGAATTCGCCGGATCATGGCCGGACGGTGTGCTTGAGCAGATCAATGCTCTGGGAAACTAAGGTCGTCTGAAGAAGGGAGGGGGAACCACGATGAAAGGCTTCATAAAGGGGTTCTCCCGACTGACCGAAGCGATTGCCGGCGGGATGCTGGCGGCAATCTTCCTGATCTTCCTTCTGCAAATCCTTCTGCGGTATTTCTTTACCCCCGCCGGTTGGACGCTTGAACTGATCGGCATCCTCTGGGTCTGGGTGATCTTTTTTAGCTGCGCCTTCATCGTGCGCGAGAGAGATCACGTGAAGTTCGACATCATCTACCTTTCGGTGCCGATGCGCGTTCGTCAGGTCTTTGCGATGCTGGCGGCCGCGGCGATTGTGGTCGGAATGCTCTACAGCTTCCTGCCGACGTGGGACTACATCGACTGGATGAAAATCCGCAAAACATCGACCGTCCGCAATCCGTTCTCGGGTGAGAAGATACCGCTGCGCACTGTGTTCTCAATTTATGCGGTGTTCATGTTGGTCGTGGCCGCGCGGTATGGATGGCTGTTCTTTGACATCCTGCGCAATGGCCCACCTAAAACCGAGCTGGAACTGGTCGTTGGGTACAACGTGGTTGACGATCATCCCCGCGTCGATGGTGAAGACGACGAGGAAGCAGACAAATGAGTTTTGAACTTCTTTCCTGCCTGCTCGCTCTCTTTCTTCTGGCAGGCATCGGGACACCCATCGGCTATTCCATCCTCTTGGCCTCATTGGTGTACCTTGGCACGGCCGGATTGGACGTCGCCCTCGCGGGTGAGAAAATCCTGCAAGGATTCTACAAAAGCACGATTCTGCTTGCCGTGCCTTTGTTCATCGTCGCCGCGAACATAATGAACGCGGGGTCGATCACGGACCGGCTGCTGAACTTCTGTGTTGCTGCGGTCGGGCGGTTCAAGGGCGGCCTCGGGCACGTCAATGTGGTAGCGTCTCTGATCTTTTCGGGTATGTCCGGGTCGGCCGTCGCGGATGCAGCAGGGATCGGTAAAATCATCATTGAGATGATGACCAAGGATGGCCGCTACAGCCGAGGTTACGCAGCCGCAATCACGGCGGCCTCGGCGACGATCGGCCCGATCATTCCGCCCTCGATCCCGATGGTTCTGTATGCGCTGGTCTCAAAAGCCTCTATTGGCTCGCTGTTCCTGGCAGGGATTCTGCCTGGCCTGATCATGGGCGTCGTCCTCATGGCGATGAACTACTATCTTGCCGGCAAGCGGAACTTTGCATTGGAAGAACCTGTTCCGCTGCGCGAATTGCCCGCAAAAACCGCCAACGCGTTTCCGGCACTGCTGATGCCCGCAATCCTGCTGTACGGCATATATGGCGGCGTCACCACTCCGACCGAGGCCGCAGCCGTGGCTGCATTCTACGCGCTGCTACTGGCAGCGTTGTTCTATCGCGCATTGACCTTCCGCGGCCTTTATCAAGTGTTCGTCGACAGCGCGCGCTCTTCCGCGGCCGTTGGGGTGGTCATTGGCGGCGCGTTCATTCTGAACTTCATCGTCATTCAGGAGCAAATACCGCAGTCTATCTCGGAGCTGCTGGAGGGTTCCGATGTTAGCCCGATCGTCTTCCTGATCCTCGTAAACCTGCTGATCCTCGCGCTGGGATGCGTGTTAGACGCAACAACGATCATTCTGGTGATCGTGCCTCTGTTCATTCCAACCTGCGAAGCGCTCGGGATTGATCTGGTGCATTTCGGGGTGCTGGTCGTCGTGAACTCGATGATCGGTCTGATCACGCCGCCCTACGGCATTCTACTCTTTGTGATCAACGCCGTGACGGACATTCCACTGCGCGAAATCATCTCGGAAATCTGGGCCTTCCTCGCCGTTCTCATATTCGCTTTGGTTATCATGATGCTGATGCCCGATCTGGTCCTGTGGTTGCCGCGTATGTTTGGGTATCAGGGATAATGTGCCTCTCGGTTTCGACAACGTCGATCCCCGGTGATCTGGCTGAAAAGCTGAGTGCTATCGCTGACGCGGGATTCGGGGGTGTCGAATTACACGAACCGGATTTGACCGCTTTTGACGGGCCGCCATCGCAAGTCCGCGAAATTGCATCGGACCTCGGCCTGAAGATTTGCCTGCTACAACCCTTCCATAACCTTGAAGGCCAGCCCGATGCCGGACGTGAGCGCGCCTTTGATCGACTGAAGCGCAAACTCGACCTAATGAGCGAGTTGGGAACGGAATTGCTGCTTATCGGGTCTGCCTTCGAGGTCGATGTCGCCGTGACCGAAGAACAGGTAATCGCAGATCTTGGCGAGGCGGCCCAGATCGCTAAGGAAATGGGGTTGCGTCTGGCCTATATGGGCTTGCCATGGTCGGATCTTATTCACTCGGATGAACAGGCGTTACGCGTCGTAGAAGCCATCGACAGCCCTCATTTGGGGTTGGCTTTGAATTCCTTCTTCTCGCTTGCCGACGGGTCCAAACCCGCCTGCCTCCGGGACATTCCCGGAGAGCGGCTTTTTCATGTGCAACTGTCCGATGCACCCCGGCTTGAGATGGATATACGTCGGCTCAAACGGCATTTTGGGCTGCTTCCAGGGCTTGGGTCGCTGAACCTTGCGGGCTTTGTACGGGTGTTGTCCCGCGCTGGATACAAGGGGCCTTGGTCCATTGCGCGCGTCAACGAAGCAGCTCCTCAACCCGGTGGCCGGACACTGGCCCGAGACAGCTACAGGTCGCTGGTGAACCTGTTAGATGAGGTTGCCCGGACCGAGCCGGGAACCGATTTTGGCATCCCGGACCTGCCGGAGCGCGTCTATGCGTCAGGCTTCGAGTTTGTCGAATTTACAGCCGATGAATTAAGCGGCGCGCAGCTGGCAGACATGCTGTCAGCAATGTGCTTTCGAATGGAGCGAAAACACGTCACCAAGTCCGTCGAGCTGTGGCGGCAGGGCGCGATAAACATCGTTGTGAATACCGAAAAAGAAGGTTTTGCCCATTCGGCGTTCCTGGGTCACGGCCCTTCCGTTTGTGACATGGGGTTGCGAGTCAAAGATGCGGATCAGACGGTTCAGCGGGCGACCGCGTTGGGCGCGCCGAATTTCTCACAGCCGGTGGGAACTGGAGAGCTGGACATCCCGGCCATCCGAGGTGTCGGCGGCAATGTCGTTCATTTCATTGATGAGAAATCCGATCTGCATCGGGTGTGGGATATCGAGTTCGAGCCGGTTGCGAAAACCAAAGCCACCCAACCTGCCGGTCTGCGTCGTATCGACCATCTGGCCCAGACGATGCGTCACGATGAGATGCAAAGCTGGCTGCTCTACTACATTTCTACTTTTGAGATGGCGAAGTCGCCAATCGTAAACGTTGCAGACCCGTCCGGTGTCGTGCAAAGCCAAGCCATTGAAAGCCCCGAAGGCGAAGTGCGCCTGAACCTGAACGGGGCAGTTGGACGCCGAACACTGGCGGCGTCATTCCTTGAAGATGGCTTTGGGGCCGGTGTTCAGCACATTGCCTTCCAGTCGGATGATATTTTTGAAACTTCAGCCCAGTTGATCAAGTCCGGCTTTCCCAGCCTGTCCATCCCTGAAAACTACTACGCTGATCTGCAAGCGACATTCGGATTGGATGACGGTTTGGTCGCTCAACTGCACCGGGGTAACATTCTTTACGATCGGGCGGCGGGCGCTGAGTATTTTCAGATATACAGCCGCCCCATCTTTAACGGCTTCTTCTTCGAAATTGTTGAACGCCGCATGGGCTATGCCGGTTACGGTGCGCGTAACGCGCCCATTCGCCTCGCCGCGCAAAGCAAAACCCAGCCGGTGAAAGAGGTGCAAATTCAATGACCTTGCAAATGACAAGCGATGAACGCGCCGTTCGCCAATGGTGGCGTACCTCCATCATCGACATGAAACCTGGACAGATCGCTTTTCGCGGCAACGCCATAGAGGACCTGATCGGGAACGTTTCATTCCCGCAGATGATCTGGCTGATGGTGCGGGGTGATCTGCCCAGCGACACACAAGCGCGCTTGTTCGAAGCTGCTTTGGTCGCAGGCGTGGATCACGGCCCGCAGGCTCCCTCAATCGCGGCTGCGCGTATGGCCGCCACCTGTGGAGTTGGTCTCAATAATGCAATGGCGACTGCGGTGAACATGCTGGGCGACGTGCACGGCGGGGCAGGAGAGCAGTGTGCTGAGCTGTACTATGATATCGCAGTCCGTATGGATGCAGGAGCTTCGCTGAATGACGCTGTTCGGGATGGCTTGGACAGTTGGCGCGAGACCTACGGCAAGATCGTATCGGGCTTTGGTCACAGGTTTCACAAGCCCGTCGATCCACGCGCACCACGATTGATGCAACTTGTTCGTGATGCGGCGGCAGAAGGCACAGTTTCTGGCCGGTTTGCCGATATCGGAGAAGAGGTTCAGGCCGAACTCGGTCGTCAACGCGGCGGTCGGCCAATTGCCATGAATATCGACGGCGCGACAGCTGTGATTTTCTGCGAACTTGGCTTTCCTGCACCCTTGTCGCGAGGGCTGTTTTGCTTGTCCCGCTCGGTTGGAATACTTGCCCACGCTTGGGAGCAGATGGGGCAGGGCGGTCGAAACAAAGGGCCGATGCCCCCGAATTACTTACCCCTCTACGAAGACAGGAATGATGACAAGTGAGACATCGAAATCCTTCCGGGTCGGCCTTATCGGCTGTGGTCGTATCAGTGATATCTATCTAAAAACACTATCGAAATTTTCGAGCGCCGAGGTTGTGGCCTGCGCAAGCCTCGATCCTTTAGAAAGTCGCGCCAAGGCGGATCAATACGGCATCGCCAAGACTTGTACGCCGGATGAAGTGTTTGACGATCCGGCGATTGATTGCGTTCTGAACCTGACAATTCCGGCGGCGCATGCCGAAATCAGCCTGCGCGCGTTAGAGGCGGGCAAGCACGTCTATTCCGAAAAGCCACTGGTCATGAACCGATCGGATGGAAAGGCGATCCTGCACATGGCATCTGAAAAGGGGCGACTGGTTGGTTGCGCGCCCGACACGTTTCTGGGCGGTCGTTGGCAGACCGTTCGGCGTTTGATCGATGAAGGCGCTATCGGGAAGCCAACAGGGGTGTTTGCCCATGTCGGAACGCACGGGACGGAACGCCATCATCCCAACCCGGATTTCTACTATAAGGCGGGCGGTGGGCCATTGCTGGACCTTGGCCCATACTACCTGACCGCCATGATCTGCTGCCTTGGTCCCGTTGACCGGGTCGCCGGAATGGCTCGGCGCACGTTCGACAAAAGGATGATCGAAAACGGCCCTCGCAACGGCGAATGGATGGATGTCGAGGTCGACACGCACTCCCTAAGCCTGCTGCAGTTCTCTTCCGGGGCTATAGGGTCGATGACCATGAGCTTCGACGTCTGGGACAGCGAAACTCCGCGGTTCGAAATCTACGGTGAAAACGGCACCATCAGCATTCCTGATCCTGACCCGGTTCATGGTGCCAATATCTTTCAGGGGGATGTCTGGTTGAAAACGCGAGACACCTCGCGCTGGTCTCATCAGCCCCGCCCAGCCGGTCGCGAAGATTGGCAGGTGGTCGAAAACAAACACGGGTTTAATGAAGACAGCCGTGGCCTCGGCTTATTGGACCTCGCTCTGGCGGCACAAGAAGGACGTCAACCCCGTGCAAGTGGAGCGCTTGCCTACCACGTTTTCGAGGTCATGGACGCGATTGAACGAGCGCCGAAATTTGGCGCTTATCAGACGATAGAAAGCCGTTGCGCGGCTCCTGAGCCTCTGCCGGTCGAATTCCTTAACGATGAGAGGAAGGAATTGGTTCATGCCGATTGAGACACTCGACTTTGCTCAGCCATTCTTTCGCGTCCAGCACATAACTGACGAGCACAGAATTTCTATCGAGGGTCGCGCCATTGTTCTGAACCTTGGGGGGAAGGACATCGCGGTCGAGGATCAGGCCGTTGCACCGCTTTCGTCCGTTATCGTGCAAGATAGCACGCTTAACGGCGTGGAACGTGCAGTCATTGTCCACGGTTTCGACGCCCATGGTGATGACAATGAGCTGTTCGCATGGGTGAAAGATACGTGGCCATCTGCTTTTGATATCCGCCAAGAGGAGCGTCTGCGCGGTGTCAGTCATTACATGTCCCCAAAGGTCTTCGTGGGTAACGTCGGACTGACCATGTACCATTCCGGCTCGGTCCCATTGAATGTCGGATTGCACAAGGATCATCCGTTCTGCCCGGTACCGGGGTTTCGCGAAGTGCATACGCAAATCGTAGGCTTTGGCAAAATGCAGCAATGCCGTGAACGGGATGTTGAAACCCTTTATCTCGAAGAATTCATGGCCCCGGGTACGACGCATAAGCCTATGTATGACGCCGAAGGCAACTATCCCTGGCATCAGTACGAGACGATCACACCCGGCATCTTCATGGCGGTTGAAATGCTGCCCGAAGGCGCATGGGTCCCGGAATTGGAGGTTCAGAATGGCTGAGAGACTTTTGCCCGAAGACCAGAACTTCGACAGCCCTTTCCCCCGGTTGTCTCGCCGTTTGCGGCTGGGCGTTGTTGGTGGAGGACGGATCTCTGTCACGCAAGCAACGGCTGCGCGGATGACCGACCGATGGGAGGTCACCGCAGGCGCGCTCAGTTCTGACGCTGCGCGCAGCAAGGCGCGTGGGGCCGAGTGGTATCTGCCAGCAGACAGGTGCTATGCGTCATTCGACGAGATGGCAAAGGTCGAGGCGGCGCGCCCGGATGGCGTGGATGCCGTAATGATCACTACCCCGAACCACGTTCATTTCGAAGCGGCCAAAGCGTTTCTGGAGGCGGGCATTGACGTGATGTGCGACAAGCCCCTGACCAACGAAGTCGACGAGGCTGAGGGGCTTGAGGAGATTACCGCGCGCACGGGACACATCTTTGCTGTCGGCTATGCGATGTCGTGTTTTCCAGTAATCCGTCAGGCCAAACAAATCGTGGCGGAAGGCGGCATCGGTAAAATCAACCAAATCCACGTCGAGTTCATGCAGGACTGGATGACGCCCGAAGATGTGGCCGATGCGCCTCATGTAAAGTGGAGGCTGGACCCAAAGATTTCTGGCCCGACCAGTTGTGTCGGCGATATCGGCACCCATGCCGCGCATCTGGCCAGTTTTGTCTCGGGCCTGCCTTTGACCGATCTACGGGCCGAGTTTCATGTCTGCGGCGCGCCAAAGCCTTTGGAAGACACGGTGTTCATGTTCACCCGTTACCAAAATGAAGTCCCCGGAACCTTGATGGCAACACGCCTTGCCCCGGGAAATCGGGGAGGGTTGCGGTTGCGGATATTCGGGAGCGAAGGGGGTCTCGAGTGGGACTTGGAGAATTCGGAACAGCTGAAGTTCAATCGGTTCGGTGAGCCGGATCGTATCATCAGCCGAGGTCACGGGCATGGTATCGGACCCGGTGCGGAACGTCTGATCCGTACCGCGCGTGGCTTCCCAGAAGGGATTATCGAAGCCTGGGCTAATCTTTACACTGAGTTCGCAATGGCAGTGGCCGCGCGCCGGGATGGCGTCGCGTTTCCGGCCCATTGGCTGACCTATCCCAGTGTCAATCAAGGAGCAGACGGTGTCCGATTCATTGATGCCTCCGTGCGCTCTCACCAGTCCGGAGGTGACTGGGTCACTCTCTAAGGCTCTGCCAATACACATGTAAAACACGCCCGGGCCGCTGCCCGGGCGTTTTCATTTCCTGTTCAGTATTAAAAGTTGATATTTTTAAAAATATCAGATATTTTTTACTACGTGTGATGAATTTGAGATTCGCAGACACATGGAGCTGTCGTTCATGGTGAAACCCGAAGAGGCTGGCGCAAGCCCCTCTCTCTATTCCTTGGCGCATCTGACGCTGATCGGCTGTACGCCGCCCGAGCTGGTCTATATCGCAGCACGGGCCGGTTACGATGCCGTCAGCCCCCGGTTTATCCCGATGCATGTGCCCGGAGAATTCACCCAATCCCCAATCGACAAGGCACAGGTGCAAGCCACCAAAACTGCTCTCACTACCACAGGCTTGAAAGTCCTTGATGTCGAGCTTGCGCGCATTACCGAAGACGTCAATCCGCGCAGTTTCGAACCCTCATTGGAAGTCGGCGGGGAACTCGGCGCCAAGCGTATGATCATGAGCGCGTGGACCAACACCCGCGATGATCGTGACTTTCTGATCGACGTCTATTCCGAGACCTGCGAGTTGGCAGCGCCCTACGGGTTAACAGTGGACTTGGAGTTCCCAAGTTTTTCACGCTTGCGCACTCTGGATGAGGCCCTGGACATTGTCCGCGCGTCTGATCAACCGAATGGCGGTATTCTGGTCGATACGCTCTACCTTCACCTCAGTCGCGTTGATCTCGGAGAGCTTCTGCACGTCCCGTCGGAGTTGTTTCACTTCCTGCATATCTCCGATTGCCTACCCGGGATCGCCGATACGCGCGAGGGCATGATCCAACTGGCCCGCGATGCGCGGCTCTATCCCGGCGAAGGCTGGATTGACTTCACTGGCATCATCGAACGGATGCCGCCCGTCGACTATTCCATCGAACTGCCCAACCAAAGCCGCGTTGCCGAGTTGGGATATGAAGAACACGCGCGTCGCTGTCTCAGCCACGCCAAGCGAACATTCGGCGAGGCGCGGTCACAGCGTCGTATGCCCGATGCTGCAATTCCAAAACACCAAGAGGATCATCATGGGCAAAGAGCTCACTGAGAACGACCGACAACTCGCGGCCGATATGCTGGCACGCGCCCGCGCTGCCATGGCCGAAATCGAGGATTGGGATCAGGACAAGCTGGACCGCCTGTCTCAAGCCATCGCGTGGTATGCGGGGAACGAGAAGACCTTCACGCGTCTGGCGCAGCAAGGCGTGGACGAAAGCGGTATCGGAGATCGCGAAGGACGCCCAGCAAAGCGGTTCAAAATTCACATGGTACTGCGTGATGTCTTGCGCACTCCATCGACCGGTATCGTCGAGGTGGATGAGGAAAAAGGTCTGGTTAAATATGCCAAACCTGCTGGCGTCATCGCATCCTTGATCCCGATGACCAATCCAGCAATGACACCACCGGTAACAGGTGTTTCCGCCGCAAACGCCCGGAATGCTGTCATCTTCAGCCCGCACCCGCGAACCGCCCATACTACCTTTGAAATGGTCGAGGTCATGCGTGCAGCTTGTCGTGCTGCCGGTGCCCCCGAGGACTTGTTTCAATCTATTCGCAAACCGTCGATCCCGTTAACACAGCACCTCATGGAGATTTGTGACCTGACTCTGGCGACGGGTGGCAAGCCGATGGTCAAAGCGGCCTACAGTTCTGGGCGACCGGCCTATGGCGTCGGCGCGGGCAATTCGTCCATCGTCATCGATGAAACCGCCGATCTGGACATCGCCGCGCAGAACACTCGCATTTCAAAGACCTCCGACTTTGGGTCGGGCTGCTCGGCCGACGGCAACATCATCATCCAGCGCTCAGTTTACAACGATATGGTCAAGGCGCTGCAAGCCGAGGGCGGCTACCTGTGTTCGGATGAAGAGAAGGCCATGCTCGAAGCGGCCATGTGGGATGAAAAGGGAAACCGTACGTTTCCGACCATCGCCTGTCCGCCGCAGCAAACGGCAAAGGTCGCCGGTTTTAACATCCCCGAAGATCGCAAGTTTCTTATGGTTGAAAATCAGGGGCAAATCGGCCCGCAGCACAAGTTCTCAAAGGAAAAACTGACCACGCTGATGGCGCTTTATCACTTCGACACGTTCGATGACGCGCTGGAAACGGTCAGCCAGATCTACAACACCGGGGGCAAGGGCCATTCCTGCGGCATCTACAGCCACAATGACGATCACATCGACCGGTTGGCGCGCCTGGCTCCGGTCAGCCGCATGATGGTTCGACAGCCTCAGTCCAAGGCCAATGCGGGTGCCTGGACCAATGGCATGCCCATGACCAGCAGCCTGGGTTGCGGCATCTGGGGCGGCAACATCACCAACGAAAACGTCACCATGAAACACATGATGAACTACACTTGGGTCAGCCGTCCCATCCCCGAGGATCGCCCCTCTGAGCCGGACCTGTTCGGTGAGTTCTACGGACAGGAGGTCGCGTGATGGACGGAGCTAAACTGGACGGCAAAACCGTTGCGGAACATATCGTTGACTTTCTCGAACGCCGTGAGGTCAAGCATATATTCGGCCTTTGCGGGCACACGAACATCGCGGTTCTGGCTGCGCTGGCGGAAAGTCCCATCGATTTCGTCACCGTGCGGCATGAACAGATCGCCAGCCACGCGGCGGACGCTTATGCCCGCGTGACAGGCAAGGCCTCGGTGGTGTTGTCCCATCTCTCCCCGGGGCTAACCAATTGCGCCACCGGGGTCGCCAACGCCGCACTGGACTGTATCCCGATGGTCGTGATCGCGGGCGATATTCCCACACATTACTACGGTAAACACCCACATCAGGAAGTGAACCTGCACGCGGACGCTGCCCAATGGGAGATCTATCGCCCCTTCGTCAAACGTGCCTGGCGGGTAGACCGTGCAGACTTGATGGCCGAGATTCTGGAAAAGGCGTTTCATCTCGCTGAAAGCGGCCAGCCCGGGCCGGTACTGGTCAATGTCCCCATGGACATTTTTTCCGAGGTGATCCCCTCGGACAGTTTCGACCGTATTCGCGACAACACGCGCGCGCTCAAGAAACCGTCGATTGACGACGAGACAGCGCGAGAGATTGTCGAAGCGTTGGCTAAAGCCGAAAACCCAGTCGCTTATGTCGGAGGTGGTATTCTTCTGGCACAGGCCAGCGAGGAGTTTCGAGAATTTGTCGAACATATGGGCCTGCCAGTCGCGCATTCCCTGATGGGTAAAGGCGCGTTGCGAGACGACCATCCGCTTGTGCTGGGAATGACCGGGTTTTGGGGCACCGAATTGGTCAACCAGTCCTGCCTGAATGCGGACTACATCTTTGCGGTGGGCACACGGTTCAAAGAGGCTGATTGTTCAAGTTGGTACCCTGGCTACACGTTCAATATTCCCGGATCGAAGGTCATCCATATCGATATCGAACCGCAGGAAATCGGCCGTAATTATCCCACCGAGATCGGCGTCGTAGCTGACGCAAAGGCCGCTTTACGCGTCCTCAACCGGGTCGCCCGCGAGATGTATCCGGAGGGCTTCAAACGCCCCGCGCTGGAACAGAAAATTGCTGAATTCCGGGCGGACTTCAAAGAGCGCAACGTGGAAATGGCGACTTCATCGGCCTTTCCGATGATGCCCGAGCGTATTTTGGCAGATACCCGCAAGGCACTGCCTGAGGATGCCATCATCACCACGGACGTTGGATGGAACAAGAACGGTGTTGGACAGCAATTCGATATCCTGACCCCCGGTTCAATACTGACCCCGGGCGGGTTCGCCACGATGGGTTTTGGCCCTCCGGGCGCGATCGGTGCGAAACTGGCAGCGCCAGATCGCGTGGTGATCAGTCTGGTTGGCGATGGGGGGTTCGGTCAGAATCCGTCGATGCTGGCAACCGCGGTCGAGCTTGATCTGGGCATCATCTGGCTGGTTATGAACAACAACGCCTTCGGAACTATCGCAGGTCTGCAAAAGGCGCATTATGGTCTGACCTACGGAACTACGTTTCCTGGATCAGCCGCAGCTCCCGCAAACGGACCGGGCTATGCAGACATTGCACGAGCTTATGGCGGGGAAGGGCACCGGCTCAGCGCTGCTGACGAGTTGTTGCCTGCATTGGAGGCGGCAATCGCCAGCGGCAAACCAACTGTTATTGATGTCCCAATGATCAACAATCCGACGCCAACTACCGGGCATTGGAACATCCTCGACATCTATTCGCCGGACAAAGACGTTTCGCACGTCGCAACCTAAACTGTCTGCGCGAGGCACACTCCGCAAGGGAAGTGCTTCGCGCAAACTTGAACTGATTTCATGCTCGCGGAAGTGATTGAAAAAACGTCACTCTGCTTTGCCTGCGGCGATTTGAAAGATGAGTAGACCCAACCACCCCGCAAGTGCATAAAAAAATGCATAAAATTGCCTTTTCGCCTTCGGTCCGTTCAGGTGTAAAATTAAGCAAATGGGTTCATTTTTGAGGCTCGCAAAACGACATTTTTTGCTCCCTTGGGAGTTCACGAGCGAGATTGGGTCGAGAATTGATTTGGGTGTAGGTTCGGGCATAACTTTGCATTTCGAGTAGAACTTTGCACGCCGGCGCGGACGCTTGGAGCGCAAGGGCCACGGCAAAGCTCAGATTAGTGCAAGCAGCGGGTGCAGCGTTCGCGAGTGAACGGAAAGCAGACATTCGCTGCGCTCAGTGCCAATGACCGCATTGCGGACGACTGCTGCCATTCGCTGCGGTGGCTCCAAGGTCTGCTCCGCTCACGCAAGTCAGCTTCATGCAACATCGACCGGAAGTTGATGTGCCTCTCCCCATTGCCTCGGTGATTGCCCATACATGCGCTTGAACTCGCGACTGAACTGGGACGGGCTGACATAACCAACGTCCATTGCGGCTTCGTTCACAGGCATCCCGCCGGCGATCTTCATGGCGGCGTTGTTAAGGCGCATCGACTTAACGAACTGGATTGGTGCCATCGTCGTGACCTGCTTGAATTTGCGATGGAAGACGGCCCGGCTCATGCCTGCTCGGCTTGCCATATCGTCAATCGAGATCGGCGCATCCAAGTGTGATGACACGTGTACAATGGAACGTGCGATGGCGTTGCCAGCACCGAATGCATGCCGTGCGAAGGTGCCAGCTTCTCCCTTTAGGATCGCATAAAGCAATTCACGCAATCGCGCCTCGCCGAGAACCGCTGTATCCGTCTCGCTGTATCCGAGGCGCAGTAGCCGTAGCAGCGCATCAGTAAAACCATCGTCCCATCGCGCGAGCCTAATTCCGGGCTCCCGCAATTCTCTTTTGACCGAAGGCAGAACGCCCCCGGCATTTTCCAACTGGATCGCCGCAGTTGGCGCCCAGACGGCTTACATTGAACCTGGCAGCCCGTGGGAGAACGGATACTGTGAAAGCTTTAATGGCCGGTTCAGGGACGAACTGCTCAACGGCGAGATCTTCTACAGCTTGCGCGAAGCTCAAATTCTGATCGAACAATGGAGGCGACACTACAACACCAAACGCCCCCACAGTGCTCTGGGCTATCGCCCGCCAGCGCCTGAAACCATCGTCCCGATGGATCACACGCCGATGATGCACTAACAATCAATTTGGACCAGTCAGATGAGGCTGCTCAATTGCAATGCTTGGGTGAGAAGGTTCAGTTTGGGCTGCTTCAAGTCACTTATTTGCAAGTCAGCGAAAGGCGCATCCGAGGAGGATACTGGACATTGCAATGTTTGGCCGGTTCCCGAAAGTCGACATTGCCGTGGGCGACACTGAACTCAAAGGTGTTCATGTTGCATTGTGAATTAGCGGCAGCGACAAATCAGGATGCAGTCGTCAACGTTGTGGGGAACGCTTCGAATTGACCCTGCGACGTGCTGATGTCAAGCGGCAAACGTAGTCATACTGCGATCTTGGAAACTGTTATGTTTATTGGCCGCTTCGTTTGCAATTTCAGGCGATTCTCACCGTCCAGGATTGGATTTCGCGACACTGCAAAGCAGATCAACATGTCGATCCAACCAATCCTCGTCCAGTGCCTCGTAACGAATGAGCTTGCGGAAATAAGGTGCCGCGATTGCCAGTTCTATGAGCTGGTCAACCGGAACGTCGGCGGTGATCTCACCACGATCTATTGCTGCTGCAAATACTGCTTCAACACTTGCGAACCTGTCTTTCATGAATTCAGTGATCACCAACCGCGCTTCTTCGTCGGTGGACGCAGCAGCGACCACCTGAGGCGCGATTTGGCCCCACGGTGTGTCATTCAAGGCTCCCATCAGTACACCGAGTAACCAGCGCAAGTCAGATCGTAGCGGGCCATCGGTTTTGGGCGGTATGTTTGGCGGTGTTGCGATGCGCCGGAATGCTGCATCACGCAGACTGCGCGCATCTGGCCAGTGCCTGTAAAGTGTACTGCGCGAAATGCGCGTTGCCTTTGATACTGCGCCATGAGTTACGTGCAGCACGCCTTCATCCATCAGTATCTTTTGCGCAGCATCAAGCGCAGTCTGTCGTGTGGCGATCAGCCTGGGATCTTCTTTCAATCACTCCTCCTATAGAACAACTTGTTGCATAGTAGAACATTTTGTCCTAAAAGTATGGTCGGCCAAAACCTAAATCCCAAAACTCAATTCCACAAACACGTCTTGTCAAAATGGGAGCGTATCAATGTTCAAAGTGGCAGCAACCCCGCTGGCGGTACTCTTATCGATGGGCGCGACAACAGCATTGTCCGAGAGCGGCACTTACGAGCTGGATCCTGGACATAGTCAGGTATTGTTCAGCTACAACCACATAGGGTTCTCAGAAACATTTGGAATGTTCTAAGGTTTTAGCGGCGAGATAGAGTTCAATGAAGATGATCCGTCTGCGTCATCTGTCACAGTGTCTATGCCTGTAAAATCCATGATCACGGGCTGGGACGCTCGTCTGCAACACTTCATGTCCGATGACTTTTTTAGCGCGAGTGACGGTGACGTTGTCACTTTCGCCTCAACCAGCATTGAAGTGACCGGTGACAATACCGCGAATATTTCTGGCGACCTGACCATGAATGGCGTCACCAAACCTGTTGTTCTGGAAACAACGCTTAACAAGTCAGCGCCATACCCGTTTGGCGAAAAGGAGGGCACGCCGACCTTGGGGCTGGAAGCCACGGCGACTATCGTGCGGTCTGAATTCGGACTTGGGGCGTTTGCACCAGCGGTGAGCGACGAGATAGAGCTCTTAATCAATATCGAAGCGTTAAAGGCTGAGTGAAGTGTGCAAGGGCACCGATACGGTGCTCAGCACTCAATCTTTTTGATTGGCGGATGGTCAACACGATGAATGTACACATGAGAACATTGACGGTTGCCGTGACGGTAGTGGCATTGATGTGCTCGATGGCGTCCGCGCAAGAGCGCTCCTTGCCGGAGCGCTCCTCGCCCCGTCCCGAAACAACAAGCGGCGTACCGCATACTCAAATTGGTGTCGAAATTAATGCCGATTTGGCCCAGCTATTGCTGGAGCGAGTTGCGCAATTCCCAGGGGTCACACTTGGCCCAACACGCATATCATTACCTGGCGCGACTGGTTTTCTGCTTGATCCTGACATGTTGTTGTCTCAACCGAACTCTATCGTCGGTGGGTTTGAGTTTGCGCATATGCATCCTGATGGCAGCTTGCACGCCTCGCTCGACCCGGCAATGGCGCGGCGGGCAATTGAGGCCGGCTGGGCCGTAGCGCACCCTTGGGCCGATCAACGCCCCGGATGGAGCGGCTTTGTCATGATCTATACTCCGACCACACCAGAAGAGCTGGATGTCGTCATCGATCTGGTGGAAAGTTCGTACACCTTCATCACCGGCAACACCTTGGGCTATACGCCTACCTGCTGATCTTACCGTTGCTGACTAACACGCAGGTCAGCCAGTATGCAGCCGCACGCGGATATACAGATGATCCATGTTCCACTGTTCCAGCCGGGCATGATCCAGAGATGTGGCGCACCCACAACGGGTGCAACTAGGATCGTTTGCGTCGACCCATCCTCGTAACTTGTCAAAACCACATACCCCCAGTAGGTATTTGGTATGTTTCGCCTGGTCCTGACGATATTTCTTGTTGTTGCATTCTCTGGCGCATCCGCAGCGTCCGTGAAGCATGGCTTGACCCATGGATCGGATCATTCTGGTCATCATGCTCAAATGGCGGACGACGATCCGTTGGCTAATGCCGAGAAAGCTGTTGCGGATTGTTGTGACACCACTAGCGGCATGGGTTCAGCATCCTGTTTTGGTGATCTTGTCGCCACGGTGGGGATTTCGCCGATTGCTCCAATGGTGATCTCAGTGGGTGGTGTGATGTACGCTGGAGCCGATTTTTTGGGCCTCGCAATGGGCGTCCCCACCGGTCCTCCGAAAGCCTGAACGGCAACGGGCGCCCGCCCGCAATCCGTTCAATTTTCACATCAAAGGACCGACAGACATGATCACACGTCGTCACTTCACCACACTGTCTGCAACTGCTCTCATCGCGACCGCTCTCCCCGTCCGTGCAGGCACCCCAATGCATGTGCTCAGCTCACCAGGTTGCGGATGTTGTCACGCCTGGGCCGACTTGGCTCGCGCACGTGGCTACGCCGTCACCGTTGAGGATCTGACCGACCCTGAGGCACAGAAGTCAGCGCGGGGTATCCCGCTGAACCTCGCATCCTGTCACACGATAGAAGCCGATGGTTATGTCTTCGAAGGCCATGTGCCGTTCGAAGCACTGGAAGCCGTGTTGAGGGATCGGCCTGGCATCACAGGGCTAGCTGTTCCTGGCATGCCAATGGGCTCTCCAGGTATGGGCGACGATGCGTCCGCCCGCTACGACGTCGTTGCATTTGGGGGAGAGGCTGGGACCGGAACGGTGTACTACCGCGCGGGCACAGCTCAGCCGTTCGACACCTGATGGTAGTTCGCACAACACTCTTGGTTGCCGGTGGGCTTGCGCTCGCCGGTTTCACCGTAGCGTTCGTTCTGGCCCAAGCCTCGGAAGCGGTCGGTCTTTTGACACCTGATGACGCGGAAGTTGTCGCCACTGGCCAAGATATTTACGCGGCACAATGTGCTGCCTGCCACGGTGAGAACCTTGAAGGACAGCCAAACTGGCGGATGCGCGGCGAGGACGGTTTGCTACCAGCACCGCCGCATGATGCCACAGGGCATACGTGGCACCACGATGATGAAACGCTCTTCACCTTGACCAAATTTGGCCTGGCCGGACTGATGGAAAATGCGCCTCCAACCAGTATGCCGGTCTATGAAGGTGTGCTCGGCGATGACGAAATCATAGCGGTCCTTTCTTTTATCAAGTCAACCTGGCCCAATGATCTTCGTGAGTACCACGACGAGCTGAATGCCCAGTCCGAATAGGGGATAACTCAGATGATCAAACAAACTCTTATCGGCTTGGTCGTAGTAATGGCTCCAATACTTGCGGCCGCGCATTCCAAGTCCGAAGAAACGACACCAGCTGACGGCGCAACTGTCACGGACGTGCCGGAGCTTTCCATGCGGTTCGATGATCCGATGCGCATCATCTCGGTCACGCTGACCTCACCCGATGGCGATGTCGAAATTGACCGCGAAACGGGTATGGATCCCGCCACAGAATTCCGGGCTATGCCTTTGGAGGAGCTTGCACCCGGGAGCTACCGCTTCGACTGGCGAGGTATGGCTTCAGACGGCCACCCGATGCAGGGCAGCTTTTCTTTCACAGTCGCTAAGTGACCGGACTGGCCCCCATTGACGGTGTTGTCGTCTTGGCCATTTTGGCGAAAGCACTTGGCTACGGTGCGGCGCTGCTGGCGATGGGCAGCGTCCTGTTCACCGTTCTCTTTGCCACGCGCGCCGAGGCGACCGTTTTGCGCCTCGCTCGTCACCTCGCGGTCGGTGCGGCGCTTCTCGGTCTCGCCGTGAGCCTCCCCACGTGAATTGGTCCACCTTTATGGTTAGGAAACGGAGGACTACGAATGGCAAACAAGAGACCGAAGCCCGAAGAGATTG
>NZ_JBQGAN010000032.1:0-38375 GCF_056542865.1 Ruegeria sp. AA6
AGCATTTGACGCCTGGAATGCCGCCACTCGAGCTGCTTGAAGTCCGGGCATCAGCATTCCTTGGTGGGTCGGAAGTTAACGTGACAACACCGTGCGTGCGTCTTCGCGTCTGGTTTACCCCAGAAGCGTGCTTCACTCAAAAAGCATGATGAGGTGACACGGAGGCCACGGTATGGGTCGGGATTACCAGGTGCATTTTGTACTACCGCAGCAGGGAAACCGAGCGCTGCTTCAGAGAAGATTCTAAGGTGGCGAATTTGGACACTCACCGGTTTTGAGGGAGCAGTGCCAAGGCGATTGACTAAGCCGTGGAGTAGGGTCCATGATTTCAGAGAGATCGGGCCGCCGCTCTAAGGAGTTCGGAAATATGGGATTTGTTCAAGCAACCAAAACGTGCTTTGGAAAGTACTTTGTTTTTTCCGGGCGTGCAGTGAGGTCTGAGTACTGGTGGTTTGTGCTGTTTGTTGTTCTCGTAAGCCTCGTCTTTGCAATCGTCGACGCATCAATCTTTGGGACGGATCCCGAAACCGGACAAGGCATCCAAGTCCTGACCCCAATTTTTCAGCTTGCCGTTCTAATACCCATGCTGGCTGCTGGATGGCGTCGACTGCACGACACAGGACGACCGGGCTGGTATTTGCTTTTGCCTGCAGCACTAAGCATCGCGACTGTGCTCATGCTGTTCAGTGGCATCGCAGTGTTCTCTGCGCTCGAGCAAGGCGCGAATGATCCTGAAACTCTGAGGGGCCCAGCGGCTTTCCTCGGTGTCACCGGGTTGATGGTTGTCGGTATTCTGCAACTCATACTCTCAGTGCTCATGATCTGGTGGCTGAGTCGACCGTCACAAGAAGGCGATAATGCATACGGTCCCGCTCCAGTTTGACGCTATGACGCAGACTTGGTCAGAGGTTTTGCGGGGACGTAGTAAAGTTGTTTGGGAGAATACTAAGGAAGAATCTACGGTTTGCCTGCACGGGTCTCGCTATTCCGACTGTCAACAACCAACAGAATCAAATTGGGGGGAATAAGTGTCTAACTATTCAAAAATTGGCCTTGCAGTCTTCGTTGCAACGGCTGTCGCAGGCTGTGTCGAGACGACGCAACCCGGCTCTGGTGACGGTGAGGCCGTCGCGCGCGCCAATTGCGTCGCAGATGTCAACTCTACCGTCGGTGTCACCGGTTCGTCAGTGAACGACGTTACTCGCCTTGACGATGGCTTTAGCCTGCTCATGAACGTACCCGGCGCGCAAAATTTCTGGGTCTGCGAGACGACTCCGTCCGGCGCTGTCACGTCCGTGTTCTTCATGGGTGAGGGATAAGCTCTTTGAAGCGGGCGGTCTAAAGAGCCGCCTATTCCAAGAGGAAAAAAGATGTGAAGCGGGTGTGGCTTTGGGCACTAGGTTGATGAGTCAACCGGCTCTCACGAATTTGAACACCGGCAGCCGCCGGTTTCGCTCTCTACAATAATGAGGTCATAAATGAACTGGCTTTCCACATTATTTACGTCCTTTTTGCTCGCTGCTCCATTGTCGGCAATGGCAGATTGGCAGTTTAGTTCAGGCCCAAGCCCTAATGCATTCATTCAGGCGAACAATATCACTTTAGAACTGCAATGCGACCGCATACGGTTTGCTCCAGCAGGCTATGAAGACAGCCAAGACATCGTGAACAAGCAGGGGCTTTCGTTTCGATTCATGAGCAACGGCACAGCTGAAGTCGGTGCGTTTCAGGCCGGGCGGGCCAACAGTTCCTTCCGGGTTGTGGACAATTACCCCGTCGAAATTGAGTTCAATGACGCCAATGACTACGTGTTTGTTCTGGATCAGATTGCCGCTAACGCGACGCTCAATCTCTCTATGACCGATCAGGACATTTCGTATGCGATCCTCGAATTGAAGGGGTCTTCGGCGGCCATCCGTTCGTTGAAACGCAGTTGTAGTAACCTCGCCTCGTCGGGTTCAGGTTCCCTTCCGGAAGCACCTGAAGGCGTAGTCTACTGCGGCGGGGGCGGCACTCAGCGACAGATCGAATATGCCATTGTCGACACCGGCAGCGACTGGGACGCGCGTGTTACGGTCAACGGTGAAACGATGGACGCAATGACGTCCTACAGCTACTTCGGCAATGCAGAGCCGCCGCGTGGCTTTATCGTCGCTCTCTTGGGCCAGGACCGTTCCGAGTTTCTCGTTTTTGAAGATGGTTCAGAGCGTTGGATCGAATACGGAGACTATCGATATGATCAGTGCAACTAGGCGCGCCGCGAAAGTGACCCTGATCTCGGCGCTGTTCTCTTTGACCATTGGTGCGGTTTTATGGGTCCTCTATTGGGTGCAAGGTGTGCAGATTGACGAGGACGGAGTGCTGCGCGAAGCGTTTTTCCTTCTCGGCCTTGGATGGATATTCACCTTAGGTGCAGTGGCGATGCTTCTGACGTCGCTGTTTCTCTATTTTTGGAACCGTTAATGCGGCTCTTCGCCTTAGTCGCGGCGATGGTAGTGCTGGTGACTGCCGCGTTCTGGGCGGGCGCGCGTGTACAGCTGGCCGTACAGGAGGACAACTGCCTGGACCTCGGCGGTGGAAGACATCCAGGGGACTACCCGGTATGCGTGGTAGAGCGATTTCCTGACTGGATTTCCATCGGCCCGATTGCTCTAATGCCTGCTGCTGTCCGCGAAATGAGCACCGAAGAGACCGGCAATGAGCAAGTGATCCTTCGGCTCGAGCTAAACAAAGACGCTGCTTTCGCCGTGGCGGGCCTGACAAGAGCGAAGATCGGAAAGGACCTTGAGCTGCGAGTTGGGAACAGGATGGTTAGCGCCGTGACGGTCAGAGAGGAGATCGCGAACAGGCGATGGAACCTCATCCTTCCCAAGGAGGCCGCCGATCTCGCGGTGCGTGAATACCAATGACTCAGCTAGCGCAGCTTCCTGCATCGAAATAGAACAATTGTGCGGGTCTGCTAGAGGAAAATCTATTGTCGAAAAACTTAGATAGCACTCTCTGCCGCAGCCTTGATCTTCAGCTTTCTGCTTCTGGCGGGATGTGCAGATTCCGTCCGGCAAGGCGGCGCGTGACAGGACACCCTGTCGGTGGTTTTGGATCAGGGTCCGCCCAGCAATATCGAGCGGCTCAACGATGGTCGGCGAGCATACTAGTGGATTGTCGAATTCACAGGCACGCAACCGATTGTGACCAACGCAACGACGAATGTAGAAAACGACATTTTATGTTCTACCCTAGCGAATACGTCATCTACTACGTTCGAGCCCTATTAGTATCGTTGCCCTTATTCTTTGATTGCGACGCCGCAGGGATATAAGTGGGCCATAGAGGGGCTTTTCAACGGGCGACCCAGATGTAACTAACCTTGCACCGATTTAGGTTATGCAGAATACGGCCCGGAGATCATCTTAGCCATGGAAATAACGGGAATCTGCACTCATCATTGAGATTTATGGAATCATCAAATGACGGAAAACCTATGAACTATGATGTCGCGCACGCGCTTGCTTCTGGTGCCTTACTTTACGCCACCTATTGGTTAATGCAGCTTACCGGTGTCCTTGACGGAAAGAGCAAGGGAAGACAGCGGCTGACACTTGCGGTCGCCTTTGCAGTCGTTATTCTTTTGCTAAATCTAGTGTGGCCAACCGCCTGATGAGTTTCCTTTAAGACTAGTTCACGAAGTCGCCGGGAGAGCGCTACCGCATTCAGCTCTCAGGAACCCATCCGCATAAAGTGTAGATCTGGTAAGTGGAGGTTTCTTCGTCTGGTGAGTTTACAACCAGCAGCCTATTTTTCTCAAGCGGGGTTAAGAGCTGGCGGTAAGAATAGGTTGCACCGTCAAATGAGCAGGCCAGATCAACGATTTGCACCGCGGTTCCGCGAAGAGCCTGAACTTGAGCGTAAGCACAAGACCCGTCGTCCGATTTGCGCCCCTCGTCGTCATAGATGACGTATCCGGCACGAAGGTCCCCATATTCCTCCGAAATCCGCGCGCCTTCCGCGCACGAAAGACCTTCCGGGACATAGAGTCCAGAAAAATGAACCTTTTCGGCCACTACAATCGATGAACTCAAGCCATACAAGATAGTGGCAAGTTGTACCGTAGATTTGGAAACCATGCGGTTATATCGCGCGCGAGGTCAGTGTGGGTCAAGGCGATTCCGTGTAACGCACAACTCAATCGCGCGCGTTGTTAGCACTTCCCTAAAGGCTATCGTTTGGGCCACGACCAAGGTATGGGTTCCGCCGCTTCGACAAAGGTTTCCCCAGTGGCTTTGCCGAGGTGATGCGTGAGCGCATTACCCTTGCTCAAAGCTTTGGCTAACGCTCGGTTGTGAGAAACGACGATGATCTGACTTCGCGCGGAGGCTTCTTTGATCAACCGAGCTAGAGGTGGGATTAAGTCAGGATGCAGGCTTGTTTCGGGCTCATTTAGGACCATCAGGCTAGGAGGTCGTGGCGTCAGTAAGGCCGCCACGAGGAGCAGGTATCGCAGGGTCCCATCCGACAATTCCGCAGTGCTGAGCGGGCGCAGCAACCCGTGCTGTTTCATTGTGAGGCTGAATAACCCATCTTTCGCATGAACCTCAATTGAACTTCCCGGAAATGCGTCCATGACGGTCTTTTCAAGTGTTGCCACATCGCCGATTTCCCGAATTGTCTCAATAGCTGCCGCCAGGTCCGAGCCGTCACTTGCAAGAATTGGAGTTCGGGTGCCGACCTGTTGCCTTCTGGCCGGGGCCTCACGATCAGTCCGAAGTTGATCATAGAACCGCCAATTCCGCATACGGTCTCGTAAATGCAGCAGCTCTAATGCGTTATTCGGATCGGCTGCGTGGGTCATCATACTGTCAAACGGTGGAAGGGTAGTGGCCGCCTGGTTCCAAGAACCGTACTCCGACCGTACCCGTACACACGGGCCACGGCGCTCTGCAAGCGCGTTGTGTCGGCTCAATGTCTCGCCGATCCACAATGCTTCGGACTTGATCTCAGGATCATTAGAAAAGGCTGAGGTTTCTGCTGGCAATCCAAGCTCGACTGCGTACCCGTAGTCTTCGGACGCAAAGCCAAGCTTTAGGCCGACTGGTTTGCTCCGAGTCGTTCCGGTGATGGGTACTTCACCCGTTTTCATCCCTCGAGACAGCACTTCAGGCCCCGCCCACATTGTGGAGCCCAACCCTCCTTCAGACGCGAGTGTAGAGATAACACTACCTTGTGACACCTCGCTCAACATTCGAAGCGCGCGATACAGCGACGACTTTCCGACCCCATTGCCACCGGTAATTACCGTCAGGGGAGCAAGTGGCAGAACCAGATTTCGGAGAGATCGATAACCGGCGACAGCAACTGTAACAAGCATTTCAGTCTTTCCGGCTCCGGCGATCACACATCAACAGACGACCTATCAGACTAAACACAGGATGTCCGCAACAGGTTTTGATTAAGGCTTTCATGTAGCCGCTGCGAATGAGAGCTTTGTCTGTGGCTGACACAGTTGCATGGAACAAACTTCCTTGCTGTTATTTCTGTCCAAATGAGCTAGACGCACTAGAAAAAGGGAGGTGGGTAGTAGTTGTAAAGCCGCTTTTTATGAGGTTGGTGTCCCTGAGCGAACTCCATGTTTGGCGCTCGCTGCCTGATGATGAGTGTCTGAGCATTTCTAAACGCTTCCGGCTGAACGCGAAGTGACTCCGGTTTAGCCGACCCAGAATACCCCATCAAGGAGGCGGCGGTCGTTGGCGATTTTGCGCCCAATCCTTATTTGTTGATTGTCAGCTCTCGTGCTGAGTTGGTCTGCATCGAAGACAACAACTTGCCTCAAGCCAATTACCTGATACGCATCATCATCGTAACAAACTAGACCCCAGCCGGGTTCTCCACATCCCTTCCCAAGGCAGCGAGGTCTGAGTATCGGTCGCCGATCCGGTGGTGCGGGCGACCACGGGTTGATGCCCCCAGAGCCACAACAAGTTCATCCACATCCGGCGCGTCGTAGATTGAAAACTGGACGGTCAGGTAGTGCGACCGCCGCCCGGTATCATGTTTGTCCATCAGCGGGATCTGAATTTGGGTGTTCGCGGGCCCTCGCGTGTTTGTGAAACCGAGATAGCTTTTTGCACCCACTGCCTCACGATAATAATTTCCGTACTGCAGGGTGTGAATAAGCGCGGAGGCATGTTCAATCTCACAACTTGTCCCGGCGATACAGGCTTTTCCGTAGGCTTCTATCGCATCGCCTGACCCCGCCAGAGCGATCAGTCTGTTGGTGAGCATCTCTCCCAGAACTGGCGCCATGCGCTGAATCTCTGGTGAAAGATCATCGACAAAGCCACGTCCTGCCCAAGGGTTTCTGACCACCGCTGCCACGCCGATCATGCGCAACACGGGTTCCGAAGGTCGGCCTCCTTCTGTGTGAATATCCTCATCAAAGGTGACTACCTTGCGCAATTCGGGGATCATATTGCTTCTCCTGTCAAACGTGATAGCTGTGGTGCCCGGTCGGTGTGTGTACGACGCCTTCGACTTCAGTTCCGTGGTAGAAACCAAATGTACCGTGGCTGTTTTCCTTTGCGTAACGGCGCAACATCGAATTTTCAGCCCCGTCGCGTACGCGTTCCAGCGGCAAGTCGCCGAGACCAAAGTATTGCATGCCGTCAGGGGGCTGCCCATGAACGCTTCCGTGGTAGATGATCCGCTGCGTCCCACTTTTGGATATTCGATAAACCGCATAAGGATGCGCCAGCTCTACAATCAAATCTCGGTTTGACAGATCAGTGATCAGCCCATCTGCAGAATTGTTATTTGCAGGAGCAACCGGCACTGAAATGTGCCCGCTTTTGTCAACGGAGAGTAGGACCCGATCTTCGTTGGCCAGTACCGCTCCGACGGTCACACCACCTGCAGTGGCGGCCTCTGTCAGGGCACTGTTGAGCCCCAAATCGAAATAGGCACCGCGAAAGTAGCCCAGCGGATGTCCCTCGCGCGTTTCGAAATCCTCCACGCGGCCGATCAGGATCAGATGGTCACCAGCATCGACCAAACGGTGTCGGGCACAGCTGAACCGGGCGAGCGCACCGTCTATCGTGGGCATGTTCCGCGCGTCAGGTTGCCAGGCTGCAATGTCGAATTTTTTGGCTGATTGAGACGCGAAAAGGCCCGAGATTTCTTTTTGGTCGTCCGACAGGACGTTGACCGTGAAATGATCCGCCTGCAGGAAGGTTTCAAAGGACAAGGCCTGCTTACCGACACAAACCAGGAGTAGAGGTGGGTCGAGAGAAACGGAGGTAAATGAGTTCGCCGTGAACCCGCGCGGGGTCCCGTCCGGCTGCCGGGTAGTTACCACTGTCACACCGGTGGCAAAGCGCCCAAAGGCGTCGCGCAGCGCCTTCCCGGCTAAGGGTTCCGTCGACTCCGGTGGGGTCAATCCTTCCAGAATGCTATTGTGCTCACCTAGCGCAGGAGGGGTCGTCAGTGCACCTTGGCGGTGTCGACCGAACCGCAACGGGTTTGCTGCCACGATCCAAGGTTCATGCCCCGCATCCGGATGCGGGACCTTCGCCAGCATGCCGCGACTGGCTACATGAGGGTCGGCCGCGATGTCCGAGATATTGTTCATCGGGCCGAACGGGACCTGGCCACCCAGTGTTGCCGTCAATTGCTCCTTAGTCCGTTGTCGGGTCCAATCGCGTACGATTTTGTTGACTTCGGAAGCATGGTTGGCCCGGGCCGCCCTTGTGGAGAAGCGGTCATCTTGTCCAAGTGACGGTTGCCCCATCAGCCGTGTCAAAAGCTGCCAAAACGCGTCATCGACAATACCAAGCGCGATGTGGCCATCGGCTGCAGGGTAAAGGCCAAACGGGGAAAGGAATGGATGCCCGTTGCCTTCCGGTCCGGGCACCTCTCCTGTCACGTTATGCAAGTAAACCATTCTTTCGCAGAGCGAGATCATGGCATCATACATGGCCACATCCACAAACTGCCCTTTGCCCGTCGCTTCGGCCTCGCGCAGGGCGGTCATGATACCGAAAGCCATCATCATGCCGGTGAATATGTCACCCACCCCAGGTCCGGTCTTGGTGGGTGTGTCAGCATTCGGTCCGGTGACGGACATCAGACCGCCCATGGCCTGCGCAACCACATCGTACGAAGGCCAGTTGGCATAGGGGCTTTGGCCTGTGCGCGGGTCGCCAAAGCCACGGATCGCGGCATAGACGAGCCGGGGGTTGTCGGCAGCAAGGCTTTCATAAGACAGGCCAAGGCGATCCATTACGCCCGGGCGGAAATTCTCGACGATGACATCCGCCGTTGCCGCAAGTTCTCGAAAAGTCGCGCAGCCCTCGGACGATTTCAGATCAAGCTGCACGCTTTTCTTGCCGCGGTTCAGGCTTACAAAGTAGCCGGCCCAGGCATGATCCGGATCGTCTTGACGGAACGGTCCGTTGCCGCGGCTGGTGTCGCCATGTTTGCCTTCGATCTTGATCACCTCGGCCCCGTGATCCGCCAGATGCATTGTACAATAGGGACCTGAAAGCATCCGGCTCAAATCCAACACACGCAGGCCTTTGAGGATTTTGGTGCTCATGGCTTCAGATCCAGATTGTTGAGAAAGCTGCGGAGTGGCTTGTTCACTGCGTCCGGGTCTTCGGCAAGTGCCATATGCCGCAGTCCCGGGAGGATAAGTGCACTGCCCCCCGCAATCTCGCTTGCGATGGCATAGGCCATGTCAGGCCCGTTGCCGAAATCCTCATCACCGGTAATCACCAGCGCCGGGCAAGAAATCGGCGGGCTTGGCGCAACAATTTCGTCGATACCATCGGCCAGCACGCGATAGATAGTGTGGTAAATTGCTTTGTCATTGGCCATGACCCAGTCGCGTACCGTCTCCATCATACGAGGGTTGGACTGGCGGAACGCATCGGTGAACCACCGGTCCAGCGCAGCTTCGACCGTTGCCTTTGGTCCGTCCCACCGTGCCTGTTCCACCCGTTTCAAGATTGCCTCTTGTGCGGCGTCGGTCCGTTTGTGAGGGGAATGAAGGATCACCAGAGCTGAAACCCGTTGTGGCACATCCTGGGCAAACCGACGCGCGATCATGCCACCCAACGAGAACCCTGCGATAACCGCGCTTTGGATGGCGCAGTGGTCCAGCAAGCTCTCTAGCTGGCGTGAAAACATTGAAAGGCTGGGGCGTTCGGGTGGCGGGGCACTTTGCCCATGACCATATAGATCATAGGTGAGAACGCGAAAGCGATCAGACAGTGCAGGGATCGTCCATTGCCAGCAATCCTGGTTCAGGCCCAGCCCATGGATCATTACCACAACAGGCGCACCTTCTGGTCCTGTCATTTTTAAATGGGTTCCGTCTGGTGCTATGCCCATCAGGATTGGTCCTTGAGGGGGCGATAGGCTACGACTTCGACCTCAACGCGGGCATCCACCAGAAGATCGCTGACCACAGCCGACCGGGTTGGAGGCTCAACTGGAAAATAGTCGGCGTAGACGGCGTTAAATCCAGGGAAATCGTCGCGCTCCCGCAGCCAGACCATGGCCTTGATGACATCGTCGCGGGTGCAGCCTGCCTTGGCTAGTGTCTTGGTGATGTCGTCCAAAACTGCGCGGGTCTGCTCTTCGACGGTGCCATCGGTCATAGGCACGCCGTCTCGCATAGGAATTTGCCCTGTCAGAAAAACGAAATCACCTGCCCGAATGGCGCGGGACAGCGACAGAACCCGTCCGCCAATTTCCAGTGGACCTCCGATAACCTGCTTTTTGCTACCCATTTCCAAGCCTCCCTTTGGAACAGCCTGCACCCATGATCGGATGCGAGACCCGGATTTTTCGACAGACTGCGTCGTATTTTCATAACCCTGAGGCGCGAAAGCAGACATGAATAGGGAGGCAACAATCAGGGGGGAGGCACGCCATGGCTGATGTCAAAAACTATCAGATGCTGATTGATGGCGACTGGGTCGACGCTGCGGATGGCGGTACTTTTGACAGCGTCAACCCAGCCAATGGTGAGGTCTGGAGCCGTGTTCCAGAGGCAACTGAGGATGATATCAACCGCGCAGTCACCGCGGCGCACACTGCTTTTAGCAGCGGCCCCTGGGCGCGGATGACACCGACCGAGCGCGGCAAATGCCTGCGCAAGCTGGGCGATCTTCTGGCGGATCATTCCGAAGAGCTGGGACGAACTGAATCCATCGACACCGGCAAGATGCTCAAGGAAACGCGTTGGCAAGCCAAGTACATTGCCGAGTTTTTCCACTTTTTTGCTGGGTGTGCGGATAAGGTAAGCGGCGAGACACTGCCCATCGACAAACCTGACATGTTTGTCTTTACCAAGCGCGAACCTCTGGGCGTGGTTGCTGCCGTGGTGCCCTGGAATTCGCAATTGTTCCTTGTAGCGGTCAAGATCGGCCCGGCATTGGCTGCCGGGAATACGGTTGTTCTAAAAGCATCCGAACATGCCAGCGCGGCCATGCTGGAGTTTGGGCGACTTGTCGAAATGGCCGGTATCCCGTCTGGTGTGGTCAACATCGTAACGGGTCATGGTGAGCCCTGTGGACGGGCTTTGACCGGGCATCCACTGGTGGCGCGCGTCTCTTTTACCGGTGGCCCAAATGCCGCGCGCCATGTGCTGGAGAACGCAAAACGCAACTTTGCCGAGGTCTCATTGGAACTGGGCGGCAAGTCGCCCTTCATTGTTTTTGATGACGCCAATATCGAAAGTGCAGTCAATGCCTCGATTGCCGGTATCTTTGGCGCGACAGGGCAAAGCTGCGTCGCCGGATCGCGGCTCTACTTGCACGAGGACATCGCGGATGAGTTTCTCGACAGGATGGTGGCGCAGGCGCAGCAGATCCTCATTGGCGATCCACTGGCCGAGGAAACTCAGATGGGGCCGCTTTGCACCCCTGGACAGTTGGACCACATCCAACGCGAGGTTGCCTTCGCTCAGGAAGAGGGCGGCACAGTTCTGGTGGGGGGCAAGCAGCCGGAAGGCAAAGCAGGGCTATATTTCGAGCCAACCATCATCGACTGCCCACGGCAGGATCTGCGTATCGTCGATACAGAGCTTTTCGGCCCTGTACTTTGCGTCCAGCGTTTTAAGACCGAATCTGAGGTGCTGGAACTGGCCAACGATACCGAACATGGGCTGGCGGCGGGCATCTTTACCACCGACGGCGCGCGATCCTTGCGCATGGCAAATGCGGTGCGTGCCGGCATCGTCTGGGTGAACACCTACCGTGTTGTGTCGCCGATAGCGGAGTTTGGTGGCGTTAAAGGATCAGGCTATGGCCGCGAAAGCGGGTTCCAGGCGATCTACGATTACACCCGGCCCAAGACGGTCTGGATGAACACATCGGATGAGCCGATGGCGAACCCGTTTGTAATGCGCTGAGGGAGGTGAGCATGAAATTCCAACTTGCCGTAAACATGGAGCGGATCGACAACAGTCTTGATATGAAAGACGTCGCGCGCCACACATTGGAGATGGTGCAAATCGCCGAGGATGGCGGTTTCGATATCGTTTGGGCTGCTGAGCATCACGCGCTGGAAATGACGATTGCGCCCAACCCGTTCCAACTGCTGACTTGGTGGTCATCCGAGACCAGCCGGATCCGGCTTGGTACGGCGGTGGCGACCGCTGCGTACTGGCACCCGATTAACCTGGCCGGTGAAGCCGCGATGCTGGATCTTTTAAGCGGCGGTCGGTTGGAGTTTGGTATCGGGTCAGGTGCCTATCAGCGCGAGTTCGATCGCATGAAGCCGGGCCTCAAGCAATCTGATGCGTGGCGCTATATGCAAGAGATGCTGCCCACGGTGCGCGAGTTGTGGAAGGGCGATTATGCGCATGAAGGCGAATATTGGCAATTCCCGACATCAACCTCGGTGCCCAAACCATTGCAAGCCGAGGTTCCGGTTTGGGTCGCGGCGCGCTCGCCGATCACCTATGACTACGCCATGCGTGAACGCTGCCACGTGAATTGCTGGCCTTTCACCCGCCCGTTCGCTGAGGCCGAGCTGTACAAAAAGCAACTCGATGAGGCGATTGAAAAAGCGGATAATGGCTGGGTTCCACGTTTTGCGCTGATGCGCCATTCCTGCGTTTACGACAATGCGGCCGATGGCGAAAACGCGATGAAGGCGGTGCGACGATTGCTGAGCCAGTTCGAAAACCTCTATCGCAATTTGGGCGATGTCAAAGATGGTTTTCCTGCTTCCATTCCGCTGGATCAGTTGGAGGGCCGGGAACAGTATGATCCCTTGATGCTGGAAGAAAACCTAATGTTCGGTTCACCTGAGCGTGTGATTGGAAAGCTCAAGAAATATCAGGGGCTCGGTGTGAACGAGTTCATCTACTATGCCTCGATGGGGCTTGATCACGCGGCGCAGCAGCGATCCTTGCGCATGTTCTGCGACGAGGTCATGCCGGAATTCAAGGAGGACTGAAGCAATGGCAGAAGGGGTCAAAACACACCGCGACGGCCACGTTCTGGAAATCACACTAGAGCGGGGCAAAGTAAACGCCATCGACGTTCCCACCAGTCAGGCCTTGGCCGCGGCGTTTAAGGAGCTGCACGAGGACAAGGACTTGCGTTGCGCGATTCTGACCGGGGGCGGAGATCGGATTTTCTCGGCCGGGTGGGATTTGAAGGCCCTGAACGAGGGCGAAATGCAACTCGACAACTGGTGGGAGAGTGATGACTACGGGTTTGGCGGGTTCACGGGTCTGACCGAGAATTGGGCGCTCAACAAGCCGGTTATCGCGGCCATCAACGGTCTTGCAATCGGCGGTGGATTCGAGATGGCCATGGCCTGTGATCTGCTGATTGCGGCGGATCATGTGGAGTTTGGCCTGCCTGAAATGCCTTTGGGCATCGTTCCAGATGCGGGGGCACTACAACGCCTGCCTCGGAGAATACCGCACAATATCGCGATGGAGATGTTTCTATTGGGCCGTCGCATGACCGCCACCGAGGCAGCGCATTACGGGTTGGTCAACAAGGTGGTTCCAAAGGATCAATTGATGACAGCGGCCCGGGAATGGGCGGCCCCGATTGCCTGGTCAGCGCCTCTTGCAATGCAATCCGTCAAGGAAGTGCAGCGCGAGATCGAGTGCGTGCCGCTGGAACAGGCCTTTCACAAGATGCGCACCGATCCGATGCCGATCTACCGCAAGATGCTGAAATCTGATGACGCGGCCGAAGGTGTCGCGGCTTTTGTCGAAAAGCGTGAACCCAAATTCAAGGGTGAGTGATGTATCCTGACCCCTCATCGATCACCCGCATCACCAGCATTGGAGCCGGCCCCATCGGCGGCGGCTGGGCAGCGCATTTTCTTGCGCGTGGTTATGATGTGACCGCCTATTTGCATGACGCGAGCGAAACTGATGCTTTCTACGAGATCCTGCATACTGCCTGGAAAAGCTTGACGGATTTGGGCCTTGCTGCTGGCGCGTCGCTTGACCGTTTGCGTATTGTCACTGATCTGGAGGCTGCGCTGGACGGCGCCGAATTTGTGCAGGAAAGCGCGCCCGAGCGTCTTGAGATCAAGCAGGCACTTTATCAACGACTCGGGCTCATTTTGCCAACAGACGTCGTGATTGGCTCTTCCACGTCCGGCTTGATGATGACCGACATCCAAGCGACTTGCGCGACACCGGAACGCTGTGTGATCGGCCATCCCTTCAATCCACCATATTTGCTACCACTGGTCGAAATCGTGGGCGGCGAACAGACATCACCAGAGGCGGTGGCTTGGGCCGGGGAATTCTACGAAATAGCGGGCAAGGCCCCGTTGATGATGAAAAAAGAGATCCCCGGCTTTGTCGCGACCCGACTGCAAGAGGCGCTTTGGCGAGAGGCCCTGCATATGGTCGCCAATGGAGAGGCAACGCCGGAAGACATCGACATCGCACTCATGAACGGCCCGGCGCCTCGTATGGTCTCGCAGGGTCAGTGTATGGCTTTTCACGTGGCCTGTGGTACCGGAGGCATGGCCACCAACCTGGATCAGTTCGGCCCGGCGCTTAAACTGCCCTGGACCCGGTTGGAGGCACCTGAGCTGACGAAGGAATTGCGCGATCGCATGGTCGATGGCTGCAACGCTGTCGCCGGCGACCGAGATTTCGAGGACATGGCAGCCCAACGAGATCGCGAAATAGTTGCAGTGCTGAATGCTCTGCGTCAGTCCCGCGGGGGATAACCTTGAGCGGGCACGTTGTTCAGAATGGACAAGAAATCCGAGAGAGAGCCGGGCCAGCTGGGTGCCGGCTCGCTTTTCGGCCATGCCTCACGGTATTCGGATGGGCGCCGGCCGAAGAATTTACCGAATGAATAGGCAAAATGTGACAGTGTATTGAATCCTGATGCGGTGGCAATCTCGCGTACACTGAGGTCGGTCGAAATCAACAGCAGGCGAGCATTCTGCAATCGGCGCAATAAGCCGAATTGCACCACGGTACAGCCCACGTGTTTCTTGAATTGGCGTTCCAGTTGACGCTGAGAAACACCCAGAACATCAGCGATTTGGGGCACTTTGAGCGGCTCTTCTATGTTTTCTTCGATCAGGGTCATCGCTTCTCGGATCAACGGAAGCATGGTTTCCGTGCTCCGGCCCATGGTGCTGCGCTGGGGTGAGGCGGCGTCGCGAATGGGGTGATGCAGCATCTGGTCTGCAATCTCCCCCGAAAAGCCGCTGTCGCTGATGGATTCAATCAGCCTTAGCATCAGATCGACCCCAGCCAACCCGCCCGCGCACGTCATTACCTTGCCGTCAATAGTGAACAGACACTCATGAACATCGACCCGATCAAAGGATTCCCGGAACCCGCTCAACCACGACCAGTGAATAGTCGCAGGTTTGCCGTCCAACAGGCCTGCACGTGCGACGATGTAGCTGCCCAATTCAACGCCGCAAACAGTTTCGCCTGCGCGTGCGCGTTTTCGCAACCAGGTGAGTAAAGCGGTGTTTTCGTAGTGTTCAGTACCCCAACTGCCCAACACAAACACAAAATCTGCCGGAGTGAGGCTCCCGTAGTCGGTGTCAACTGCGGTCGTCATGCCATTGCTGGCAACAATCTCAGGACCGTCGAACGAGACGATGTCCCAGGAAAACATCGGTTCTGACGCCAGGTAATTTGCGATCCGCATGGTTTCGATCATGGTGATCAGCGTGGTCAGGTTGAAACGCGGGACAACGACAAATACGGCATGCCGTTTAGCCCGAGCCATATGCGTTGTGATGTCGACATGCATTGGTTTTACCAAGAAGCTTTAGGTCAGATTTTTCGCCATTCTAACCTAATCTGTGGCGGATAATCGACATCTTTATCCGTCAATCGCGCGGCAATCTAGGTAAAAAGGGGGGCTCGGATATGACCTACGAAGTTGTGCTGACCTGCGCAGTTACCGGTGCGGGAGATACGACCGGCAAGAGCCCTCACGTGCCGGTGACCCCGAAAGAAATTGCTGATGCGGCAATCGAAGCCGCCAGGGCAGGGGCCTCTGCCGCGCATGTGCATGCGCGTGATCCTGAAACGGGGCAGGGCTCGCGCGATCCGGCGCTCTTCAAGGAAATCGTGGATCGAATACGCGAAAGCGATACGGATGTGGTCATCAATGTTACGGCAGGTATGGGGGGCGATTGGATTTCAGACCCGTCCAATCCCGCCATGCCCGGTCCGGGCACCGACATGATCGGACCAGAAGAACGGCTGGCCCATATCAAGGAATGCCTGCCTGAAATCTGCTCTCTCGATTGTGGCACGCTGAATTTTTCCGACACGGACATGATCTATATTTCCACGCCACCGACACTGCGTCGGATGGCGGCACTGGTTCAAGAATGGGGTGTAAAGCCCGAGCTTGAGGTCTTTGATCTCGGCCATATCCGATTTGCCAAGGCGATGGTGGAGGAGGGGCTGATTGATGCGCCGCCGATGTTCCAGTTGTGCCTTGGAATTCCATGGGGGGCCGATCAAACGGTGGAGACCATGGCGGCCATGAAGGCGCAACTGCCCGTAGGCGCCAGCTGGGCCAGTTTTGGGATTGGGCGGGGGCAGATGCCGATGGCAGCCGCAGCTGTCGCGCTTGGCGGGAATGTGCGTGTCGGTCTTGAGGACAACATCTACCTTGATCGCGGGGTTCTGGCGACAAACGGCCAGCTTGTCACCCGCGCCCGAGAGATTATCGAACGGATGGGTGGGCGGATCCTGACACCGCAAGAGTCGCGCAACAAGCTGAACCTGAGGGGGGCGGATGGCTGATCCAACCCAAACCGGTAGCTTGCAAATTCGCAATGTCTCCAAGTTTTTTGGTCAGTTCCGTGCTGTCAACGACATCTGCCTGGATATCCGAAATGGAGAGTTCCTGACGCTGTTGGGCCCGTCGGGATCGGGCAAAACCACCTTGTTAATGATGATCGCCGGGTTTCTCGACGTATCGAAAGGAGAGATTGCGCTGGACGGTGCGTCCATCTCGGATGTGCCAGCCGAAAAGCGCAATTTCGGCATGGTGTTTCAAGGATATGCTCTGTTCCCCCATATGACTGTTCGCGACAACGTGGGTTATGCGCTAAGCGTGCGTAAACGCCCCGCCGACGAAATTCGGAACCGTGTCGACGAGATGCTGGAGCTGGTTCAGCTTCAGGAGTTTGCAGATCGCAAACCGGGGCAGTTGTCTGGTGGTCAGCAACAACGTGTGGCCCTTGCACGTGCCTTGTGTTTTGCGCCGCCTGTGCTGTTGCTGGACGAACCGCTGGGAGCGCTGGACAAAAAGCTGCGTGTCGAAGTGCAGGAGCAGCTCAAGGACATTCATCGTCGCGTTGGCACCACCTTCATCTATGTCACCCATGATCAGGAAGAGGCACTGTCGATGTCTGACCGCATCGTGATCATGCGCGACGGCGCGATCGAGCAGGTTGGCACGCCAAAAGAGCTGTACGAGCGCCCGATCAATCAGTTCACCGCCAGCTTTCTGGGGAAATCGAACTTCATTCATCAACAGGGGAAGGTCTTTGCCCTTCGCCCGGAAAAAATTGATCTGATGCTTGGCAACGAAAACACCGAGGCCCGGATGAGGGGCGCCATTCGCAGCATCACCTATTTCGGCTCGATGCAGAGGATCATCGTGGACACCGACGAGGGGGCCGAGATTGAGGTTGATATCGACGTCTGGCGCAACGCCTCTGATCTGGCAGAGGGGGTGAGGGTGGATTTGCTTTGGAAGGATACAGCAGCAGTGGAGCTACAAGCGGGCTAGGCACCCCAACACAGAACGCCCAGAGGCGTCATGACCGAAAGCCGAGTCAAATCTCGGATCAAATGGGAGGAAGAAAATGCACGATAAACAATTCAAAAAGGAAATGCTTGCCGAAAGCGCCCAGGCGTTCAAGGCTGGCCGCATGGACCGGCGCACGTTTCTGGCGCTTTGCGGTGCCTCGGGTGTTGCAATGAATGCGGTACTGGCGGGCGACGCCGAAGCGGCGGCAGACCATGTCGTGATGTGGAACTGGGGCGGCCAATCCGAAGAATGCCATGGCTCGGCCATCGGTGAGGCCTTTACCGCCAAAACCGGCAAAGGTTTGAAGTTTGATACCTCTGGTCCGCTGGAAGGCAAGATCAAGGAAATGGTCGACAGTGGCAATGTGACGGCCGATGTGGCGGATGCGGATTTGTTCAACGCCGTGTCACTTGGACCAACCGGGCATCTGGAGCCGATTGACTATTCCGTGGTGTCCAAGGAGAAAACGCTGCCCGGCTATGCGCTGGAATATGGGGTGTCGATCATCCTCTACGGGTATGCCTTTGTGTATGACACTGAAGCCTATGGCGATAATCCACCGCAAAACTGGGCCGATTTCTTTGATACCGAGAAATTCCCCGGGACCCGTGCGCTTTACAAATGGGCAAATGGGTCGCTCGAGGCCGCATTGATGGCCGATGGCGTCGCTGGCAGCGATCTCTACCCGCTTGACATGGACCGCGCTCTGAACAAAATCCAGTCGATCAAAGATGACAGCCTTTACTGGGGGTCTGGATCGGAAGTTCACTCGATGGTGGTCAACAACGAGGTCTCGATGGCGATCATCTGGCAGAACCGGGGTCGCAACATCGAAAACGACACTGACGGTCAATACAAGCTGGTGAACAATCAGGCGATGGCGATGCCGGGGGCGTATATCGTGCCTAAGGGCAACCCCGCTGGTGCCGCAGTCATGGATTTCATCGCCACGGCGCAGGATATACCAGCGCAGCTGGCGCTGTTGGATTGCCTTGGCATGACTCCGTCGAATCCCGAGGCCTTTGGCCAGATTCCCGAGGACCAACAGCCTTATGCGATCACCTCGGCCATGAACATCGACAAGATCGTTTACAACGATCCTGAATGGTGGGGTAAAAACGGCGGCGACGCGGTGAATGCCTTCCTCGAAGCGATCAGCTGATCGCTTTAGCTTATGGTCACCCGATCCTAAGGGTCGGGTTGCCAAACCCTTTCCGAAAGCTCTGGATGCAAGCCTTAAACCGTCATATCCACCCAGGATGGCTGATTATCGCGCCTTTGCTGCTGATGGTGGTCGCGCTCTATCTCGGGCCGATCCTGAATATTCTTTGGCTGAGCGTGACAGACCCCGAGCCTGGGTTTGGCAACTATGCCAAACTGGCGGAAGGTGATGCGTTGATCCGCATTGTCTGGACCACGGTACGAATCTGCATCATCACGACGGTCTTCAGCGTCATTTTCGGCTATTCCATCGCCTATGCGATGGTGCATTGCCATCAACGCCAGAAGACTTACATGCTGACCCTGCTATTGGTGTCGTTCTGGATCTCCATCCTCGTACGCACCTTCGCCTGGCTCATGTTGCTGGGACGCAAGGGGCTGGTCAATGTCACATTGGAAGACATCGGCCTGGTTGCTGAACCCATCGCCTTCATGCGCAATGAGTTGGGCGTTCTGATTGGAATGGTGCATTACATGATCCCCTATGCGGTGTTGCCATTGCTGGTCTCGATGCAATCCATTGATCAGAGGGTGATGGACGCCTCGCGCAACCTGGGGGCCAGCGGAAGCCAGACCTTCTGGCGGGTCTACCTGCCGATGACCATGCCGGGGCTTGTGGCTTCGACCCTGTTGGTTTTCATCCTCAGCCTCGGGTTTTATGTCACACCGGCCGTGTTGGGCGGCGGCAAGGTGCTGATGGTGGCAGAATACATCTCGGTTCAATTGCTGGTGACTTTGAAGTGGGGCACGGCGGCGATGCTGGCGGCCATCATGCTGTTTGGCGTTCTGGCGATGCTTTGGATCATGTCGCGGTTCATGAAGCTGAGCACGGTGTTCGGGGGGGCAGCGCGATGAAGCCGGGCCTGTTCTCATTTTTCAACCGCGTGGGGGCATGGGTGCTGCTGTTGTTTCTAGTGACACCGGCCCTGATCGCCATCCCTGTTTCGTTGACGCCGAAACGCTTTTTGTCTATGCCGCAGGGCGAGTATTCTCTGCGTCATTTCGAGAAGCTGTTCACCAGTGAGGAATGGCTGTCGAGTTTTTTCCAAAGTGGCGTGATTGCCCTGTCCTGCTCCGCATTAGCGACGCTTTTAGGCACGCTTTGTGCGATCGGTCTATGGCGAGTTTCCTCGCGATTCAGCGAACTGGTTCGCGCCTTTCTGCTGCTACCATTGATCATACCGCAGATTATTTCCGCCATGGCGTTCTATCGGTTGTGGATCCCTCTGGGTCTATTGGACAGCTACGCCGGTTTGATCCTTGCGCATACAATCCTGGCAGCCCCAATGGTGCTGATCACGGTCAGCGCGTCTTTGGCAACGTTTGATCCCAAGCTTGAACAAGCCTCCAAGAATCTCGGGGCCTCCAACTGGACCACCATGCGCCGGGTGATCCTGCCTTCGATCAGGCCGGGGGTTTTTGCCGGGGCGCTCTTTGCCTTTATCCTCAGTTGGGATGAAATCGTGGTGACCTTGTTCATCTCGAAATACAGCGTTTATACGCTGCCGCGCCGCATGTGGAACGGCATCCGTGAAAACACCGATCCGACAGTGGCTGCCGCTGCCGTGATCCTGATTGCCATCACCCTGATTGCCTTTGCCGTTTCTGCGATTCTGTCGCGGCGAAACACGCGGGCTCAGGCAGAATGAATGAGGCTGCCATGAATCTGGAAACCAGTCACGAAACAGAGCTTCTGGTTAGCACTGTTCGCCGATTTGTCGAAACAGAGATGTATCCGCATGAAGAAAAGGTGGATCGCCTAGGCTATGTGCCCGAGGAGATCGGCCGCCAGATTGAGGCGAGGTCGCATGAATTGGGCCTCTTCGCCTGCAACCTGCCCGAAGAGGTTGGTGGCGGAGGGCTGGGATATGGGCCCATGTCCCTGATCGAGCGGGAATACGGCCGTACAAGCCATGCGCTACAAAGCTGGGCGGCCCGCCCGACGGAATTGCTGATGGCCTGCGAAGGAGACCAGCGCGAGCGATATTTGCTTCCTGCCGTGCGCGGTGAAAAGCGTGAGCTCTTTGCCTTGACAGAGCCTGACGCAGGTTCGGATGTCATGGGGATGAAGACAAATGCGATACGCGACGGGGATGACTGGATCCTGAATGGTTCCAAACACTTTATCTCCGGTCCCTGCATGCCGGATTTCGCGATTGTCTTTGCTGCAACTGGTACAAATGAAACACCACGCGGCCCACGCAAACGGGTGACGGCTTTTCTGGTCGATGTGGGCCTTCCGGGGTTCGACTGCCGCGAAGGGACGCATTGCGTCAGCTATCGCGGTTACAAGACTTTTGAGTTGAGTTTCGACAATGTGCGTCTTGGTCCGGATCAGATCCTGGGCGAAGAGGGTCGCGGGCTTGAGCTGTCGGGAAAGTGGCTCGGCATGGGGCGTATCTGGGTCGGCGCGACCTGCTGCGGTAAGGCCGAACGCATCCTTGACCTGGCGACCGAGTGGGCCGCAACGCGCAAGCAATTCGGTAAACCGATCGGTACGTTTCAGGCCACCGGCTTCCGTTTGGCGGACGGTGCGATGACGTTGCGCGCGGCCGATCTGATGGTGCAAGACGCCGTTGCACGTGCCGAAGCGGGTGTCATGGGTGATGCAGATGCGGCAATGGTCAAGGTTTACTGCTCAGAGATGCTCAACAGGATCGCCGATGATGCCGTTCAGATTTTTGGTGGCATGGGATTGATGGAGGAAATGCCGATCCAACGGTTTTGGCGCGATAGCCGATTGGAGCGGATTTGGGACGGCACCAGCGAAATCCAACGCCACATCATCACCAGGTCCATCCTGAGGCCACTTGGCGCATGACGCCGGCGCGGCGCGAAAATCTTGAGCGTCTTTTAAAGCCGCGCCACATCGCGTTTATTGGTGGACGTGATGCGACCATTGCCGTGCGCGAAGCCCGTCGGCGTGGATTTCAAGGGAAAATGTGGGCCGTTAATCCCAAACGCGCCGATCTGGATGGCGTGGGCTGTGTTCCCTGCATCTCGGACCTGCCGGAGCCACCTGATGCCGTCTATCTCGCTATCCCTGCGGCCGGGGTGACAGATGCCCTGAGAGAATTGGAACAGATGGGTGCAGGTGGTGTCGTTTGTTTTTCCGCGGGCTTTAAGGAAACTGGCGACATACAATCGGAACGAGATCTGATCGAAGCCGCCGGTGATATGGCTCTGATCGGCCCAAACTGTTATGGCATGATCAACTATGTCGACAATGCCGCGCTTTGGTCATTTGAACATGGCGGCTGGTCGCCGGGATACGGTGCAGCGATCGTTACCCAGTCTGGTATGTTCTCATCCGACATCACCATGAGTGCGCGTTCATTGCCAATGGCCTACATGGTTTCTGCAGGCAATCAGGCGGTCTTGGGGATTGAGGAATTCCTGGATGCCTTTGCTGAAGACCCGGCTGTGCGCGCCATTGGATTGCACATCGAAGGGTTGCGTGACATTGCTGCTTTTGAACGCGCCGCGCTGAAAGCCCTGGATCGGGGGGTTCCGGTTGTCGCACTGAAGACCGGCAATTCCGCCATTGGGGCGACTCTGACGGTCAGTCACACCGGCTCTCTGTCCGGTTCGAGCGAGCTTTATCAGGCACTGTTTGATCGCACCGGGGTGATCGACGTCACCAGCCCGTCGCAGTTTCTGGAAACGCTGAAGTACCTCTGCGTAGCAGGCGCGCCGCAAGGCAGGCGTGTCGCTGGCTTTACCTGTTCTGGGGGCGGGGCGACGATGCTCGCAGATCACTCGGAAAGGATTGGTGTGTGCTTTCCCAAAGTGGGCTCTGCAGGGCAGGAAAGCCTGACCAGTTTGCTGCCTGAGATCGCGACGGTTTCCAACCCGCTGGACTATACGACCCCGATCTGGGGACAGGGCGATAAGACTTACCCGGTTTTTGCCACGGCGCTATCGGCCCTTAACGCGGATCTGGCTGTTCTGGTGCAGGACTACCCGGCAGAAGGGTTGGACGCGTCCAAGATCTACTACCAGAACGATGCTGCAGCTTTTGCGCAGGCCGCTCAGGAACACTCTGTCCCGGCAGCGATCTGCGCGACCTTACCTGAAAATCTTGATCGTGGAACCCGCAGGCATCTCATAGAACTGGGGGTCGCACCTATGCAGGGTATTCACGAGACGTTGAATGCCATGCGTGATGCTATTTGGTGGTCCGAAGCAAGGGCGCGGACAAGGATTGACCGGCCTGCCGCCTTGCGACCCGGTGCAACTATACAGAGCCCAATGGTATTGACCGAAGACAAAGGTAAATCCTGGCTCAAGCAAACGGCTATTGCTGTGCCAAACGGACATGTCTGCAACGCGGCCGAGGCAGCTGGCGTTGCGAAGGATATCGGCTATCCGGTCGCACTGAAAATGATGTCACCAAGCTTACCTCACAAGACCGAAGCGGGCGCGGTCGCTTTGGGGATCAAGGATGCGGAGGGGCTGTCCTCGGCGATCAAGGCAATGACGGCAACGGTTGCGGCTTATGACCGCGCGGCGGTGACGGATCGCTTCCTGATCGAAGCCATGTCGCCCAAGCCGCTTGCAGAGATGATCGTCACGCTGCGTGCTGATCCGCAATTTGGTCCCAGCTTGGTGATTGGTAGCGGCGGTGTTTTGACCGAGTTGGTCCGAGACGCGCGCACTGTGTTGTTGCCTGCCTCAAAAGACGAGATCGAGCGCGCATTGTGTTCGCTCCGTGTAGCTCGACTGTTGGAAGGGTACCGGGGCAGTCAAAAAGCGGACATTCCGCGAATTTCGGATGCGCTGCACCGGTTTTGTGCGGCGTTCCTAGAGGCGCGCAGCCAGGTCGCAGAGGTCGAGATCAACCCGATGTTTGTCTACCCAGATCACATCGTCGCTGTTGATGCCCTGATCCAGGTGCCTCGGTCATGAGCAGGAATAGGATCATACCCAATCCCGATCTGGCTGTTGGAGACGACAACAAGCAACGGTGGAACCAGCCGGAATTTCGCCGGCATGGGTTCCACAACGCATATCGGCTGTTCCGCCGATGTCTCATGGTGCGTTCCAGAGAGGTTTTGCAGCTGGAAGCCGCCGAGCAAAATCTGTGCGCCCGTGTGCCTGAACTGGAACAAATGCTTGCCCATCCGGCGTTCTCTGCGTTCTGCTGTTTAAAGAACGACAAGATCATTCTGGAAAAAGCCGCAGATGATTTTTCGACTTCAGCGCCGCATTCGATCCAGTCGGTGACAAAGCTACACATCCACTTAATCATAGGTCGTCTGCTTGCACAGGGGCTGTTGTCATTGGACGCGCAGGTCCGCGACTATCTGCCGGGTATCGGCAGCGGGTATGCCGAGGCCAGCATTCAATCTTTGCTCGACATGAACGTCGATAACGACTTCACCGAGGATTATGCTGACCCCGATGCCGACTGCTATACTGAAGAGGTCGCTCTGGGTTGGCGCTTGCCCGGCGAGGGTGAAAAGGAAATCACGCTTGCGGAATTTGCGGCCTCGATCACTGGTTTCAGGGTAAACTCGGGGGTGCGACAAGCCGACTATAAATCCGCGAACACGGATGTCCTGACCCTGATAGCGGCCGAGGTTTCGCCCATTCCACTAGCTGAACAAATCGAAGAAATTGTTGATGCGGCAGGATACGAGGGCGCCTTTCACATCAGCCTCAGCAAGGACGGGCACCCAGCGTTTTCTGGTGGCGGTTGCCTAAGCGTGCGCGACCTCGCGCGGTTCGGGTTGCTACTGGCGCGGGAAGGCCGCGACCTGCACGGTCGACCTATGGCCAACATCGGTTTCCTGCAAGAAACTCTGATCCGCCGCGCGCCAGCGATGACATCACCCAAGAATTGGCTCAAGTACTCAAACCAGACCATGACCGACGGTCGATTAATCGGTCATGCTGGCTATGGAGGGCAGTTCCTCATGGTGGATATGGTCACCGGCACCAGCTGTGCATTCTTAAGTGTGCTGGAGAATGACTCGGGTTACGATGACACCTATATGGGAGAGCTGGCCACAACGCTTCGAGACGTCTGCCTTTCTGTCATTTGACGGGTTTGCAGTTGCCGAGCTAAGTGTCAGCGGGGAAGGCACGGATTGGCCGCTTTGCAGTCCTTGACCTGGGCCGAATCTTTTAGAGTGATCCGACCCACTCTTCGAGCATCCAGTTTCGATCACCTAAACTGAACTTCTTCTCAGCGCGAACTGAACTTCTTCTCAGCGCGGCATTTACGTCTGTCGGGATATCCTGCCGAAGTTGTCAACAAGGCATGTCGCGGGTGTGACACAACCCGCCTGAAGTTGCTTATCGCGGAGCAATTGTTCGAAACAACAGCGCAGGTTTGTGACCCGACCGTCCCGACATATTGCACTGCACGCGGAGGCAAAGTGTTTTTTGGTTGGCCAAAGGGTAAATAGAACTTCGATGTTTACCTTCTGGTTCTGGGTTAAGAAGTTTTGAACAAACGGAGATTATCACGCATGGATATTGAAGGACTATCTGCGATCGTGACCGGGGCAGGATCAGGACTGGGGCTTGCTACTGCACAGGCGCTCAGCAAAGCCGGAGCACGAGTTACCTTGCTGGACCTCGATGAAGTTCGGGTAAAAAACGCGGCAGCGGAAATCGGCGCGCTTGGCATAGGTTGTGATGTTATCAACAGTTCTGCGGTCGAGGCCGCTTTGGATCTGGCCGAAGACCGGAGCGGACCAATTCGCATAGTTGTCAACTGTGCGGGCATCCCCGGCGGTATGCGACTTGTCGGACGGGACGGTCCAGTTGATATGGAAGCTTTCGCGAGGGTGATCAACGTCAACCTGATGGGAACCGTCAGCGTCATGACGAAATGCGCAGCCCGGATGATGCAGCAGGAGCCGCTCAATCAAGATGGCGAGCGCGGGATTATCATCAACACAGGCTCGATTACTTCAATCGAGGGTCAAATTGGGCAGGGGGCTTATGTGGCTTCAAAGGGCGCGATTGCCAGTCTGACATTGCAGGCCGCCCGTGAATTCATGCCCCGCGGAGTGCGGGTCATGACAATTGCGCCCGGATTATTTCGCACTCCGATCGCTGATCATATTCCGCAGGAGGTAATCGACGGGATGCTAGATGGCCGGATGTTTCCAAACAGGTTTGGCGAGCCCGCGGAATTTGGGCGCCTTGCCGTTAACATCATCCAAAACCCTATGCTGAACGGCGAGACCATTCGTCTTGACGCAGGCGTGCGGCTTCAAGCCGGATAGGTCTCTCGAATGCGCTTGTTTTCGAGGTCGTTTTCTGACGTCTCGATCAGCCACTCGCGAAAATTTTGGGCATCAGGATGGTCGCGATCCGCTTCCGGTGCGATCAAGTAGAAAGCCTCCTGCAGGGGCGCTTCGAGCTCGAAGGGTTCAACAAGTCGTCCGCGCTCGATCTCGACGCCGCACATTGAGGACCGTGCTAAAGCTACACCGCCACCACGAGAGGCAAACTCGAAAGCAAGCAGCGAGGTGTCGAACTGTAACCCCTGGCCCGAGTTGACACCGCTTGCCTTTGCATAACGCAACCAGTCAGCCCAACCCTCCTCGTAACCGAGCACGTGTAGCAGGCGATGGTGGGCAAGATCATCTGGTTTGCGGATCGCTTTGGAACCCTCAAGCAAAATTGGAGAGCAAACCGGTTTGATCACCTCCCAAGTTAACCGGTCGGCTTTGTATCCTGGCCACTTCCCTGTGCCGTATTGGATATCGAGATCAAACCGCTCATTGTCGAACTGATCTCCCCATACACTTGAGACCAGACGCACTTCAGTGTCCGGGTGGCGGTCAAAGAATCCCTGAAGTCGCGGCGCGATCCAGTTAACTGAATACCCGACCGGCGCCCGCACGGTCAGGACTTCGGAGCGCCGCAGGCCAAACACTTCCTCGGTTCCCGCGGCCAGGCGTTCAAAGCCGTCTCTGACCTTCGGTAGATAGGCGGCGCCCACTTTGGTCAGGACCAGACTTCTGGGTTTGCGCTCAAAGAGCGGCTCGCGCAAGTAATGCTCCAGCAATTTCACTTGTTTGCTGATCGCTGCTTGTGTCAGGTTCAGTTCCTGCGCCGCATGGGTAAAGCTCAGATGCCTGGCCGACGCTTCGAATGCGCGCAGCCAGTTCAGGTGGGGAAGTCGCCGTGTACTCATGGCCAACTCAAGCATAATTTCAGTTAGGTTATAGATAGATTATCTATCGCTTGAACGCCAAGAGAATCTCGGTGCAGATTGACGTTGAGACTATATGGAGCTGACGACTTGCAACCAGAAGATACCTTGGGATTAGACCCGATTAAGCTGTCGCGCATCACCAATTGGATGAACGCCCATGTGCATGACGGACGCCTTTCTGGTCTGGCTGTGCAAATATCTCGCCGGGGAAAGATATGTTTTTCGGAGCGTGCGGGATTTGCCGATGCAAAGTCGAAGCGGCCTGTATTACCTGATACTATTTGGCGCATCTATTCGATGACCAAACCTGTGACCTCACTCGCCCTACTTATGCTCTACGAAGAAGGGGCGTTTCAACTGGATCAGCCTGTTTGCGACTTTCTCCCAGATTTCGCAAACCCGCAGGTCTGGAAGGGTCCTGGTCACGCTCTGAACGAGACCGAGCCAGCTGACCGGGGTATTACAATCCATGATCTTCTCACACACCAGGCGGGGATCGTCTATGGTGATCCGCAGGGAAACGAGCTGGAGCGTGCCCTTTCGGATAGCGGTCTCGACTTTGACAGAGGTCTTACGACGATGGCGGAAGCTGTTGAAGTGCTAGCGAGTTTTCCCTTGGCCTTTCAGCCGGGTGACCGTTGGTTTTATGGCCTTTCGACGGATGTTCTCGGCCATTTGATCGAGGTTATCAGTGGTCAGCCTCTCGGCGAATTTCTTAAGACACAGATCTTTGATCCGCTCGGAATGGTGGACACAGGCTTCGCCGTATCGGCCGATAAGTCTGGCCGCTTGGCCACGCTCTATGACCGCGCGCCAGGCGGCTTTGTTGCTTCTGATGATCAGAAAGGTTTCATTGCGCCGGTTACCTTGGAAAGCGGGGGCGGTGGGTTGCTCTCCACAATGGACGACTACCAGCGTTTTGCAACGATGCTTCTTCGGCGCGGCAGATGTGACGGAGGCAGGTTACTAGGGCGCAAGGCTTTTGATCTAATGGTGTGCAATCACATGGGCGGCGATTTGGCGAGCCGGGGACAGGCTCATTTCAGCGAAACTACCTTTGAGGGGGTTGGCTTCGGACTCGGTGTGTCGGTGATGTTAGACCCGGCGCGGGCCAAAATCATCGGCTCACCCGGTGAATTTGCCTGGGGCGGTATGGCCTCGACCGCCTTTTGGGTGGACCCGATCGAGGAGATGACTGTGATACTTATGACGCAGCTAATTCCTTCGAGCGCCTATACCCTGCGCCGTGAGCTTAGAGTTCTGAGTTACCAGGCGCTGGTGGACTGAGGCGACGTCAGTCTAGGGGCAGGTTCGTCTGGGTCAAATGGCAAGCGATGCTCAATCCACCGGGTAGGTCATGCAAAGGTGGAGTCCGAGTATCACATGTTCCCGCAATGATATGGGTGCAGCGGTTGGCGAAGGGGCAGCCCCGCGCACCGATTTCGACGCTGCCAGCGCTAGCCGCCTTTGCCTCGCTTGTATCTGCCACGCCTTCCAGCCAGCCTTGGCGCATCTCGGGCACCGAAGATAGCAACAGCTTTGTGTAGGGGTGAAAAGGCGGGCGAAAAACCGCTTTTGATGGTCCCTTTTCGACGACACGTCCGGCATACAGTACAACCACCTCATCGGCGAAAGAAGCTACGGTGGAAAGATCGTGACTGATGAACATGTAGGCGACGCCCAGTTTGTCCTTCAGCGATTTCAGGAGTTCGATCACACCTGCGGCCACCACGGTGTCCAGCGCCGAAGTCACCTCGTCACAAAGGATCACCTTGGGCTCGGCGGCAAGCGCGCGAGCGAGATTAATGCGTTGCTTTTGCCCACCAGACAGCTCTCCGGGATAGCGGGAGGCGAAATCGCGAGGAAGATCGACCAGTTCCAAAAGGTCGCCGACCTTCTGGGCGCGTGCGCGCCCCTTGAGGTTCAGATAGAATTCCAGAGGACGGCCCAGGATATCGCTGATCCGTTGCCGAGGATTAAGCGCCGTGTCAGCCATTTGAAAGACGATCTGGCAATCCTTGAGCGTTTCAATCGACCGATCCTTCACTGCTGGAGCGGCGGTATTGCCATCGAGTTGGACTTCTCCGCCCTTTAACGGTGTGAGGCCCGCAACAACTCGGGCAAGTGTGCTTTTTCCACAACCACTTTCGCCAATTACGCCCACGACCGAAGCGGCAGGTACATCGACGGATACATCAGAGAGAATGGTCAGAGCTCCATAACCCGCAGTCACGTTCCGTGCCGAAATCACCGGCCTCTGAGCCAGATCTGTCTCCACGTGATCCACCAAGTGTGGAGCAGGACGGACAGCCTCCATCAGTGTGCGAGTGTACTCGTGCTGTGGGTGGTGCAAGATCTGATCCGTTGTGCCTTCCTCGACCATCTCGCCGTTTTTTAGCACTAGAATTCGGTCAGCCACCTGCGAGACTACGGCGAGATCATGTGTGACATAAATCGCGGCGGTACCCTGATCGCGGATAATGTCCTTAAAGGCTTTCAGCACCTCGATCTGGGTCGTTACGTCAAGCGCAGTGGTGGGTTCGTCGAGTATCAGAAGGTCGGGTCCACAGGACATGGCCATTGCAGCCATCAAGCGCTGCAACTGACCACCCGAAACCTGATGTGGAAACTTGTCGCCGACGGTTTCCGCGGCGGGCAAGTCAAGTTTGCGGTAAAGCTCTATTGCATTCGCGGTCAGAGTTTCGGCATCTCCGGTGCCATGCCAAAGAGGTGCCTCGATAACTTGCTTGCCGATCCTAAGCGCAGGGTTGAAGCTAGCTGCTGCCGATTGTGCCACGTAAGACACTTCGTCCCCGCGCAAGCTGTGGCGGTCGCGTGGGGGCAATTTCATAATGTCCCGTCCGTTCAGCCAGACTTCACCCCCTGAGATGCGACAGCCGGGGCGGGCAAAACCCATTGATGCCAGAGAGATCGTAGATTTGCCCGAGCCGCTTTCGCCAATGAGTGCCAACACTTCGCCCTTGGCGACGCTCATGGACACGCCCTTGACAATTGGCACATAGTTACCGCCTGGGGGGCGTCCCTCGACGCGCAGGTCCTTGATGGTCAGAATGTCGGTCATTGGTCGATCTTCTCCAGAACAGTTTCGCCTTGCTGGCGCTGTTGGAACCAGTCAACAAGCAGGTTCATGGAAACGGTCAAGGAGGCAATGCATGCAGCTGGTATAAGCGCTGCGGACGAACCGAGGAACAGCCCCCCCACGTTTTCCTGCACCATGAGCCCCCAGTCGGCCGCAGGTTCTTGCACTCCTAGGCCAAGAAACGACAGGCCCGAAAGGAACAGGATCGAAAAGGTGAATCGAAGGCCAAACTCGGCAATCAAGGGGGCCATGGAATTGGGTAAGATCTCACGTGTCAGAATCCACCAGGTGCCTTCGCCCCGCGCACGGGCAGCCTCGACAAAATCCATAACGCCGATGTCATAACCAAGTGCTCGAGAGACACGGAATACGCTGGTCGAGAGGACCAACCCAACAGTCAGAACAAGCACTGTGATAGAAGTACCGAAGGCGCCTATGACAACCAAAGCCAATAGGGTGGAGGGGAAAGCCATGAATGCCTCGACAACGCGGCTTACTACGATATCGAACCAGCCTCTCAGAATCGCGGCGGCAAAACCGAGTGCGACGCCGAATAAAAAAGAGATCATGGTGGTGACAAGTGCCAGCAACAGCGTTGTACGTACTCCATAGATCAGGCGGGACAATACATCTCGTCCCAGCTTGTCAGTACCCAGCAAACCGCCTTCGCCTATTGGTGCAAAGGTCTGGCCTGAGATGATTTCGGCTTCACCATGGGGTGCGATCCATGGCCCAAAAAACGCAAGGATGAGCCAGAACAGCAGCACCGCGCCGGCAATACCTGCAGTCCAGGTCAGGCGCAGGCCCGCAAAGACGGAGGCCCGGGGAGTGGGGATATCGGTTGCTTCGCTCATTTTGGGTACCTTAAGCGCGGGTTCGCCATGATGGACAGGACGTCGGCCAGTAGATTCAGAAGGATATAGACAGTGCCAAAAATCATTGCACAGGCCTGGATGAGTGGAATGTCCCTCAGAGTGACACCGTCGACCAGAAGCCGCGTTAAGCCGGGTACGCCAAACACGGTTTCAACGATAATGACACCGGACACCATGTAACTCAGATTAAGTGCAATAACCGTGAAGATCGGCGACAGCGCGTTAGGCAGCGCGTGGCGCAAAACCAGCCTACGCTTGGGCAAGCCCTTGAGTGCTGCCATCTCCAAGTATGGGGAGGTGAAGATGTTGATGACGGAAGAACGTGTCATCCGCATCATGTGCGCCAGAACGGCAAAACTGAGGGTGGCTACGGGGAGAGCCAAGGCCCGGAAATTCTGCCAGAAATCAAAGTAGGGCCGCGTGTTGGCCGACGCGGAGAGCCACTTTAGTTCGACTGCAAAAACTTTCATCAGAATGAGACCAATGAAGAATTCAGGCACTGCAATCAACGCAAGTGTGGTCACGGCAAGAGTTTTGTCGATCCGGCCACCGGCGCGCATCGCAGACCAAAGGCCAAGAGCCAAAGACATCGGTACCGAGATTGCCGCTGCCAAAAGCGCAAGCCGCAGAGTGTTCCACATACGGCTTTCTATCATGTCAGCCACAGGTCGCTTGGTGGCCAATGATGTCCCCAGATCCCCTTGGATCATACCGCCCAGCCAATCGAGATAACGCACTACTGCAGGGCGGTTGAGTCCCATCTCTTCGCGAAGCGCGGCAAGCGATTCTTCGGTGCGGCTTTGTCCTAGAATGGCTTCAGCAACGTCGCCCGGAAGGATTTCCGTCGCGCCGAAGATAATGATGGAAGCAAGGAGCAAGGTTAGTAAACCCTGAGCCAGGCGGGTCAGAATAATTCGGTACACCTTGGTCCTCCCTTCAAGGCTTCCGGCATATTCGGCGCAAGCTTGAAGCGAGACAAACAACCATAGCGACCAGTTTGGGGTCGTTTTGGTTATAGCAAAGGCATGTGTATTCTTTTGTTTGGGCAAAGACCGAGATTTTGTTGTTTGTTCCGCAGGGCTGGAGAACGCAAAGACTGGGGCGATCGGAGATGCCCATGACTGCCTATTCCTACCCATTGTTGATCAAGCAAATCCTCGCCACGCCGCTGGCAAACACGCCAGATCAGGAGATTGTACACGCCGATACGAAGCGGTATGACTATCGCACTTTTGCCAGGCGCGTCGGTCAGGCTGCAGGGGCGTTGCGCTCACTTGGCGTGGGTGAGGGTAGCGTTGTGGCCGTTCTGGATTGGGACAGCCATCGGTATCTCGAGTGTTTCTTTGCTATTCCGATGATCGGGGCCACGCTGCATACCGTGAACATCCGATTGTCGCCGGATCAGATCCTCTACACGATCAACCATGCAGAGGACGACGTAATCCTGTGCCACGTCGACTTTTTGCCACTTCTACTCGAGATCTCTGAGCGGATCGAGCGGCCTTGGCGGTTGGTAATCCTCAGCGACGATGGGGTGTTCCCCGAGGTGGAGTCCTCGGAAGGCGAGTACGAGGCCCTGCTGCAGCAGTGCGAACCGGAGCAAGAATTCCCGGATTTTGACGAGAATATCCGAGCGACGCTTTTCTACACGACCGGTACCACAGGTGATCCCAAGGGGGTCAGCTACTCCCAGCGCCAACTGGTTTTGCACACAATGGCGGTCGCGGCCGGGTTAGGCCCGGTACCAGGCGGCGGGCTGAACCGGAGCGATGTCTACATGCCGATAACCCCGCTGTTTCATGTGCATGGTTGGGGCATACCCTATGTCGCCACATTGATGGGCCTTAAACAAGTCTATCCAGGTCGTTACGATCCCGCCCGCCTTTTGGGGCTAATCGAAAAGCACGGTGTTACGTTCTCGCATTGTGTACCGACGATACTTGCGATGCTTCTGAATGCACCTGAAGTCGCGCAAACAGATCTCAGCAACTGGAAGGTCATCATAGGCGGTTCTGCTCTGTCCGAAGGTCTGGCAAGGCAGGCATTAGAGCACGGAGTTGACGTGCACGCTGCCTATGGCATGTCAGAGACCTGTCCGTTCCTGACAGTGGCGGACATGATGGCCACGCGGGACCCGCAAACACCGCTGAGTGCTCGGATTGCAACAGGAAAACCCGCGCCATTTGTGCAAATCCGTGTGGTTGATTGGGATATGAACGATGCCCCTCGCGATGGAAGGACGACGGGAGAAATTGTGGCGCGCGCGCCCTGGCTAACTCAAGGTTATCTGAAAAACGAGGCCGGGACGGGGGCACTTTGGCAAGGCGGCTGGCTGCATACTGGAGATGTCGGGTTCATCGACGAAACGGGCACGTTGCGGATCACCGACCGGGTTAAAGATGTGATCAAGACCGGAGGCGAATGGGTGTCTTCGCTTGAATTGGAAAACCTCGCGAGCACCGTTGAAGGTGTGAGTGAAGCGGCCGCCATTGGCGTTTCAGACACGAAATGGGGGGAACGCCCTATGCTGATTGTTACCTGCTGTGATGAAACCGAAAAAACCTACGACCGTCTTCGTATGGCGTTCGATGTGGCGGTTGACCAAGGGGCGATTTCGAAATGGGCGATCCCAGACCGGATTGAGTTTACCGACAGCTTGCCAAGAACGTCGGTTGGCAAACTGGACAAGAAGGCCCTTAGGGCCCGGTTCATCTAATAGGAAGGTTCGTGATATGAAAGATGTCGTTGTCGTATCAACCGCTCGAACACCCATAGGGTCGGCTTTCAAGGGTGCCTTCAATAACTCGAAGTCGCCGACACTCGCTGGACACGCCATACGAGCCGCCGTCAGTCGGGCCGGTATCGATCCAGCAGAGGTAGAAGATGTGGTGCTGGGATCGGTACTGACCGCTGGGACTGCCGGCCTGAACATCGCCCGCCTGGCAGCGCTTGCAGGTGGTCTCCCGGCAACGGCTGCAGCCCAGACTCTCGATCGTCAATGTGCCTCGGGCCTGATGGCCATTGCCACAGCGGCAAAACAGATTTCGGTCGACGGAATGGGCATTGTCGTGGCGGGAGGACAAGAAAACATTTCCGCGGTGCAGGCCAGGTATTTCGACTGGGTTATGGACGAAAAAGACCCAGCGGTAGTCCAAGCCTCAGAGCACGCGTATATGCCGATGCTTGTAACCGCCGAAAATGTAGCGCGTCTGCACGGGGTAACTCGTGAGGCACAGGATGAATTCGCGGCACTGTCGCAAACGCGCACGGCCGCCGCCCAGGCTGCAGGAGCATTCGACGATGAAATCGTACCTGTAACAGCGACCAAGCTGGTCAAAAACCGTGAATCTGGCGAAATTACCGAAGAAACCGTTACGGTTCGGCTGGACGAAGGCAACCGGCCGGGAACGACAATCGAAACGCTTGCGGGGCTGAAGCCGGTTGTTGAAGCCGGTGTCGTGACCGCAGGAAACGCGAGCCAATTGTCCGACGGGGCATCGGCCTGTGTGCTGATGTCGGCCCGTATGGCCGAACGGCGCGGCTTCGCTCCACTAGGCGTATACCGGGGCCTTGCTGTGGCAGGTTGCGCTCCAGAGGAGATGGGCATGGGACCAGTTTATGCTGTTCCGAAGCTACTGGAGCGTGCCGGATTGAAAGTGGATGACGTTGGTCTTTGGGAATTGAACGAGGCTTTCGCAGCCCAGGCCATTCCCTGCCGGGACCAGCTGGGTATTGACCCCGAAAGGCTAAACGTGAATGGCGGCGCGATTTCCGTCGGTCACCCCTATGGAATGACTGGCTCCCGGTTGGTTGGCCACGCGTTGATTGAGGCGAAGCGGCGCGGGGTTCGGTATGTGGTCGTCACCATGTGCGTCGGCGGTGGTATGGGCGCGGCTGGGCTTTTCGAAGTCTGCTGACATTTCCATAACCTCAGTTATGGCAAAGTCATGGAATCGGTTGTTTGTGTACAGGGTGCCGTCCGCTCAAACTTCGATGAACAGCGGGTGCAACCCGCATCGGTCATCTGGGAGGAAAAAATGTCCGATATCGATAGCTTGGTACGCCAATATAAGGCGGGATCGCTCAGTCGTCGCGGTTTTTTCAAACGCGCAGGCGCTTTTGGTTTATTGGTGCCCACAGCAAGCAGCATTCTTGCACAGGCTGGTCCCGCATACGCTCAGTCGCCAACACGCGGTGGCTGGCTGCGGATCGCGCAGGGCAACACCGATGATACCCTAGAGCCCGTCAGGATGACGGACACTTCGGATGCAGTCTACGGCAATTGCGTCTACCAGCGATTGACTCGTTTGCTACCCTCGCTTGAGGTCGAAGGCGACGCTGCAGAGGAATGGAGTGTCAACGATGCAGCGACCGAATGGACATTCAAGTTGCGCGATGGCCTAGTTTTCCACAACGGTCAGAACGTCACCTCAGCCGATGTAGTCGAAAGCCTGTCGCGCCACATTGCCGAGGGTTCGGAATCGCCTGCCAAGGCTCTGCTTTCGACAGTCACTGCAATCGATGCACCCGATGCTATGACCGTAAAGATCACCTTGTCCTCCGGCAATGCAGACCTGCCGGTGATCATGTCAGACTACCATCTGTCCATCCATCCAGCCGGGCACAGCGATTTCACGAATGCAATTGGCTCCGGCCCGTTCAAGGTGATGGAATTCATTCCCGGCGAGCGAGTGGTTTTCGAACGTTTCGAAAACTACTATGAGGACGGTAAGCCTTACCTAGATGGCTTGGATTTCATCCCTGTTCCGGACGCAAACGCAATGTTGAGCGCGTTGTTAGCGGGGGATGTAGACTCCGTATACGACGTTCCGGCCTTCGCTGTTGATCAGCTCAACTCCAACGACGCTGTGACGCTTCACAATACACCGACTGGTTCGTTTACCAACATGGTGATGATGGTGGACCGCGCTCCGACAAATGACGCGAATTTCCGTAAAGGTGTCAAACACGCGTTGGACCGTGAACTTGTTTTGAACCAGGTGTTCAAGGGAATAGGTACTATTTCAGCAGACACACCGATTGGCCCGACCTACAAGTACTGGTGCCCGGACGTAAAGCCTGCCGAATACGATCCCGACAAGGCAAAGTTCTACTTCGACAAGGCAGGGGTTTCGGGCTTCGACCTCCATACGTCCGAGACTGCTGGGAATTCGGCAAACGACATTGCCTTGACTTTCCAGCAATCTGCAAAGGGAGCGGTAGATGTAAATGTGATAAAAACCCCATCGGACGGGTACTGGACCCACACCTGGATGCAGAAACCAATGACCATGTCGGGCTGGAACGCTCGACCTACTGTCGATGCCTTCCTGACCATCGCTCACATGAGGGGTGGCAGTTGGAACGAGACCATGTGGGGTTCTGACGAATTCGATTCCATGATCCTGGCGGCCCGCGCCGAATTGGATGAGGCAAAACGCGCGCAGATGTATTGCGACATGTTGCATATGATGAACGACGATGGCGGCTTTGTGAACGCCGTGTTCCAGAACCAACTTGAGGCAACAGCACAAAACGTCATGGGGTACACACCCCATCCGGTTGGAACTCTTGGTGGGTTTGGTCAGACTCTACGCAATATCTGGCTTACCTAAGGCTGCTTTCTCCCTGTCAGTGGCACCAGTCAACTGACCTTGGGTCGCCGGTTCCACCCGGACCGGCGGCCTTCTCTTGTCTCCCTTAAATCGCGATCAAGCCATGTTCTCTATTTCTCCGTCCACGCGTCTGCGCACATCACCCTTCTATGAGGCCACCTTGGCCGATGGTGTGTGTGCTATGACAACTTACAATCACATGTTGATGCCGACCTCCTATGGCAGCCCAGAGGAGGAGTACTGGCGCATCATCAACGATGTCTCGATGTGGGATGTTGCGGTAGAGCGGCAAGTGCAGCTAAAGGGCCCAGATGCCGGGCGTCTGGCGCAAATCCTTGCGCCGCGAGACCTTTCAAAATGCAAGATGGGCCAAGGCAAGTATGTTCCACTTTGCAACCACCATGGCGTGCTTATCAACGATCCAATCCTACTGAAGCTGGACCAAGACCGCTACTGGCTGTCTATCGCGGACAGCAATATCTGGTTCTGGGCCGAAGCCGTCGCACGAGAGCGCGGATTGGATGTGGAAGTCAGTGAGCCTGATGTCTCACCTCTGGCCGTGCAGGGTCCCAAGGCGGAAACTGTGGTTGCCTCGATCTTTGGTGATTGGGTGCGAGACCTGAAATACTTCTGGTTCCGGGAAACCGAAATTGACGGTATTCCGGTCGCCGTCGCCCGGTCGGGCTGGTCCAAACAAGGTGGGTTCGAGATTTACCTGATGGATAGTGCCAAAGGCACTGCACTCTGGAACATTGTCAAAGAGGCCGGCCAGCCACACGGTATTGGTCCAGGGAACCCCAACTGGAGTGAGCGAGTCGAGAGCGGTCTCGTTTCCTATGGAGGCGACACCGATGGACAGACCAATCCCTACGAAGTCCGCATGGGCAAATATGTGGACTTGCATGTGCCTGACGACACGATTGGGATCGATGCGTTGCGCCGTATTGCGGATGAGGGGCCGAAACGGCATCAATTGGGGGTTGTGCTGGACGCTGGCAGTCCTGCAAATCCAGAATTCACTTGGAACGACATAGAGAAAGGGGGGGTAAAAATTGGTGATTTGACGACGTGCGCCTGGTCTTTCCGGATGAAAAAGAATATCGGCTTTGCTTTGGTCTCGGTCGATGCCGAACCCGGCGACAGGGTCACGGTAAAACGTGGCGCTGGACCGGTTGGCGCAACGCTTTGCGAGTTGCCTTTTCTCTGAGAGCACGACGGACCTGGTCACCAAAACGAAAGGGCAAATTCCGATTATTCAATGAACCGATGTGCTTTTCGTCGGGTCGCCCAACCCTTGTTGTCCCACACACTCATGTGGCCGAAGAACTCATCCAGATCTGCTCCATCGCCAGTGGTGCAGATCACCACGTCTAGGTAGAGTTTTTCGACCACTAGCAAGTTCAATGGCGCGGAGCGAGAAGCCGACGGGTCGCTAACGGCGCTGACTGACCAGTTTTTAGCCCAGAGACAAAACCAACACCCAGACCGTACATTACTGCGTCTTTCAGGATCGGGAAACCACCAACCATCGCATGACCAAAGCTCACCAATCGCGCAGATCCAGCTCTGAGTGGACCACTCTCCTCCATGACCCTGATGGCATCCAGACTGAAATCCTTGGCTAGGTCTTAGTTTTGAACCGCAGGAATGCACTCGAGATTCAGCACTGTTCGGCTATTAAAAGGTAGCCGACTTATGAGAACTGCCGGCCGATCGCTCGGCCAATGGATGCGTGGGGTCAGGACAATAGGCGCAGCAGAATGTGCGCATCGTGGTTTTGACCACTATAGAAGACAGCGAGTACGCGTACGATCAGTTTGTCATCGTCGACTTCAAAATAAATGATCGCTTTGATCTTGGTTACGTTCCGAATGTTATTGCCGAGATGTGGTCTTAGGGTGCCTTGATGTGGAACGTTCGCCAGGCTTTCGAGGCTCTCCTGAATCTCTATGACGCGCTTCTCAGCGCGCAGAAAAGCGGTTTCCAGATCTTCGCCAAAGGGTGTTGTCACGTTAACCGTCGTTCGGTTGCTCATGCTTGGATTTGGACATAGGTGACATCGATGAATTCATCGTCGATCAGCTACAAGCA
>NZ_JBQGAN010000033.1:0-36310 GCF_056542865.1 Ruegeria sp. AA6
GGCCAAAAAAGTGTCGCGGGATGGAGCAGCCCGGTAGCTCGTCAGGCTCATAACCTGAAGGTCGCAGGTTCAAATCCTGCTCCCGCAACCAATCTTCTAAGTCAGAAAACAACGATTTACACGCCGCCTTCGGGCGGTGTTTCTATTTGTGCCATACCCGATGGAAGCACTGTGGAAGCAAATGGGGCGAAGTCTGACCGTGCCAAAAAAGCAAGTGGCACTGCCATGGTGCAGCGCCAGTCCCCTCGGAAATGGTTCAATATCAAGGTCCGCTTTGCAGATTAAAACCAGCCATCTTGGCCATGGCTTTGGAAGGTAAATTACTCACGAAAAGTCAAACCGGCCTGTTGGTGAGTTGGTAGCATTTGGCCCCGGCAGATCGTGTGTCAATTACTGAAAGCGACCCAGTTGGAGCGGTTGGCCTGATTTGACTGGTCCGGTTTGATTTTTAGTTCATGGCTGGTCTCTGGTCCATCGGGACAACGGTTTCTGGTGCCGGCGGACGATAACACAATGCGCTGTTCGGTCTCTTGGTATATGAGTGCTTTCTCTTATTGAGAGCAAAAAGGATTCAGTCTTCTCGCCAGAAACAAAAAACACATAATAGCTTGTAAATTAGATATTTTGTCTGAAGCATTCTGCTCATCCGCTTTCCAAAGCCACCTTTTCGAACTCAATACTGTTCACTTTGAGTTAACATTGAGTTCATTTCCGGTAATTTAGACGCCCATTTTGCATCAAAATTAAGACGAAATTCTGCGCTACGTTATCCGCTCATTCTTGGATTCTACCGGAGAACGTCATGCTCAATATTCTGCCCCCGACAGGTGCACGGCAAATTGGCCGTGACGAGAGCGGTTCACTTACCATTTTCGCCCTCTTTATGTTTTTGGCCATCGTCGCTTGTGTGGGCATAGGCATAGATTACATGCGCTTTGAGAAGGAACGAGCACACCTGCAGTACACGCTGGACCGGTCGGTTCTGGCCGCAGCGGACCTTGATCAAAAGGAAGAACCGAAATCCGTCGTTCGTTCCTATCTGGAAAAGGCGGGTCTTCTGGAAAATTTGACCAGCATCAATGTGGTCAACGGCGTTGGTTATCGTGAAGTGTCGGCGACGGCGAGGTACGATTTCCCGACCCAATTTATGCACCTTTCAGGTGTCGATTCACTGTCCGCCCCTGCAGCAAGCACTGCCGAGGAAAGCGTCGGAATGGCCGAGATTTCAATTGTCACGGACGTCTCGACTTCGATTCCGCTGCAGGATCTGAAGGATGCGACGAAAAGCATTATTAGCCAGATTGGAAGAAAAAACGGAACGTGGAGCAACGAGATTTCTTTTTCACTGATCCCATATTCCAGCCAAGTGAACGCTGGCGCGGATTTGCTGAAATACTACAATCTCGACCGGTTCCATGACCACTCTCACTGTGTCAACTTTATCGACAACGAGTTCAGCAAACCTGATCTTTCTCTGACCAGAGTGCTGGAGCAAACGGCTCATTTCGACCCTTACACCGAGACAAGGGCTCAATACGACTCTATCACCAAGACAAATATGGGGACGGTTGAACACCCCGTCTGCCCAATCCGCCCCGGATCGGCAATCCTGCCATTCCAAAACAATGAAACCGTACTTCATAACTACGTCGACGGCCTCTCCAAGCTCGCCAATCCAGAACAGGACGAGGACTCGGGTCTGGACAATGGCGCGAATTGGGGCCTAATCCTGCTGGATCCCGGCACGCAGCCCGTCATCGAGAAACTTGCCACCCCCGTAGCCGATGGTGGTGACGGTATCGTTCCGGGAGTATTCGACAACCGCCCTCTGCCTTACAACAGCAACGTTCTAAAGGTTCTGATCCTGGTTTCCGACGGGGAAAATACTGATCAGCACATGCTCAACCCTTCGATGCGCACCACCACGTCGGATATCTGGTATAATGAGGAATCCGATAGCTTCTCGGTCTACCAGTCAAATGGCAACCCTAACTATTGGTGGCCGCACGACAACAGCTGGCAGGATCACCCCTACGGTAATGGTGACTCGCGCTGCACGAGCAAAGGCAATAAAACGACTTGCGTGGAAGAAGCCGAACCCGGCAACGCCGTGCAGTTGACCTATGTTGAACTGCTGAACCTCGTGTCGCTGGAGCACATCGAAAACAACATCTTCACCCAGTCGCCAAGTGCCTATGGTCAGTGGGAAGGTAAGGCGTTCAGCAAGAAAAGTGCGGTCGCCAAGGATCAGCGCCTCAAACACGTGTGCAAGGCTGCCAAGGATGAGGGTGTGATTGTCTTTGGTGTCAGCGTCGATGCCCCGGCGAGTGGGCAAGATGTGCTGCAAAATTGCGCAAGCTCAGACAGTCATTATTATGAAGCGCCAGCCGTTGAGCTTACGGATGCCTTTACCTCGATCGCGTCCTCCGTCCGTATGCTGAGGTTGACACAATGATGCGCAGGTTGATTTCAGCTTTGGCCAAGGTGCGCCGACAAGAAGGCGGCAATGTAACCGTCGAGTTTGCGATCGTCTTCCCGGCCATCATGTTTTTGGTTCTTTCAGGGTTGGAGCTTGGGTTAGTGACCCTGAAACACGCGCAGCTTGAGCGTGCCGTCGACCTGACCGTGCGAGACATTCGACTCAACACCGGTATCAGCCCGCAACATGACGAAATCAAGGCTCTCATCTGCAGCCGCGCCGGATTTATAAGCGATTGCGAAGCCAACGTGCGTCTGGAAATGATCCGGCAGGATCCATTTAGCGCGGTCACAGTGCCCGCTGTTCCAGACTGCACTGACCTTTCTGAAGTGGTTCGCCCAGTGCGGGCCTTCCAAAACGGCCTTGAGAACGAGCTAATGGTTCTTCGGGCCTGCGCCAAGATCAACCCCATTTTTCCGACATCCGCAATGGGCAAGGCATTGGTCAACGAAGAGGGCCAGTATGCACTGACCGCGGCAACCGTATTCGTGCAGGAGCCTAACTAGTATGATGATCAAGCGATTTTTGACGCACCGCCCGAAACGCTTTCGAGAACGGGAAGACGGCTCGATTTCCCTTGAGGCCGTTCTGCTTACCCCGATGCTCGCTTGGGCGATCTTGGCGGGATATACGTATTTCGAGGCCTACAGGCAGAGTGCCTCGAATATCAAGGCGGCCCATACGATTGGTGACGTGATTTCTCGCGAAACCCGGGAAATCAACAGCGTCTACATCGACTCGATGGAAGAAATGTTCCGTTTGATGGTGTCAAATAAGGCTGATGTGAATATCAGAATTTCGCTCGTTGTTTACGATGAGGCCGAAAACAGCCTTTCAGTGAACTGGTCTGCAATTCGCGGCGGGTATACCGAAAAACTGACGGACGCTGATATTGGTCAATATCAAGCATCTCTGCCTTCGATGTCGGATCAGAACACGCTCATCTTGGTCGAGACGTCCAACACGTTTGTCCCCCCCTTTAAGGTGGGCTTGGGCAATATCGAACTGGAAAACTTCATTTTTACCCGACCGCGCTTTGCAAACAATATTAAAGGGAACGTCTAGGCACTGATATTTGCAGCACCCCAGAAGAGATGAAAGCTTGGCCGCAGAACCTCTTGCACGAGGATGCCATAATTATCTTCAACAGATATGGAACCGTGTTTCCGGATCGGACAGGCACGTCTCTTGAAAACTTTGATTGCAAAAGGTTCTGACGTGATCGAGTGATGTGTGAAATGGATATTTGGTCATACAGTCCGCTTTGGGTTGATACTGTTGAAAACCCCGATTTTGCGTAAATTCGAGTCTAAAATTGCTTATAGAAGCCCGTTAGGATTTTTGAGCTTAGGGTTCGGTCAAATTCTGACACTGGGTCCAGGGGCATATCTACGACTGTCGTCGACATCGGCTTTGGACATTATCGACGGATCGCCTGTTCGCCTAAAACTCGGGCCTCATGCGTTTATGAGGTTTTCAACAGTATAGGCTCCAATCGTACATCCGATATATTCAGTCAGGTTCGCAGGTTAGTTCGGCGTGCTCAGCGGCGGAAACACCGACGTGACGGACATCCAATCGTTTTGGTCAGATGACTGGGGCAAGTGGTTTGCCCGATTTGACTGGTCCGGTTTGACTTTTGGTGCGTGACTGGTCTCTGGTTCATCGGGACGACGGTTTCTGGGCGGGTGGGCGGTAGCCCTGAATACTGCGAGGTCGTTTGGTGTTGATGTGTTTCCTCCATGTTCGATCAGGATTCGTGCTTTGCTTAACCCTTCCTGTGCCTACGTGGTTCGACACAGCCGACACGTACCTGCCATGAGACGATCTTCGTCTAGCCAGCCACGCGGTTGAAACCTTTGCGTTGATCGACGCGCCCCGGTACTGGACAAGTCCGACGTTCCATTACTTTGTCTCACTTCTGATCATCTTGAAGCAGGCGTATCGGCGGGCGGGGCTCAGAATTTTTCCCGAGCAGTTTTATTCAAAATGGGCTTGTCCAACGTCATGGCAGAGACTGCATTATTGAGCCGCTCGTTCTCGTTCTGCAGGTAAATGAGGTCTTTCTGTCGGTTGGTTTCCGCCACGCTATATTGCCAGAAACACCGGTATCTGGTCTGCTCCGTAGCGCGACCCTCACGGATCGCGTCCACATGCATCATTTCTTGCCCGACGAGCAGCTCGAACTGCCGCAGTTTCGTGACAAAAACCTCTGGATTATTTCGCTTCACTTACAATCTGATCCTCGGTTTTCTTATACGTAGCGGCGGACCAATGCGCCGGAATGTCTCGCCAAAAAACCACAAATTCAATTTGCAAGAACGCACAAAATCGCAGCCAGTGATATCAGCAATTGCAAGATTGAGTATTCAGGCGCGGCATCTTCACTGCACGATTGGTCCGGGTCATTTCGTTGTGTACACCGCCTGGGAAGCGCTGAGGAAGGTCATTGCCGACCACTGTTTCAAACTGCCGCCAAGGCTCCTGTTCGGGTCCACGGGTGCAGTTGAGCTAGGCCGAGTTGGGTTGCCTAGGCCCTTGGAGAAAAACTATGCCGTCGGGGTTTTCTGAGAGCCAGCCCTTGGTTATTGGTCTGGCCAACAGAGGCAAAACCTGAACAGCCTTCCAGGCATTCCTGCAATTGACCGACTTCCTCCGCAACGGTAATTGAGGCAAATAAAACTCAATCAATCGGAAAACAGATGAAGCATCGGCGCAAGGTCAATTACTTGTTGGAGTAGTCGCGCCATGCGGATCGCCTCACCTACTATGCGCGCGGCATCTCTCATTGGCTGACGCCTTATGTTCTGTGCAAACATCAAACCGAAAAACTGTTGCGCGATGCAAAGTCGCGACCAGATTACGATGAAATTGAAAATCGCGCCGCGTATTACAATAAATTGACGGAGCCATTTGACGCATCGGATGCCCCACTGGTGTCAGACATAGACAGCGCGCGAGGCCGCTACTTTCTTGATCTCATTGAGGACGCGAAAGGTTTCGGCGCGGATCGCCACCTGGACTACCTTTTTGGTGACATCAGACTGGTGCCCCCTGTACCGAAGATCGTCAAATCGAGGCCGATCTCTGACACCAATGCAAACTCCGTGATCCTCAAACTGAACAAGAACAGGCACTTTTCCTGGACGCCCGCCCCTGTTCCCTTTCGTAACAAAAAACCGGCAGCCGTCTGGCGTGGCACGGCACGCACCAAAGCCCGCCGCATTCTAGTGGACAAATTTTATGATCACCCTGAATTCGACATAGGCCACACCGGCAAAGAGGTTAGCGGCCGACGGCCCAAAGGTGCCTTGACGCACGGGCAACAAAAGCAGTTCAAGTACTTCATTTCACTTGAAGGCAATGAAGTTGCCACGAACCTGAAATGGGGTATGGCGTCGAACATGTTGGTAATGTCGCCGAGGCTTCACTACGAAACGTGGTTCATGGAAGGGCGGTTGCAGCCGGACAAGCACTTTGTCCTGCTGCGGGACGATTTCACCGATCTTGAGGACAAAGTTGCCTACTATAATGAAAACCCGGAAGCAGCAGAGGCCATAATATCCGAGGCACATCAATGGCTCGAACAATTCGCAGATCCATTGAAGGAGAGAATGATCGCAGCCAGAGTGCTGCAGAAGTATTTTCATCTGTCCGGTCAGATTTGAAGTTATGGTTTTTAAACCAAGAAGAATTAGAACGCATTGAGAAGCGACTGCGGGCTACGTCTTCAGAAATTCCCGCAATCCCAGAGGTTTTGATTTGGAGTTTACGGGGATTTACTAATTAGGTTTCAGGTTCTTAGCCGGGCTTCTCTTTTCAAGGGTGCGGCCTCGTTCTTGTTTCAAGCCAGAACACGACTGTCTTCTCGTTGCCCCGCTCAGCAGCCAATTCAGCCTTCGTCCCGGCAAAGATGCCTCTGTCGCTCTGTTGTTTCCAGCAGTGACGCGCCAATTGGCACTAAATTGGTGTCAGCCTGAGCATGGCGTGTGGCTACGCCTCCGCTTTGTCCTGGACCTTCAATCCGCCGATCCGCGCCAGTAGGTCCACGATAACGTCGACCCCTTGTCTTTTGCGCAGCGAAGTGAACACGAAGGGGCGGCCATTACGCATGCGGACTGCGTCACGTTCCATGACCTCAAGCGAAGCACCGACATGGGGCGCAAGATCAGTTTTGTTGATGATCAGCACGTCCGACTTAGTGATCGCAGGACCACCTTTGCGTGGGATTTCTTCGCCAGCGGCCACATCAATCACGTAGAGTGTAACGTCCGCCAGTTCCGGGCTGAACGTGGCTGACAGGTTATCGCCACCGCTTTCGATCAGCACGACTTCAACATCTGGGTGACGGGCCTGCATCTCGGCCACGGCGGCAAGGTTGATCGAGGCATCTTCGCGGATGGCCGTATGTGGGCAGCCACCGGTTTCCACGCCGATGATCCGGTCCTGCGGCAAGATTTGCATCCTCATCAGCGCCTCGGCATCCTCGCGTGTGTAGATGTCGTTGGTGATCACCCCAACCGATACCTTGTCACGTAACGCTTCGGACAACGCGGCGGTCAGGGTGGTTTTGCCTGCGCCGACCGGGCCACCAATGCCCACGCGCAAAGGGCCGTTCATGCTGCTCATGTTCGGAACATCCTTGAATATTGGGTTTCGTGTTTCATCGACGCGATGTCAGGCAGGAAAGCGGTCGATCCCAGGTCGTCCAGCCCTGCCATTATCGCATCTTTCGCCACGCGCTGACACAAAGGTGTCAGATCGTGGACCAATCGCTGGCCGTCGGTTTGGCCCAATGGGACAAGCCGCGTCGCACAAGCAACCAGATTGGCCATGAAGGCCTGAAGGAACATTTGCGCCGTCAGACGAATGGGTAAGCCCTGGGTTGCGGCAGCGCGGCCAATAGCGACCGGGTAGGTCAGGGTGCCCAGCTCGAACGCCCAAACATCAGAGGTGACGCCGCAAAATGCCTCGCCCAACTGCCGTGTTTCCATCAGCCGCTCTGATGAGGCGCAGAAAGAGCGTGCAATCTGGTCAATTTCGGATAGCCTCTCTTGGGTCTCCGCCTGATAGGCGGCTGCAAGAAAGATACAGTCATTGCGACCCGAGCCGTGCTCGATCACGTCGACAATCCAGTCGCCGGTCTCTGCCGCGTTGGAAACGGAGCCACTTTCAATGGCCCATTCCAGCCCGTGCGAATAGGCGAACCCGCCCACCGGGTAAGCGGGCGACAGCCATTGCGTCAGGGTCAGGATATCGGTGTCAGTGGGAGTGGCCATGGGTCCTGCCGTGGCCATAGGCGCCGCCTTCGGGCGTGAACGGCTCGCGTACTTCGCGTACCGTCGCGCCGATCTTTAGCAGCATGTCCCGGATGACGTGATCGACTTGGATCAGCAGCCGGGTCTGTTCAACCTGACAGGGGGTATGGCGATTGCCGATGTGCCACGCGATGCGGGTCAGGTCTGGGGCGGTGACCTCAAGCAGTGCTTCGGGTGCCGCCTGAATTTCGACCTCGCGCCCGTCTTCAAGGATCAGCGCACCGCCGTGATCCAGCGACATTGTCTGCGCCAGATCGACGAGTATCTGCTTGCCGCTCTCGCAGGTCAGAACTTTACGGCGCAGAAAACGATCCTCATAGGTCAGTGACAGAGAATCTGCGGGGTCACCATGTGAATGACCCGAATACTGGCGCGCAGTACAGAGAAGGTCAGTCATGCCTGCGCCCCCTCTGCCATAAATGCGGTCGTGGTTAGATCCAGATGCGATCCGCAAAAACGTGTTGAACGATCTGGCTGCGCTTGATGCCGCGCTTCTGCAGTTCTTCGTCGCTGAGCGATTGCAGGAACGCAACTCGACGAACGTGCGACTGAGATTCCGACATTCTGATCAGCGCGCTGAATACCGATGACCCGATTGCCGAAATTGCGCGCAGAACGGAAAATCCGGGCTGAGCCTGTGTTGTAGTATGTGCCATTTGGACCCTCGTAAGCGTGAGTAACGTTGGTCCTCCCTTGGGGTGTATAATTTGTCATGTCGGCCTCACTTTGTAGTGGGTGTTTGGTCATGGCGGGTTTGCACGTGCTGCAATGCAGCATAATTTTTAATCAGAACATAAAATACCGCTGCGCCATCGGCAGGACTTCGGCGGGCAGGCAGGTCAGCAATTCGCCGTCTGCACGGACCTCATAGGTTTCGGGGTCGACCTCGATCTGCGGTGTTGCGTCATTCAGCAGCAGGTCGCTTTTGCCGATGTTGCGGGTGTTTTGAACGGCGAGGGTTTGTTTCGCCAGCCCCAGTGTATCACCGATCCCGTCCGCCTGCGCGGCTTCCGAGACAAAAGTGATCGCCGAATGTTCGACCGACCGTCCATAGGCCCCGAACATCGGGCGGCTATAGACGGGTTGCGGCGTTGGGATCGAAGCGTTGGGATCTCCCATCTGCGCGCAGGCGATCGTGCCGCCCAGCAAAACCATCTCGGGTTTCACCCCGAAAAAGGCCGGGTTCCACAGCACCAGATCGGCGCGTTTGCCTTCTTCGATGCTGCCGATCTCATGGCTCAGACCGTGGGCAATGGCCGGGTTGATCGTGTATTTCGCGATATAGCGGCGGACGCGCAGGTTGTCGTTGTCGCCGGTTTCCTCGGCCAGACGTCCGCGTTGTTTCTTCATCTTGTCAGCGGTTTGCCAGGTGCGGATCAGCACCTCTCCGACCCGGCCCATGGCCTGACTGTCCGAGGCGATGATCGAGAACGCGCCCATGTCGTGCAGGATATCCTCGGCCGCGATCGTCTCGCGCCGGATGCGGCTTTCGGCAAAGGCCACATCCTCGGGAATAGATTTGTCGAGGTGGTGGCAGACCATGAGCATATCGAGATGCTCCTCGACCGTGTTCACGGTGAAGGGCCGCGTCGGGTTTGTGGACGAGGGCAGAACGTGGTTCTCGCCGCAAATCTTGATGATGTCTGGGGCGTGACCGCCACCTGCGCCTTCGGTGTGGAAAGCGTGGATCGTGCGGCCTTTCATGGCCGCCACAGTGTTTTCCACGAACCCGGATTCGTTCAGCGTGTCGGTGTGGATCATCACCTGCACGTCCATCGCATCCGCCACCGAAAGGCAACAGTCGATGGCGGCAGGCGTTGTCCCCCAATCCTCGTGCAGTTTCAGGGCGCAGGCTCCGGCCTTGACCTGTTCCTCCAGCGCGGCAGGCAGCGAGGCGTTGCCCTTGCCGGCGAAAGCCAGGTTCATAGGAAAGGCGTCGGCAGCCTGCAACATCCGCCCGATATGCCAGGGGCCGGGGGTGCAGGTCGTGGCCAGCGTGCCATGCGCCGGGCCGGTACCGCCGCCCAGCATGGTGGTCAGGCCGGAATGCAGCGCGTCTTCGATCTGTTGCGGGCAGATAAAGTGGATATGGCTGTCGAACCCACCTGCCGTCAGGATGCGACCCTCGCCCGCGATAATTTCAGTGCCGGGGCCGATGATGATGTCGACGCCGGGTTGTGTATCGGGGTTGCCAGCCTTGCCGATATTGTTGATGCGGCCGTCTTTCAGGCCCACATCGGCCTTGTAGATGCCCAAGTGATCCACGATCAGAGCATTGGTGATGACGGTATCCACGGCCCCTTCGGCGCGGGTGGCCTGAGACTGCCCCATCCCGTCGCGGATCACCTTGCCGCCGCCAAATTTGACCTCTTCGCCATAGGTGGTCAGGTCACGCTCGACCTCGATGATCAGATCGGTATCGGCCAGCCGCAATTTGTCACCGGTGGTGGGGCCGAACATGGCGGCATAGTCCGAGCGTTTGATTGTTGCCGGCATCAGAGCGCCCCCATGACCTTTTGATTGAACCCATAGACCTTGCGCGCCCCGCCGATAGGGATCAGCGCGACTTCACGCTCTTGCCCCGGCTCGAACCGCACGGCAGTGCCCGGCGCGATGTCCAGACGCAACCCATGAGCGGCGGTGCGGTCGAAATCCAGCGCCGGGTTGGTTTCGGCAAAGTGGTAGTGCGAGCCGACCTGCACCGGGCGGTCGCCGGTATTGGCAACCATCAGCGTTACCACCGGGGCATCGGGGTTCAGGGTGATTTCACCCTCGGCCGGGAACAGCTCTCCGGGGATCATTTCGGCAGCTTCGCGATCACAACAAGCGCGGCCAGCGCGATAACGGCCAGACCAACGGCCAATGTGGCATAGTCCGATCCATGAGCATGGGCATGCGTACCAGTGTGTGCTGCGGCGGGGCCGGCGAGGATCAGGGCGGGGAAGAGCATACGAGTCATATCTGGGTTCCTTTTTAGCGGATTGGGTTGTGGACGGTCACCAGCTTGGTGCCGTCCGGGAAAGTGGCTTCGACCTGCACCTCGTGGATCATCTCGGGCACGCCTTCCATGCATTGATCTCGGGTAATCACCTCGGCCCCGGCCTGCATCATGTCAGCGACCGAACGCCCATCGCGCGCGCCTTCGACCACGGCATCGGTGATCAGGGCGATGGCCTCGGGGTGGTTCAGCTTGACACCGCGGGCCAGCCTTTTGCGGGCGACCTCGGCAGCCATGGCGACCATCAGTTTGTCTTTTTCGCGAGGGGTCAGGTTCATGTTAGATCATCCAGCATCGGGGAAGCGTGTCGTTGTTCAGGTGCCGCAAGATCGGCATGAGCGAGCGGCGCAAAGCAAAACTGCTCTCGGCCAGCACCCGGATCACCAGAAGGTCATCCTGAATCAGGCTGGCGCCCGCTGTGTCAGGCAACATCCGGCGGATCGCGTCCAGCTGACCCTCGGCTGTCGCTGAGGCAAAGACGATCAGCGCCATCGCACCGGCACCGCTCGCGATATGAGGCTTGGCAAAATGGGTGTTCAGGTCTCCGGCAAACCGCGTGGAATCCAGAAAGACAGGAACGCCTTCACGCCGGATTTCGATCCGGTCGCGTAGGCGAATATCGGTCAGCGTCTCTCCCATAGCGGTGCGACCGAAAACCAGCGGTTCCACCATCAGAGCGGTTGCGTCGGGTGCCAGATCAATCTGCAAGCGGCGGTCCAGAGCGCTGCCGTTGAACAGGATGGTTTCCTGTGGCAGCCAGTTCAGGCGGGCGCCAGCCTCAACGCTTAGCTGGTTGGAGACTTGGCCATACGGTCCCGGCTGCGCTTTGTAGGTGCGCTCGCAGGCTTGCGTGGTCAGGGTCAGGTTGGTGCCTGCAGCGGCGTGTCCGGTGAACCGGAATGAATCCCCGCCCGTGATTCCGCCTGCCGTGTTCAGCAGCACCGCATCCAGCCCGATGTCGTCGCTGCGGGGGAATAGGCATTTGAACGACCCCGATTGGCGAAACGCATCCAAAACCGACCTATCGCCCAATTGCTTGGCGCTCAGGCGAATCGTGCCTTGGGCTCGTGGCGGCGTTGCGCACTGCTTGGGCAATATGGGGGCGATATGGGTGATGGCACACCTGTGAAATTAAGACTTGTGCCTCTTGTTTCACCGGTTGGACGTCGGAACTCTATTCTGCGATGCCGCATTTGGTCGTTTTTCCAATGCGGATGGTTAATTTTTGAACACAAGCTGAAACATGTGTTCAAAAATTAAGCAGATGCAGCCAAATGCACTTATTGATATGTCAGCCAGTTTGCCAAGTTTGCCGCAATGCAGAAACCGTATGGGTGCCCGCCGAGGAGACGACCCGGGGGTGTGTGACGGCTGCGCGAATTGGACCTCGGACACAACCGCCACACGGAACGCAACAACAGTTGCGGGGATCAGGTAGAAGAAGAGTGCGCCTTTGCGCAAGCCCTCTCTCCCGGCCCCGCCAGGAGGCTTACATGTCATTTCTTAAATCCACCCTCGCCGGTTCAGCGGTTTTCGCCGCCATGGCAACGGCGGCACTGTCGGCGGAAGATACGATCAAGGTTGGTGTGCTGCACTCGCTGTCGGGCACCATGGCAATCTCGGAAACCACGCTGAAAGACACCATGTTGATGCTGATCGACCAACAAAACGCCAAGGGCGGCCTGTTGGGCAAACAGCTTGAGGCCGTTGTGGTCGATCCTGCTTCCGACTGGCCTCTGTTTGCCGAAAAAGCACGCGAACTGCTGACCGTGCATGAGGTGGACGTAATCTTTGGCAACTGGACCTCGGTCAGCCGTAAATCGGTTCTGCCGGTGATCGAAGAGCTGAACGGCCTGCTGTTCTATCCGGTGCAGTATGAGGGCGAAGAAAGCTCGAAAAACGTATTCTACACGGGTGCTGCACCGAACCAGCAGGCGATCCCTGCAACGGATTATTTCCTGGAGGAACTGGGGGTCGAGAAATTCGCACTGCTCGGCACGGACTATGTCTACCCCAGGACCACCAACAACATTCTGGAAAGTTATCTGAAGCAGAAGGGTATCGCGGATGACGATATCTTTGTGAACTACACGCCGTTTGGTCACTCGGACTGGTCCAAGATCGTGGCCGACGTGGTTGCCTTGGGAGCCGACGGTAAGAAGGTCGGCGTGATCTCGACCATCAACGGCGACGCCAACATCGGCTTCTACAAGGAACTGGCGGCGGCTGGCGTTTCGGCGGACGACATCCCGGTCGTGGCCTTCTCGGTCGGTGAAGAAGAGCTTTCGGGTCTGGATACCGCCAACCTTGTCGGCCATCTGGCGGCTTGGAACTATTTCCAGTCAGCCGACACGGACGTCAACGCCGAGTTCGTTGAGACGTGGAAAGCTACCATGGGCGACGAGCGCGTGACCAACGATCCGATGGAAGCGCATTACATCGGGTTCAACATGTGGGTGAACGCCGCGACCGAGGCCGGTTCGACCGAAGTCGATGCCGTGCGCGACGCCATGTACGGACAGGAATTCCCGAACTTGACCGGCGGCACAGCCGTGATGCTGCCGAACCACCACTTGGCCAAGCCGGTTCTGATCGGTGAAATTCAGGAAGACGGTCAGTTCGACATCATCAGCGAAACCGACGTTGTGCCGGGCGACGCCTGGACTGACTTCCTGCCGGAATCGGCGGTTCTGAAATCGGATTGGAAAGATCTGGGTTGCGGTATGTACAACACCGAGACCGAGACCTGCGTTCAGACCCTGTCGAACTACTAATCCTCTTGCAAGGCGGGTTTCATCGTCCGCCTTGCCTCAAAGACTTTCGGGTTCCACCACATGTTACGACTTTTCCTTGCGGGCCTCGCAATCCTTTGCGCCTGCCTGACCGCCAATGCGCAAGAGGCTGGCCTGCAGCCGATCCTGCAAGAGCATCAGGCAAGCATCGCCAAAAGCTCTCGTAAAACCATTAAACCTGCGATTGATGCGGTTGCTGCCAGCGGCTTGCCGCAGGCGCAGGTGATGCTTGAGACATGGGCCGCCAAAGACATGTGGATGCGCAAGTCGGACGGTCTGTTCTTTGCGGGTGAAAAGACCGACGGCGCCTATGTCCTGACCGATTTCGACACCGGGGAAGTGGTTGGCACCTTCGAGAAATCCGAGCTGAAACAGTTGAAACCCAACAGCGGCGTCCGCGCGATGATCGCCACGGCGCTGGTGCAGTTCCAACTGACCGATCCCAGCCGGGCCAAGCGGGCCGCAGCCCTGTTATCCATTCAGCGCGATCCCGAGGGCGCTTTGCTGGCCCCTCTGCGCGCCTCAATCCCGGACGAACCCGACGTCGACCTCAAGGCGCAGAAACAGCGGCTCGAACGGTTGCTGACCATTGGGTATGACGCAGACACAGCCGCCCGCGTGGCTGCGATCGAAGAGATGTCCGGCGATCTGGGTGTCGACGTGCGCGCCGCGCTGAATCCGCTACTTGTCACCAAACGACAGGCTGCCGAGGAAGTTCCCGCAAACGTCAACGTGGCCTTGCTGCTCGAACCCGGTTCGGACGTCCTGTCCGAGGGCGACGCTTACGACTTGCTGGTTGCCAGTGATCTGGCCGCGCCGCGTGTATCAACGGACGAAATCCGCGCTGCTCTGGCAGACAATATCGACGGTGGCCGCGTCGGAGATATCCCGGTTGCGCAACTGAACACCGACGTCGCCCGCGCGCAGGCCTATGCCGCGCTGGCTGAGGGCGGAGTGGTTCCGGCCCTGATCACGCAGGCTGATATCGAGACCGCTCTGGGCGCGCATGTGTTCTTTGAAACCTACGCCGAACCGTCGCCCGAAGTGACCGCCGCCGCTGAAAGGGCGCTGGAGAAAATCGAACTGAAGGTCGGCGTGAACCAGACGCTCGACTTGACGCTGGACGCGATCTCGCTGGCGTCGATCTATTTTCTGGCCGCTATCGGCCTCGCCATTACCTTCGGCGTGATGGGCGTGATCAACATGGCCCATGGCGAGTTCATCATGATGGGTGCCTACACCGGCTACGTGGTGCAGCAGTTCATTCCTGACCATACGCTCTCGATCATCGTCGCCATCCCGATGGCCTTTGCTGTCACCTTCGCCATGGGCGTCGCGATGGAGCGGCTGGTAATCCGCTGGCTTTACGCCCGCCCGTTGGAGACACTGCTTGCGACTTTTGGTATCTCGATTGCCCTGCAACAGCTCGCCAAGAACATCTTCGGCACGCAGGCCCGCCCGCTGACCGCTCCGGGCTGGCTGGACGGGGCGTGGGTGCTGAACGACGTGGTTTCGATCAGTTATATCCGCATTGCGATATTTGTGTTGGCGATGATCTTTCTGGGGCTGTTCCTCTACATCATGAAACGCACACGGCTGGGGCTTGAGATGCGTGCGGTCACGCAGAACCCGCGCATGGCAGGCTCGATGGGCATCAATCCGGGGCGGGTGAATATGCTGACCTTTGGGTTGGGCTCTGGCATCGCCGGGATTGCTGGGGTCGCCATTGGCCTGTTTGCCAAGGTCACCTCCGATCTGGGCAGCGACTACATCGTGCAAAGCTTCATGACTGTGGTTGTCGGCGGTGTCGGCAATATCTGGGGCGCCCTTGCGGGGGCAGGCATGATCGGCTTCCTGCAAAAAGGGATCGAGTGGATGAACCCCTCGAATACCCTTGCCGCGCAGACCTACATGATCATCTTCATCATCATTTTCATCCAGTTCCGGCCAAGGGGCATCATCGCCCTGCGCGGCCGCGCGGCGGGGGATTGAGACATGGACCGCAGTTTTGTCGCCAAGAACCCCTCGGTGTTGGTATTCTTAGCCATCCTGTCGCTGTTCACCATCGCTGTGACCGTCCTGTCCGAAGGGTTCGGCATCGGCGTGATCTCAACCAGTTTCGTCAAAACGCTGGGCAAGACCCTGTGCCTGTGCCTGATCGCCGTGGCGATGGATCTGGTCTGGGGCTTCACCGGCATCCTGTCACTGGGCCATTTCGCGTTCTTCGGGCTGGGCGGCTACATGATTGGCATGTGGCTGATGTATGAGCGGACCCGCCTGATCGTGATCGAGTCGCTGTCGCAAACCGAAATCCCGCCAACCTCTGCCGAGGTGGTGGACGCCATCGGGACGCAGATCTTTGGCGTCGTCGGATCGTCAGAGTTTCCGCTGATTTGGGCGTTTTCCCACAGCTTGACCTTACAACTGGTGTTGGTCGTGCTGGTTCCCGGCCTGTTGGCGCTGATCTTCGGCTGGTTGGCCTTCCGCAGCCGAGTGACCGGCGTTTACCTGTCGATCCTGACCCAAGCTATGACGCTGGCGCTGGCGCTGTACCTGTTCCAGAACGACAGCGGCTTGCGTGGCAATAACGGCCTGTCCGGCTTGCAGAACCTGCCAGGGGTGACGGCTTCTCAGGATGTGGTGTCGATCTGGTTCCTCTGGGCTTCGGCGCTGGCTTTGGGGCTGGGCTACATGACGGCCGCGTGGATCGTATCGGGCAAGTTCGGCTCGGTCATTCGGGGTATCCGCGACAACGAGGCACGAGTGCGGTTCCTTGGCTACTCGGTCGAGGTCTACAAGCTAGCCGTATTCACCCTGACCGCCTGCATCGCTGCCATCGCGGGCGCGCTGTATTACCCGCAGGCGGGCATCATCAACCCCGAGGAAATGGCCCCCATCGCCTCGATCTATCTGGCCGTCTGGGTTGCCATCGGTGGGCGCGGGCGTCTGTATGGGGCCGTCATGGGCGCGGCCTTCGTCAGCCTGCTTAGCACCTGGTTTACCGGCGGGCAGGCCCCAGACATCCCGCTGGGTTTCTACACGATCAAATGGGTCGACTGGTGGCAGGTACTGCTGGGCGTGTCCTTTGTGCTGGTCACTTTGTTCGCCCCGCAGGGCATCGGAGGGCTGTTCGATCTGTGGAGCAACCGCCGCCACCCCGACCGACACGGCGCAAACTTGGGCCCTGACGACGGCGCCCTGCGTGAGAAGGAGGCCAGCCAATGAGCACTCTGTTAGAAGTCAGTGGCGTCTCGGTCACTTTTGATGGTTTCCGCGCTATCAATAATCTGTCCTTCCAGATCGGCAATGCGGAATTGCGTGCCGTGATCGGGCCGAACGGAGCGGGCAAGACGACATTTATGGATATTGTCACCGGCAAGACCCGACCGGATGAGGGGCGGGTGATCTGGGGCGAGAAATCCGTCTCGCTGCTGCGGATGAGCGAGGCCAAGATCGCGCAGGCGGGCATCGGACGAAAGTTCCAGAAACCCACTGTGTTCGAGGACCAGACCGTGCAGGAAAACCTGTTGATGGCGCTGAAGAACAAGCGCGGTTGGTTGGGTGTGCTGTTCTATCGTCCCTCCACGGCGGATCTCGAAAAGGTTGAAGAACTGGCCGCCGAGATCGGCCTGAAGGACGAGTTGACCCGCAAGTCCGGCGAGTTGAGCCACGGGCAAAAGCAATGGTTGGAGATCGGAATGTTGCTGGCGCAGGAACCGCGCTTGTTGTTGGTCGATGAGCCTGCGGCAGGTATGACCCCGCAGGAGCGTGAGCACACAACCGATCTTCTGGTGCAGGCGGCCAAAACGCGTGCGGTGGTCGTGGTCGAACACGACATGGAGTTCGTCCGCCGTCTGAACTGCAAGGTCACGGTGCTGCATGAAGGCTCGGTTCTGGCCGAGGGCAGCCTGGACCATGTCACATCAAATCAGGACGTCATCGACGTCTATCTGGGGCGCTGAGTGATGTTGAAACTGACCGATCTGACCCTGCACTACGGGCATTCGCAAATCCTCTATGGTATCTCGATGCAGGCCGCGCTGGGCGAGGTAACCTGCGTGATGGGCACCAATGGTGTGGGCAAGACCAGCCTGATCAAAGCGATCTCGGGCACGCATCCCCGCTCTGGTGGCGAGGTGGAACTGAACGGCGAGGAACTGGGCATCCTGCCCGCGCACAAGATGGCGTGGAAAGGAGTGGCTTGCGTGCCGCAGGGGCGTGAAATCTTCCCATTGCTCACAGTGCGCGAAAATCTGGAGACCGGCTTTGCCTGTTTGCCCGCCAGTGACCATGTCATCCCGGACGAGATTTTCGAGCTGTTCCCGGTGCTCAAGAAAATGCAAAACCGGCGGGGCGGCGACCTGTCGGGCGGGCAGCAACAGCAGTTGGCAATCGCGCGGGCGCTGATCACCAAGCCCAACCTCTTGCTGTTGGACGAGCCGACCGAAGGCATTCAACCCAACATCATTCAGCAGATCGGAGAGGTCATTCAGCACCTGCGATCCAGAGGTGACATGGCTATCGTTCTGGTCGAGCAGTATTTCGATTTCGCCTATGACCTTGCTGATCGCTTCGTCGTTTTACGACGCGGCGAAATCCTGATGTCTGGCCTGAAAACCGAGCTTTCTCGCGATCAGGTCTTGCAGGGTGTCACAGTTTAGGGTTCGGTTCGCCGGAGGCTGAACACCCAGGCTGATACTTGGCGTTGAGTTGGTGAATTGCGGCGCACTTGCGCTTTAAAATTGCTGCGGCGCCAATATTTCAGAAAAAATAATTCGAATTAATGTTTTAAGCATGCTGCAATTGCATTTGTTTACATAAATCGCAAATTTTTGTGCATTTGTTTACATAACATTCTTTCATTTTGAATAGGTTATTGGTGATTTTTCAAAACCGCCCCCATACTCGAATTTGCGTGAAACCGCGTTTTCGCCCGCTGGAAGAGGAGCCAGAGGTCGAAAGAATGGGAAATGGGAGGAATGAATGACTAACAAATCTGTCACACGCCGCGGCGTGCTGAAGTCCGGTGCCGTTGCAGGTACTGGCCTAGCCCTGCCTACGATCTTCACGGCTTCGTCGGCTGCTGCTTTCACCAACGAACCAACCGGTGGGTCAGTCACTCTGGGCTTCAACGTTCCGCAGACTGGGCCTTACGCCGAAGAGGGCAATGACGAACTTCTGGCGCAACAGCTGGCGGTCGAGCATCTGAACGGCGAAGGCGACGGCGGCTGCCTAAATACTTTTACGTCCAAGGCGCTGCAGGGGAATGGTATCCTCGGCAAGAAAGTCGAGTTCGTGACTGGCGATACGCAGACCAAGTCTGACGCCGCGCGCGCTTCGGCCAAGTCGATGATCGAAAAAGACGGCGCGATCATGATCAACGGTGGCTCGTCCTCGGGCGTGGCCGTTGCGGTTCAGGGGCTGTGCCAAGAGGCGGGCGTGATCTTCATGGCGGGTCTGACCCACGCCAATGACACGACCGGCAAAGACAAGAAGGCCAACGGCTTCCGCCATTTCTTCAACGCCTACATGTCGGGTGCTGCTCTGGCACCGGTGCTGGCCGCAGAAATGGGCAAGGAACGCCGCGCTTACCACCTGACGGCCGACTATAACTGGGGCTGGACCCAGGAAGAGTCGATCGTCGCCTCGACCGAAGCCTTGGGATGGGAAACGGTCAACACGGTCAAGACACCACTCGCGTCAACAGACTTCTCGTCCTATATCGCCCCGGTTCTGAACTCGGGTGCGGATGTGCTGGTTCTGAACCACTATGGCGGCAACATGGTGAACTCGCTGACCAATGCGATCCAGTTCGGGTTGCTCGACAAAGTGGCCAATGGCAAGGACTTCAAGATCGTCGTGCCGCTGTATTCCGAACTGATGGCCGCTGGTGCGGGCGAGAACATCAAAGGTGTTCTGGGTTCGATGAACTGGAACTGGCAGCTGCAGGATGAGGGCACCAAAGCCTTCGTTAAATCGTTCGGTGAGAAGTATGGCAAGCCGCCGTCCAACTCGGCCCAGACTTGCTATGCGCAGGTGCTGCTCTATGCCGATGCGGTTGAGCGCGCGGGTACTTTCAACCCATGCGGTGTTGTCGAAGCGCTGGAGGACTTCGAGTTCGACGGGCTGGGCAACGGTCCGACCTGGTATCGCGGTGCCGATCACCAGTGCTTCAAGGACGTGCTGGTCGTGCGGGGCAACGAAAACCCGACCAACGCCTATGACACGCTTGAGATCGTCGAGATCACACCGCGTGCGCAGGTCGAATACGATCCGGAACACCCGATGTTTGCCGGTGGCGACCTCGGTAAGTGTAATCCGGGCGCATAAAGCCTTTGGCTGATGTCTGACCGCCGATCAGGCGGCCAGACCCCCTGTGGCCGGGATAACGGTCCCGGTCACTTCCGCAAATTCCACGCTGACCAACCCTGAGGTGGGGCCAATGGACGCCATCCTACTGCAAATTCTAAACGGTCTGGACAAAGGCTCGGCCTATGCGCTGATCGCTTTGGGTCTGACGCTGATCTTCGGCACGCTCGGGGTCGTGAACTTTGCCCACGGGGCGTTGTTCATGATCGGTGCGTTCTGCGCCGTGACCTTGCAAAAACTACTGAATCTGAGTTTCGAGACCGTTGATGAGACGCAAAAAGACTTTCTCGGCAACCCACTGAAGGTCGAAACACCTTATGTCGAGGCTTGGTTCGGCCCCGAGGTCGGCGCGTCCATTATCGACTGGTCAGTACCTTTGGCCATCCTGTTCGCGATCCCGATCATGCTGTTTGTCGGCTATGTGATGGAGCGCGGGCTGATCAAACACTTCTATAAGCGACCCCACGCGGACCAGATCCTTGTAACGTTTGGTCTGGCGATCGTGCTGCAGGAAATCGTCAAGTACTTCTTCGGTGCCAACCCGATCCAGACCCCGCCGCCCGACGCGCTGAGCGGGTCTGTTGATCTGGGCACCATGATCGGTTTTGACCCCAACGCGATCATCTATCCGATCTGGCGATTGGTCTATTTCGGCTTTGCCGCGGCGATTATTGGAGCGGTCTTCTCGTTCCTGCAATTCACCACTTTTGGCATGGTCGTACGGGCCGGTATGGCCGATCGTGAAACCGTGGGTCTGCTGGGCATCAATATTGACCGCCGGTTCACCATCATGTTCGGGATCGCCGCTGCGGTGGCGGGGCTGGCCGGAGTGATGTACGGGCCGCTCAATCCACCGAATTACCATATGGGAATGGATTTCCTGGTTCTCAGCTTTGTTGTCGTTGTTGTGGGCGGTATGGGCTCGTTACCCGGGGCGGTGCTGGCGGGTTTCCTGCTGGGAATTCTGGAAAGCTTTGCCTCGACGACCTGGGCCACCACCACAATCCCGGGCATCAACCAGATCATCATCTACCTTGTCGCCATAATCGTGCTGCTGACGCGGCCACGTGGGCTGATGGGGCGCAAAGGCGTGATGGAGGAATAATCCATGTTGGGACTGAACAAAAAAGACACCAGCCTGCTGATCATCGTGGCGATCCTGACCTTGCTGGCTCCCTTCATCCTGAACCCGTTCCCCGAGGGCAGCGCCATGGCGCAGTTCAACGCGGGATACCCGGACCTGATGCAGCGTTTCGTGATCTTTGGCATCTTTGCCATCGGCTTTAACATCCTGTTCGGTCTGACCGGATACCTGTCCTTCGGCCACGCGGCCTTTCTGGGTGTCGGGTCCTATTCTGCCGTGTGGATGTTCAAGCTGCTCAGCTATAACGTCATCCCCGCCATCGCGCTGAGTGTCGTTGTCGCCGGGTTGTTCTCATTGCTGATTGGCTTTGTCAGCCTTCGGAGGTCGGGAATTTATTTTTCGATCCTGACGCTGGCTTTCGCGCAGATGAGCTTTGCGCTGGCCTATTCGGTGCTATCGAACCCCAAATTCAACCTGACCAATGGAGAAACCGGTCTGCAGGTCTATGCCGACGATCCGCAGATACTGCAGGGCGCGAACGCGCCGGACCTGCCGCATCTGTTCGGCCTGCCGATGCGGGCGACCTATACGATGGATGTGGGCGCGTGGAGTTTCGACTTCAACGCAGGTTACTACCTGTGCGCGGTGATTATGATGGCAGTGTTCTATCTGGCCATTCGCATCTTCCGCTCGCCCTTTGGCATGATGTTGCGGGCGGTGAAGTCGAACCAACAGCGGATGAACTACACAGGGCTGAACTCCAAACCCTATACACTGGCGGCCTTTGTGATCTCGGGCATGTATGCCGGTTTGGCCGGTGGCCTTATGGCGGCGATGGACCCGCTGGCCGGGGCTGAACGGATGCAGTGGACCGCCTCGGGTGAGGTTGTTCTGATGACCATCTTGGGCGGTACCGGCACGCTAATTGGCCCGGTTCTGGGTGCAGGCTTCATCAAGTATTTCGAAAACATCTTCTCGAAGATCAACGACAACGTCCTGCACAGCTGGTTTGCCTTCCTGCCCGATGGGCTTGAGGACGCCGTCGTGTTTCTGATCCATCCGTTCATCGGCAAAGGCTGGCACCTGACTTTGGGGATCCTGTTTATGTTGGTTGTGATTTACCTGCCGGGCGGGCTTGTCGAAGGTGGTCAGCGGCTACTGAACAGGTTCAAGCGCAAAAAAACAGGCACCGACGATGCACCGTCGGGCAAAACTGAGCCAGCGGAATAAGGGGGCGGAAAATGGCAATTCTACGCGTCAAAGACGTCAGTAAACGGTTCGGGGGCCTGAAGGCACTGACGGATGTGAACCTCAATGTCGAGGAGAATTCGGTCCACGCCATCATCGGCCCCAACGGGGCTGGCAAGTCGACCCTGTTGAACTGTCTGGTGGGCAAGCTGATGCCGGACACTGGTTCTGTATTGTTTGATAACAACTCTGTGCTGGGGCTGGAGCCGTTCGAGATTAACCAGATGGGCATCAGCCGTGTGTTTCAAACGCCCGAGATCTTTGGCGAGCTGACGGTGATGGAAAACATGCTGATCCCGATCTTCGCCATGAGAGACGGGGCCTTCCGAATGCACGCCTATGAGACCATCGCCAACGAAAAGGCGGTCGTCGAACAGGCCGAGGCGATGCTGGAAGAGATGAACATGGCCGACAAGCGCGAGATGCACGCAGCCTCGCTGTCGCGGGGCGATAAGCGGCGGCTGGAGATTGGCATGTGCCTCAGCCAGAACCCCCGCCTGTTGCTGCTGGATGAACCGACTGCGGGCATGGCACGGGCCGATACCAACAACACGATTGATCTGCTGAAACAGATCAAGGACGAGCGCGACATTACTATCGCAATCATCGAGCATGACATGCATGTGGTCTTCAGTCTGGCCGAGCGCATCACGGTTCTGGCGCAGGGGACGCCTCTGGTCGAAGACATTCCGGAAAAAATCCGCGGGAACCCCAAGGTCCGCGAGGCCTATCTGGGTGAGGCTGCGTAAGGAAAAGCTATGAACGAGAAACCTGACTTTTCACAGAATGCCAACAAGGCCAGTACCGCTCCTGCGTTTCTATCTGTGTGGGACGTGCACTCTTACTATGGCGAGAGCTACATCGTGCAGGGCGTCAGTTTTAATGTGCACGAAGGGGAAATCCTTGCGCTGCTGGGGCGCAACGGGGCGGGCAAGACCTCGACCCTGCGGTCCATAGCGCGCGTGGGCGAACCCGAGGTGCGGCATGGCGAGATCTGGCTGGATCACCAGCCCTTGCACAATATGACCAGCTATGAGGCTGCTGCGGCTGGCCTCGGTCTGGTGCCCGAGGACCGGCGGATCATTCCCGGCCTGACAGTCGAGGAAAACCTGCAACTGGCGCAGATAGCACCGCCCATCGGGTGGTCTCTGGAACGGTTGTACGAGTTGTTCCCAAGGCTGGGGGAGCGCCGCAAGCAGGAAGGCATCACTCTGTCGGGCGGAGAGCAACAGATGCTGTCGATCGCCCGGGCGCTGGCACGGGACATCAAGGTGCTGCTGCTGGACGAACCCTATGAAGGGCTGGCTCCTGTGATCGTGGATGAAATCGAAAAGACGCTGATCCACGTAAAGCAGCAGGGTATGACCACGATCATCGTTGAGCAAAACGCGGTCAGGGCGCTGGAACTGGCGGACCGGGCGATCATTCTGGATACCGGAAGCATCGTGTTTGATGGCTCGGCGAATGAAGTGCTGGAGAACACACAATTGCGCGAGGAATATCTGGCGATTTGAATAGCCACGGGCCGGATGGTCCGCGCAAGGGACGGCGAGGGCCAATTGACGGGGTGGGTATCCACTCCGTCTTTTGCATTTTGGGTGCTTAAAAGGAGGCAAAAAACGGCGGCGTAAGTACGAATGCCGGAATAACCACGCACATATGGCCCAGATTCGCAAAAAATTTAACTGCAATTTCAATAGGGTCCAGCGCGCTACGGGAAACCCCCAATTCCGATTTCAATGCCGTGTCGCTAGGGTTGAATCATTGAAGAGGTCACAAAGGACCATACCACTTTTCCCCTGTGAGGGGCTGGCATCTTACCCCCTCAGCCGGCCCCTCAATTACCTTTGAGACCTACTAAAATCCCATTGGAAATCACTTTCAGACACTTTGCCCCAGCGTAGGCAGAAACGTTTTGACAAGCGCTGGCAGTTCCGAAAATTCCCTAAAACTGACCGTGTGTGGAACCTCGGCGACCGGGGATTTTCGATATCCTTCGGTGAAAAGCAGAAAGGGCACCTGCGCGCGCTGGGCGGTTTCAGCGTCGACTTCGCTGTCACCCACGAACAGGCGCGGGCCGACGGCGGTAACAGCGGCAAAGCTGGCTTCAAGATGGGCCGGATCTGGCTTGCGGGTATTCAGGCTGTCCCCGCCGATGACAGTGTCAAAGTGCAGGGTAAGGTCCAACACCTCTAGCACATGGCGGGCCGGAGCTTCGGGTTTGTTGGTGCAGACGCCCAGAACACAGCCCATGTCTCGCAAATCTTCCAAAGCCCGCGTGACACCAGGATAGACAACGGTCTTATCAGTGGACGCGGCGTTGTAGTGCTCTAGCGTTTTTCGGGACAACTCGGCATGGCGGTCCATTGGCAGATTGCAGTGGTGCATCACACGCTCAACCAGATTGGGCAGACCTTTGCCCACAAATTGTTTGATTTGATCCTGGGGAAGTGGCGCGATACCCGTGCCCTCAAGCATCATGTTTGCGGCGGCGGCAATGTCGGGAAGACTGTCCACCAGCGTTCCGTCCAGATCGAACATGATTGTCGCGCTCATCAATTGCCCCTTTGGTACGATTTCTTGCGCAAGACCTAACCCGCTTGGATTTTTCGCGCAATCAAGCGGGTTGAGGAATTTGACAGAACGGGCCTTGACATACCTGACTAAAATAATCAGATTACCCGAGAAGCCGTCAGCCAACCCCTCATTCGGGTCAGCCAGAACACTGAAAACCGCGAACAGATTAAGGCATTTCGCCCAAGACCTCTGGAGTTGTCCTGATGAATATGCAGAACCCGAATCCCAGCCAGTCCTACGCTGTATCCATGCTTCCGGCTCATAAGGCTGAAGATCTGACCAAGGGCGGCAACCTCGCCCATATCGAACTGGGCGACCAGCTGTACACGCTGCGCATCACCCGCGCCGGTAAACTGATCCTGACCAAATGAGCGCGCCTACCTCTCGTGGTGGGGCGGCAGTTGGCCGCCTGACCGACCTAGACCCTGTAGAAGCCGGAGCTGTCATGTATTTGCGGCTGTGGAGTGGCGGGGCGCAGGGCCGCACGGACGCCGCCAGTGACTTTCAGATCGCGCTGGGCGCAGAATGTGGCCGCGCCGCGATGATGACGCTGGATCGGTTGTGCTCGCTTTGTGCACATCACGGGCGTCGCCCTCTGATCCGACACGGGCAGGGCTGTTCCTGTCTGGGTGCGGACGAGAATTGCTTTGCTCAGATGATCGCGGCAGCCTCGGAAGGGGCGCGTGAAGATGCGATGATGATGGCGTCGTTGATTGTGCGGGCGGATTTTGCCCCTGCTTTGGCTTCATTGTCAGAAGAATTCGGGTTGGCGCTGAGACGGATGACGGCATCTGTTCCAATGCCAACAACCGGGCATCACCCCCCCGCAGCCGTGCTGCACTAAGCAGCGGGTCCGCGAAAAACCCCGGCGCTCTCATTGCGCCGGGGTTTTGACTTCGTCAGCAGCATCCGCACCCTGCGTGGTGGTGGTCATGGTCGCAGACCGGGGCAGGGGCGTAATCGCCCACCTCGGTCAGGACATCACGCAAGGCCCAAAGGATCATGTCGACGTCTTCGGCCTCGATGGTCAGGGGTGGGCGGATTTTCAGGATATTGTCTTTGGGTCCTTCGCTGCCGATCAGAATGCGGTGATCGCGCATCCGGTTCTTGACGTATTTGCAGATTTCGGTGCCCTCGGACCCGTCGGGATTGATCAGTTCGACGCCAAGAAACAAACCCATGCCGCGCACATCGCCAACACACCCGAAATCGGATTCTATCTGACGCAGGCCGTCCATCATGCGCGCACCCATCCTTTGGGCGTTGTCCTGCAAACCCTCGTCATCGACGATGTCCAGCACCTCCTTCCCGATCCGGCAGGACAGAGTCGAGCCGCCAAAGGTCGAGAAGAACTCGATCCCGTTGTCAAAACTGCGGGCGATCTCTTTGGTCGTGACCAGCACGCCCAGCGGATGGCCGTTGCCGATGGGCTTGCCCATGACAACGATATCCGGCAGCGCGCCCTGGTGTTCAAAGCCGAAGTAGTATTCACCCAAACGCCCCAGTCCCGTCTGCACTTCATCGGCGACGCATACGCCACCCGCAGCGCGGATTTTCTCATAAACAGCAGATAGGTAGCCCTTGGGCGGGATGATCTGACCACCGACCGAGGGGAAGGTCTCAGCGATGAACCCAGCCACGCCCTGCCCCTTGTCCTGCAAGGCAGCAATCGCCGGGTCTACCAGGTCAGCGTATTTCTGGGCACGGTCAGGATCATCGCGTTTGAACGACCCGCGATAATCATCGGCTACCTCAACCAGTTCAACCCAATCGGCCTGACCAACACCGCCGGGCTTGTTGAACTTGTAGGCCGAGATCGCAACAGCGGCGTTGGTATTGCCGTGATAGCCATGATCGGGGGTCACAATCCCCTTGGCGCCGGTATGCGCACGTGCCAGCCGCAAGGCCAGTTCATTGGCCTCGGTGCCCGAGTTGACGAAAAAGCAGACCTCGAAATGATCGGGCAGCTTAGACAGAACCTTGTCGGCAAAAGCTGTCTGCGCTGGATGCAGGTAGCGAGTGTTCGAGTTCATCCGTTTCAGTTGATCCGCCGCCACCGCCTGAATACGCGGGTGCGCGTGGCCCACATGCGGAACATTGTTATAGGCGTCCAGATAAGGGCGGCCCCATTCGTCAAACAGGTGGTGCTTCCAACCGCGCACCAGCATCACCGGATCATCATAGGTCAGGCTGAGGTTGCCGCCGAAATGATCGTGCCGCCCTTGCAGGATCGCCCGCTTATCCGTCGGGCGATAGAACACCTTGTCGTCGGCCAAGTTCAACATCGCGGCAGGGTTGGGGCAGATAGCGTGCCACAGCTCCATTTCATCCGGATCGCCGACACCGGGCCAGTCTGTCTGCATCCCGTCCGTGGTCAGGGCCAGTTGGAAATGCACGTGCGGAGCCCAGCCGCCGTTCTGGCTGGCATCGCCCAGCCGGGCAAAGGCCGCGCCCTGCGCAACCGGATCACCCGGTTTCAGCCGGTCGCAAACCTCGGGGTCCAGATGGCCGTAGAGCGTATAGAACGGATCACCCTCGGGCGTTTCATGGTGCAGGATTACAACGCCGCCGTAATCAAGATGAGCATCCCGGTTCTCAACAGCTTCGACCCGACCACTCATCGGCGCATGCAGCACCGTGCCTGCCGGGGCAAACACGTCCACCGCCAGATGCACGGTGCGCCGGTCCGACGCCTTCCACGGCCCCTTACGGAATCCGGGTTCGGCATAGATCAGGCGGGGTTCATTGTAGTAACCCAGCCAGAGACCTTCGCCAAATTCCTCACCCACGCGCGCGGCTTCTTCCAATGGCATGTGAAACGGGTTTTGCGGCCATGTCGAGTTTTCGACCGACAGCGATCCCATCGGAACATCGCCGAGATCCTGATCGAACATCGGGGCAAATTGGCCGCGGTGCTCGGACAGATAGGCATGGATGCGCTCGGCCCCGTCCGTAACGGGCAAATGACAGGCGGTACGCAGCCGTGCCGGCATCAAGCCGCCCTTCACGTCCGCGTTCTCAAGAAATCGCCAGGCCGGGGCCTGACTGATAGTCACATAGGGATCATTCGGGTTTTCCGCCGCCATCAGGGTCGAGTTCACGACGGACACCGCCAACCGCATTCGCAGCAGCGGCCAGATCAGATCAACCTCGTCGGGGCGCAGCCGGTTGGCTGCGTGGTATCCGCGCACCAATGCCGACAGTGCGCGCTCTGGTTTGGGATGGTCCAGAACGATATACGCGCCCGCAATCGCCAGATCACAGACGCGAGGTGCCGCGCACATATCCCCCAGATCAATCAGGCCCGAGATGCTCTGACGCTGACCCAGCTCGCCCTCGACCAGTATGTTGTAATCATTGGCATCATTGTGGATCGCCTGTTTTGGCAATCCTGATAGCGCCCCCGAGATCGCCTCGAACCGATCACAGATTTCGGACAGCAAGGCCCGACGGGCAGGGTCGGCAATCACATTCAACCGGTCGGAAGCCCAACCTGCCTGAACCAGATCCCACTTGAACTCGGCTCGATTCAACCCGTCATGAGTAAACCGCTCCAACGCCTTGTCGGTTGCGCCCAGAACACGGCCCAGTTTCAGTATCAATTCTTCGGACTTGGGCGCTGACTTGGCGTAACATTGCCCCGGCAGACATTCGAGCAGCCACACCAGCCGTGCCTGTCCGTTGGGATCAGAAATCTCGGGCAGCAGCGCGCCGTTCAGGTCCGGGTAGACTTGGGGAAACGGCAATCCCGGTGCTTCACTTGCGATATGGGCCAGAGCCTTAACCTGAAGGTCAACGAGTTCCGCTTCGCATCCTGCGCGCATGACTTTAAGGACATAGTCCTGACCATTGGTGGCCCGAACCATAAAGTTCAGGTCATACTCACCATCCAATCGCGTTAGCTTGGCATCCAATCCCCAATGCGCACGCAGAGCATCTGCCCAGAATTCCGTCATGTCGCTCATTAACTTCTCTGTCCTTGTGTCACTGGGGTCCCCTTCATCTGGCTAAAAATACCTTCGGGGGTGAATTGGCCCTTCGGGCCAAGAGGGGGCAGACAGCCCCCTTGACGATCAGTCCAACGCGCGCAAACGTTTGAACAATGAGGATGTATCCCACCGGCCACCGCCAAGCTTCTGCACATCCTTGTAGAACTGATTGACCAATGCCGTCAGGGGCAACGACGCTCCATTGTCATTTGCCTCGTCCAGGCAGATGCCCAAATCCTTGCGCATCCAGTCCACCGCAAAGCCATAGTCGAAATGATCGTCCAGCATCGTCTCATGCCGGTTCACCATCTGCCAACTGCCTGCTGCCCCCTGACTGATGACCTCAACCACCGCACGACCATCCAGCCCGGCCTTTTCGGCGAAATGCAGCGCTTCGCTAAGCCCTTGCACCACGCCAGCGATTGCGATCTGGTTGCTCATTTTTGTAAGTTGCCCAGCTCCGCTTTCACCAATCCGGCGGCAGATTTTCGAGTACACGTTCATCACGGGTTCAGCTGTGTCATAGGCCGCCTGATCGCCGCCGCACATGATCGACAGAACTGCGTTTTCCGCGCCAGACTGACCACCCGAAATTGGGGCGTCGACAAAGGCGATCCCCCTAGCCTTGGCGACGTCGTACAGTTCATAGGTCACCTTGGCCGAAACCGTGGTGTGGTCAACAAAGATCGCACCCTCGGTCATGCCGTGAAATGCCCCATCTTCACCGGTGCATACGTTGCGCAAGTCATCATCATTGCCGACGCATGAAAAGACGATATCACAGCCCTTTGCGGCTTCGGATGGGGTCACGGCCATCGCACCGCCATGCTGGGCACCCCAGGCTTCGGCCTTGGCCGTGGTGCGGTTATAGACCGTGACGTCATGGCCTGCAGCCTGCAGATGGCCTGCCATGGGATAGCCCATGACACCCAGGCCCAGAAACGCGACTTTAGCCATTTGATGATCCTCTCTGCTATCTGATGCCCGGCCGTTTCAGCAGGCCGAAATTTCTGGCAGAGACAAAGCAAAGCCGCGCGCAAAGAGCAACCCCGCGTTAGGGCTTACCGCCTAAATCTTGCAGGATCGGACAATCGGGCCGATCATCTCCGGCACAGGCATCAATGAGATGGCCCAAAGTGTCACGCATCGCGTTGAGATCAGCGATCTTGGCCTCGATCTGCGCCAGATGCGCGCGGGCGACTTTTTTCACATCGGAACTGGCGCGGCTCTCGTCTTCATACAGTGCCATCAGCGTACGACAATCCTCGATCGTAAAGCCCAAGGCGCGGGCGCGCCCCAGGAAATTCAACTTGTGCACGTCGCTGCCACGAAACAGCCGATAGCCATTGTTGTCGCGCAGCGGTTTGATCAGTCCGATATCCTCGTAATACCGGATTGTCTTGGCGGGCAGGCCGGTCCGGGCTGCAACATCTCCGATGTTCATGTCGTCACCGTTTGGGTCGCTTGATTTTGAGTCTCTTCGGGCAGGCTCGCTCGAACCCGGCGCAGACGCAACGCGTTCGAGACGACAAAGACGCTGGACAAGGCCATCGCACCGGCAGCAAAAGCGGGGGACAACAGGTGGCCGCTGAACGGGTAGAGCACACCAGCAGCGACCGGGATCAGCAGGATGTTATAGCCAAAGGCCCAGCCAAGGTTTTGCCGGATGTTGCGCATCGTGCGACGGCTGATCTCGACTGCATTGGCCACGCCGCGCAGGTCGCCGGACATCAGTACGACATCCGCCGTTTCAATCGCTACATCGGTTCCGGTGCCGATGGCGACACCAATATCTGCCGATGCCAAAGCCGGAGCGTCGTTGATACCGTCACCGACAAATGCCAGCGTGCCGAACTGTTCGCGCAATGCGGTAATCGCGACCAGCTTGCCATCCGGCAGAACCTCGGCCGTGACGTGGTCGATGCCCAACCTGTCGGCCAACGCCTGAGCGGTGCGCGTATTGTCGCCCGTCACCATTGCCAGTTTAAGTCCCAACGCGTGCAGCCGCGCCAGCGCCTGTTGCGTACCGGGTTTCACCGGGTCCGAGACCGCAAGCATCGCTGCAACCTGACTGTCAATTGCGACGAACAAAGGCGTCGCACCTTCGTTGGCAAGCCGGTCGGCTTCGGCGGTCAGGTCGGCCAAGTTTATACCGTTCTGTGTCATCAGACGGGGCGATCCGATCAGAACGTCGCGGCCTTCGACTTTCGCGCGTACACCCAACCCGGTCAGGGATTCGAAATCAGACAGGTCAGGCAGTTCCGCAGGGCCTGCGCGGGTGATCGCGGTGGCAATAGGGTGTTCCGAGCGCGCCTCCACCGCTGCGGCCAGCCGCAGCACTTCGTCCCGGTCAAAGTCGTTCGCAGTTGTGATGTTCTCAAGTTCCGGCCGTCCCAAGGTCAAGGTGCCTGTCTTGTCGAACGCGATGACTTTGGCCTGTTGCAGTTGTTGCAGTGCGTCGCCCTTGCGGAACAGAACGCCCAACTCTGCTGCACGTCCGGTTCCCACCATGATCGAGGTTGGTGTTGCAAGCCCCATGGCGCACGGGCAGGCGATGATCAGGACCGAGACGCCGGTAACCAGCGCCATCGGCAGCGCAGGCTCCGGTCCGAAAACAAGCCAGACCAAGATCGTCAGCAGCGCGACCGCGATGACCACAGGCACAAACCATGCAGTGATCCGGTCGACCAAGCCCTGAATCGGCAGCTTGGCCCCCTGCGCCTGCTCCACCATCCGGATGACCTGCGCCAGCACCGTATCCGACCCAACATGCGTCGCACGGACACGCAGGGAACCGGTGCCGTTTACCGTTCCGCCGACAACCTGATCAGCAGGCTCTTTTCCCGCGGGCACGGGCTCACCGGTAATCATGCTTTCGTCTACGTAAGACGCGCCTTCGAGGACGTCACCATCGACGGGCACCCGCTCACCCGGTCGGATTTGCAGGATGTCCCCGGTTGAGATTTCAGCAATCGGGCGGTCAACGATCTTGCCCTCCACCTCAACCCGTGCGGTTTTGGGTTGCAAGCCGACCAGCTTGCGGATTGCGGCACCCGTGCGGCCCTTGGCGCGCGCTTCCAATACCCGACCCAACTGGATGAGCACCACGATGACCGAGGCGGCCTCAAAATACACATTGGCGCTGCCCTGCGGCAGGATTTGCGGCGCGAACGTAGCGATCACCGAGAACAGATAAGCCGCCCCTGTGCCCAAGGCGACCAGCGCATTCATGTCTGGCGACCTGCGCAGCAGAGAAGGGATACCTTTCGCGTAGAATACCCGCCCCGGCCCCAACAAAAGAACTGAGGTCAACGCGAATTGGATCAGATGGCTGGTCTGCGTACCGATGGTCGCGTGAATCCAATGGTGGAAGGCCGGGATCATATGGCCGCCCATCTCTAAAATAAAAACAGGTAACGCCAGCGTAGCGGCAATCACCGTTGCGCGGGTCAGGGCGGCGGTCTCATTGGCTTTGTGTTCGGCTGGTGCGTCGTTGCTTTCGTCTGCCACCCGCGCCGGATATCCGGCATCCGTGCAGATCTGTGCCAAAGCTTGGGGGCCTTTGGCGCCGTCTACATAGGTGATCAGCGCGCTTTCGGTCGCAAGGTTGACCTGCGCCTCGACCACTGACGGATCGGCGGTCAACACCCGTTCGATCCTGGATACGCAAGAGGCACAACTCATTCCGCTGATATTCAGCTTCGTTTGACGGACATCCGCTGGGTATCCAGCACGAGTCAGTGCGTCGGTCAGCGCGCTTGCCTGACCGTCAAACGTGACCTGTGCAGTTTCAGTGGCGAAATTGACCGAGGCGTCGGACACGCCCCGCACATCGCGCAGGGCTTTTTCTACGCGCCCAACGCAAGACGCGCAGCTCATGCCTTTGATCTTCAACTGGGTTGTTTGCGGTGAGGCCATCCGACTCATCCTATCGTCACTTTCACCCTTCAGATGAGGGTTCCAGTCACGGGAAGGTCAAGGGGTCTTCCGCGATTTCTTCGCGCGTCAGTTTGCCGAAAGCCGGTCCAGCAAGAGAGTGTGGTCGGGAACGGGCGGTGATGTGCGCATTGATTTGAGTGAAGCAAAGAACGCCACCGTAAGGGCCAAGATCAGAACTGCGGCCCCCCACTGGCCATAGACTGACAGTGATTTCGCTGCATTGCTTGGGTTCCTTCTTCCCGGCGCGCCAGTCAGGTCAATCTTATCAATTCTTGCTTTAATTTCTCGTTCTCGGCCTGAAGCTGCGCCAATTGCTGTCCCAAAGCGTTCAGATGCGGGCGCAGTTCGGCCTCGGTATAGCGGGGAGTGATGTGGCGCGGACAGTTCCAGTCCAGCGCCGCGACCCGGATGATGACAGCGCGTTCGGTGGGGGCCTCGGCGCCGTCGGGGTAAAGGCTGGCTGCCGCGGCCTCGCCTTCAGTGAACTCTACCCGGCCTAATATTTTAAGGCGTCGCTGGTTGGCATAGTCCATCAAAATCAGAGCGATGCGGTCATTGCCGTCGAGATTCCCACGCGAGATGTACTGTTTGTTGCCTGTGAAATCGGCGTATCCGATGGTCTGTGGTCCCAGTACTTTGAGGAACCCGACCGGCCCGCCGCGATACTGTACATAAGGCCAGCCGGTCTCGGACACGGTGGATTGATAAAACCCGTCGCGTGCCTCGATAAACGCCTTTTCCGTTGGGCCGATCTGGTGCCCCTGTTGCGGTCCACCTTCAATAAACTTCGCGTAGGTCTTGGCCGAGCCCATCCGTTCCTGATGTGTCCGGACCGCAGGCGTAAAGGTCAGTTCGGAAAAGGCGCGTGGCATTGTGTATCCTTTCAGAGCCCCAAATCAGATAATCCGGGGTGATCGTCGGGGCGGGGGCCTTGCGGCCAATGGAACAGGCGGTCACCCTCGGATATCGGTAGATCATTGAGAGACGCGTGACGTTTGGCCATTCGTCCATCTTCGGCAAATTCCCAATTCTCATTGCCGTAAGATCGAAACCACTGACCACTGTCATCACGCCACTCATAAGCATAGCGTACTGCAATGCGGTTGTCGCAATAGGCCCATAATTCCTTGATCAGGCGATACTCCAGTTCCTTGTTCCACTTGCGGGTCAGAAAGGCGTGGATTTCTTTGTGACCACTAAGGAATTCTGCCCGGTTCCGCCATTGGCTGTCATCGGTATAGGCCGGGGTTACTACATCTGCAGCGCGGCTGTTCCAGGCGTTTTCCGCCATTCGAACCTTTTGCACGGCTGTGTCCTGCGTGAACGGAGGCAGAGGCGGGCGGCTCACGGTGTGGTCCTTCATGTCAGTGCGGCTGCAATCAACGCAAGGGTTAATAAAACGGGGACGTATTGAGGGGAGAATAGGCTGGCATGGCGTCTCATCTGATCGCTCCAAGGTTAACAGATCGGTACATCTTTATCCCAATGTGTACCGATCGGTAAACTTTTGCAAGTTTTATTTTGAAACTTGGCCAAAGGTCTCATTGTGGTTGTCCTGCGGCGCTTTGGCTATTATGTACTGATCTGTACACTCAGGAGCCCACAAATGCGCCCGAACAAACGAGACGAGTTGGTCCGCAATGCCTTACAGGTGTTTTACCGAGATGGGTTTCACGCCACCGGGATGGACAAGCTGGTGGTTGAAACGGGTGTCTCGAAAACCTCGATGTACAAGCATTTCCGCACCAAAGAGGATTTGATCCTGGCCGCCCTGAAATTGAGGGACGAGAGCTTTCGCAAGGATTTCCTGGGCCGGATCAGCGAGATGTCGGATACGCCCGCCGGTCAATTGCTTTCAAGCTTTGACGCGTTGGGCGAATGGTTTCGGCAGGAAGAATATCGTGGTTGCATGTTCATCAAGGCCGGTGCGGAGTTTCAGGAGAAGGACCACCCGATCCACAAGCAATCGGCCGAGCACAAGCAGATCATGCTGGATCACTTCACCGATTTGGCGCGTCAGGCGGGGGCTCGCCAGCCGGAAAAATTGGCTTGTCAGTTTCTGCTGCTTCAAGAAGGTGCGATTGTGACAGCGGTGTTCCTGAAGTCCTGTGAACCTGCGCGCAATGCAAAGGCCGCGGCACAGATTCTGTTGGACGCCGCGCTGACCTGAACGGCTTTGGCTCAAAAGGACGTTGCGTTGTAATTCTTTCGGTCGATTGGAAAGCGGAACCTCCCGCGCTAGCCTGAACAACAAGGACAAAGGGGAGGATCTTGTATGTCGTTGTTTACCTCGACTGCGAGTTGGGTGACGGAAGAGCACCAAATGTTTGCGGAATTGGCGAACAGGTTTATGGACGATGAACTGGTGCCCAATATCGACCGCTGGATCGAGAACGGTGTCGTGGATCGCGACATGTGGCACAAGGCTGGTGATATCGGGTTGATGGCAGGTGCGATCCCCGAATCCTGTGGCGGTGTCGGCGGCGGGATCGGCTTTGATGCGGTCACATTGTACGCGCAATCTTCGCACGGGGATTGCGGTTGGGGTTATGCAATACAGTCCATCGTTATCCACTACATCAACGCCTATGGCAGCGAAGATCAAAAGCAGGAATGGTTGCCGAAACTGGCCTCGGGCGAGATGGTCGGGGCGCTGGCCATGACCGAACCCGGAACCGGGTCGGACGTGCAGTCCATTCGCACGACCGCAGAGAGGGACGGGAACTCTTACCGTCTGAACGGTTCCAAGATTTTCATCACAAACGGCCAGTCCGCAGACCTGATCCTCGTTGCCTGCAAAACGGACAAAACGCAGGGCTCGAAGGGCGTTTCTCTGATTGCGGTCGAAACTGGGGGCGCTGAGGGTTTCCGCAAGGGGCGTAACCTCAAGAAACTGGGCATGAAAGCAAATGACACAGCCGAGCTGTTCTTTGAGGACGTCAGGGTGCCGATGACAAATCTTCTAGGGGCAGAAGAGGGGCAGGGTTTCTATCAGATGATGAAGCAATTGCCGTGGGAGCGCCTGACCATCGGCATCGGAGCGTTGGGTGCGATTGATTTCGCCATCTCTGAGACGATTAAGTACACACAGGAGCGTAAGGCTTTCGGTCAGCGGGTGATGGATTTCCAGAACACCCGTTTCAAACTGGCCGAGTGCAAGACAAAGGCCGAGCTACTGCGGAGCTTTGTCAATGACTGCATCACGCGGCTTGAGGCGGGAACGTTGGATGCGGCCACCGCCTCGATGGTGAAATACTGGGGCTCGGAAGTTCAGAACGAGATCATGCATGAATGCCTTCAGCTTTTCGGAGGCTACGGGTTCATGATGGAGTACCCGATTGCGCGCCTCTACGCGGATGCGCGGGTTCAGATGATCTATGGCGGTACCAATGAGATCATGAAGGAGCTCATTGCTCGGTCGATAGATACTTAAACAAATCGGTGGGGCTCCCGCCCGTCGTCAATGTTTCTGGCGAAACATTTCCTCTCGTTGGGCTAGGCAGGCGCGGGCATAGCC
>NZ_JBQGAN010000034.1:0-35823 GCF_056542865.1 Ruegeria sp. AA6
TAACTCATTCCCCAAGATGCCCCCAGTCTCTCCTGAGCGTCCCCGCCGCTTCCGCCGCGTCCCGAGCGCCTCAGCAGCGCCGGTGAAGGGGTATTTACGGATTAGGTCTGGGACCTGCAACCCCCATTTTGAAAAAACTTCACATTTCTCTGCGATTTCCTTCTCATATTAATGAAAACAACAACTTAGCTTTAGAAATCCCGCTGCAAGCCCATTTGCACGCAGCTTGAAGCCAGGGATCGGATGGCCTTTCAACGGAATCGTACCCAATGCTTGGTACGCATCCGAGAGTCAGGGCAAGGAAAACGTCGCCCGAGTCTCCTCGGGCGGCGCATATCGTTGGGATGGTCGCGGAATTACTTCTGATCGAAGCGGTCCGCGTTCATCACCTTGTTCCAGGCCGAGACAAAGTCGCAGACGAATTTGCCCTCGGCGTCCGTCTGACCATAGACCTCAGCCAAAGCCCGCAGTTGCGAGTTCGAACCAAAGACCAGATCGACGCGGGTGCCGGTCCACTTGACCTCACCGCTGGAACGGTCGCGGCCTTCGTAGACGCCTTTGCCCGAGGGCTTCCATTCGGTGCTCATGTCCAGAATGTTGGTGAAGAAGTCGTTGCTCAGTGTTCCAACGCGGTCCGTGAACACACCGAGCTTGCTGTCGCCGAAATTGGCACCCAGAACACGCAGACCACCGACAAGAGCTGTCATCTCGGGAGCGGACAGGTTCAGCAACTGAGCGCGATCGACCAGCAGTTCTTCGGGCGAGACCGTGTACTCAGCCTTTTGGTAGTTGCGGAAGCCGTCGGCGATGGGCTCCATCACCGAGAAGCTTTCCACATCTGTCTGCTCTTGCGTTGCATCGGTGCGGCCCGGATTAAACGGAACCTCGACATCCTGACCGCCGGCCTTGGCGGCCTGTTCGACACCTACAGCACCGGCCAGAACGATCACGTCGGCCAGAGACACCTTCTTGTTGCCCGACTGTGCGTCATTGAATGCGGTCTGAACGCCCTCCAACGCGTTCAGCGCCTTGGACAGTTTCATCGGCTCGTTGACGTCCCAGTCTTTCTGCGGCGCAAGACGGATACGGGCACCGTTGGCACCGCCGCGTTTGTCTGATCCACGGAAGGTCGAGGCCGAGGCCCATGCGGTCGAGACCAGCTCGGACACCGACAGGCCGGCTGCTGCGATCTTGGCCTTCAGGTCAGCCACATCCGCATCGTCGATCAGATCGTGATCCACGGCGGGGACGTTGTCCTGCCAGATCAGCTCTTCGGTCGGAGCCTCCGGGCCGATATAGGCTGCGCGCGGACCCATGTCGCGGTGGGTCAGCTTGAACCATGCGCGGGCGAAGGCGTCGGCGAACTCTTCCGGGTTCTCATGGAAGCGCTTCGAGATCGGGCCATAGATCGGGTCCATGCGCATCGCCATGTCGGCGGTGGTCATCATGGTTTTGACCTTTTTCGACGGATCATGTGCCGCCGGGGCCATGTCTTTTTCCTTAACACCGATCGGTTCCCAGATATACGCACCCGAGGGGCTTTTGGTCAGGTTCCAGTCATAGCCAAACAGCAGATCGAAATAGCCATTGTCCCATTTGATCGGGTTCGCGGTCCATGCGCCCTCGATTCCGCTGGTCGTGGTGTCGTCACCCTTGCCCGATCCAAACTTGTTGATCCAACCCAAGCCCATCTCTTCGACAGGGGCCGCTTCGGGGTCAGGCCCAACCAAGTCGGGGTCACCGGCACCATGCGCCTTACCAAAGGTGTGGCCACCAGCAACCAGAGCAACGGTTTCTTCGTCATTCATCGCCATCCGGCCAAAGGTGTCGCGGATATCGCGGCCCGAAGCCAAAACGTTTGGTTCGCCATCGGGACCTTCAGGGTTCACATAGATCAGACCCATCTGCACAGCGGCCAACGGGTTTTCCAGATCACGTTCACCGGAATAGCGGCTGTGCGGGTTGTCAGTCGGCGCGAGCCACTCGGTTTCCGAACCCCAATAGATGTCTTCTTCGGGCGCCCAGATATCTTCGCGGCCACCGGCAAAGCCAAAGGTCTTGCCGCCCATCGACTCGATGGCACAGTTCCCGGCCAGGATCATCAGGTCAGCCCATGAAATCTGGTTGCCGTATTTCTGCTTGATCGGCCATAACAGACGGCGCGCCTTGTCGAGGTTGCCGTTATCCGGCCAGCTGTTCAGCGGCGCAAATCGCTGGTTGCCGGTCGAGGCACCGCCACGGCCGTCCGCCGTCCGGTAAGTACCGGCGCTATGCCAGGCCATACGGATGAAAAGACCGCCATAGTGACCATAGTCCGCTGGCCACCAATCCTGCGAATCCGTCATCAGCGCATAGAGGTCTTTCTTCAGCGCATCGTAGTCCAGCTTCTGAAACTCTTCGGCATAGTCGAAATTTGCATCCATGGGATTCGACGCAGGCGCGTTCTGGTGCAGGATCGACAGGTTCAGCTGGTTGGGCCACCAATCCCGGTTCGACCGGGTTCCGGCACCATGCATCACAGGGCATCCGCCCGTTTTGGGGTTATCACTTCCGTCCATATCGATCTCCAATCCTGGCTAAATTCGCAGGTTCGCGCGGTTCAAACTTGGTCGATCAAGAGCACATGTAGATGACACTTCTACCCGCCCCAAAGGCGCGCCACGCGGCGCGCCTTTGTCGCTGAGGGGGTATCGGCGACTCTTCTGTCTTGTCACAGCAAGAAGTAGCAAATCAAAGCAATGCAAAAAAGTTTTGTTTAATGATGATTATGATAGGGAAAAATTATGAATTGTTAACGGATGCCCAGCGCGCCCGCTTTTCCAAGCGCCGTATTTCCAAATAACCTTGGGTCACACTGCGGTTGCCCCAATTGTTTTTTCCCACGGCTCCGCCACTCTCGGACCTATGGAGAATGTCGGCAACACAATGCCGGGTACTGAGGGGGGCAGAATGGAATTCGACTACGTGATTGTCGGCGGTGGATCTGCTGGCTCGGTTCTGGCAAACCGCCTGACCGAAGACCCCGGTACACGCGTTTGTCTGCTTGAGGCCGGGGGGCATGGCGACAGCCTCTTGGTCAAAATGCCTGCAGCGGTGGTGGCCGCGTTGCCCGGACGGCCAAAGATCAACAACTGGGCGTTGGAGACGGTGCCCCAACCGGGGCTGAACGGGCGTCGGGGCTATCAGCCACGCGGCAAGGCGCTGGGTGGGTCCAGCGCGATCAACGCGATGCTTTATATTCGCGGGCAACGGCAGGACTATAACGGTTGGGCCGATCTGGGCTGTACCGGCTGGGGATGGGACAGCGTCCTGACTTATTTCTTAAAGTCCGAAAACAACGAGGACGGAGCCGATGACCTGCATGGCGACAGTGGTCCCCTACAGGTTTCGCATCAGAAAGAGCCGCGCCCGATCACCCATGCCTTTATTGAGGCGGCGGAGCAGATGCAGCACCGCCGCACCCTTGATTTCAACCGAGGCGATAATGAAGGGGTTGGCCTCTACCAAGTGACCCAATTTCATGACCCTGCTCGCAACGGCGAACGCTGCTCGGCCGCTGCGGCCTATGTCTTTCCGGTGATAAATCGACCAAATCTAACGGTCATCACTCATGCCCATGCCAAGGAGCTGACCTTTGACGGCAAGCGCGCGACCGGAGTGATCTACAAGAAGAATGCCAAGGGTCTTGACGTCACGGTCAAGGCGCGGCGCGAAGTGCTGATCTGTGCCGGGGCCTTTATGTCTCCGCAACTGCTTCAATTGTCCGGGATCGGTGCAGGAGAGGAACTGAAGCGGCACGGCATTGCCGTGCGCCATGATGTGCCCGGTGTCGGCAAAAACCTGCAGGACCATCTGGATTTCATTCTGTGCTATAAAACAAAGGATACTGACAATTTCGGGATCGGTGCGGTGGCTTCGGTCAATCTGCTGCGCCACTTGTGGCGGTGGCGCAAGGACGGTGTGTCGATGGCGGCCACGCCTTTTGCCGAGGGGGCGGGGTTTCTGAAAACGTCAGCCGATCTGGACCGCCCCGACATTCAACTGCATTTCGTCATCTCGATCGTCGACGATCACGCCCGCAAACTGCACTATGGACACGGGTTCAGCTGTCATGTCTGCAAATTGCGCCCGGAAAGCCGAGGCACGGTCGGGCTGCACAGCAACGACCCGTTTGCGCCCCCCGCCATCGACCCGGCTTTTCTGTCTGATGACCGTGACCTAAAGACCATGATCAAAGGCGCGCGCATCATGCGCGGCATCCTTCAGGCCCCGGCGCTTGAGAAATACCGGCACAAAGAGATGTTTGGCACCGACGCCGCCAAAACCGACGCCGATTGGGAACATCATATCCGGTCGCGCGCCGACACGATCTATCACCCGGTCGGAACCTGTAAGATGGGTGTGGATGAGAAGGCCGTAGTTGACCCGGAATTGCGCGTGCGTGGTATCGAAGGGCTTAGGGTTGTCGACGCCTCGGTCATGCCGACGCTGATTTCCGGAAACACCAACGCCCCGACAATCATGATTGCCGAGAAAGCAGCGGACCTGATCAAAGCCTCTGCGCGTAAGTTGTCAGGTGTCTTTCGTCAGGGCCTCTAACCCGACGCGGTAATTGGGGTAAAGAAGTTGCACACCCAGCTCATCCTTGATCCGGTCATTCCTGACCCGCTTGTTCTCATTGTAGAAACTTCGGGCCATTGGGGTCAGGTCAGCCTCGTCAAACGGAACGGCGGGCGGCAGGGGCAGGCCCTGAAGTTCCGCGGCATATGAGATCACATCCTGCGGCGGCACGGGTTCATCATCGCAGACATTATAGATGGCACCGGGGTTGGGTGCGGCCATCGACGCGGCCAGAACCTGCGCGATATCCGCGACGTGAATACGTGAAAATACCTGCCCCGGCTTGATGATCCGCCGCATCCCCACGCGTTTCAGTTTTGAGAACGGACCACGTCCCGGCCCATAGATACCCGCCAGGCGAAAGATGTGCGTGGGCAGTCCGGGGACATTCAGCCATTGCTGCTCGGCCTTTACCCGCCACCTGCCGCGGTCAGCGGTCGGCGTGGCCGGAGTGGTTTCGTCCACCCATGCACCCTGATGATCGCCGTAAACAGCCGTGGTCGACAAATACCCAACCCACTTGAACTGTGCGGCCCGTTCGGTGATCTCATCCCGCAACACCGCCAGCACCGGGTCGCCATCCGACTTGGGCGCTGTCGAGATCAGCAGATGCGTAACCCCCTCAAGATCTGGCGTATGCCCCGGCCAAATCAGCGGATCAGCGCCCGAGGCGCGGATGGTAGCAGATTGAGCGGGATCGCGGGTGGTGCCGCAGATGCTCCAGCCTTTGGGTTTCAACAACCGGGACAAGGCTTGCGCCGAATACCCGTGGCCGAATGAAAAGAGAGTACCTGTCATGACGCCTTTGATGATCCGCATTCCCGTCGGATGCAAGCATCTGCGCCGGAATACTTGATTCGAATCCCTCAATGCGCCTTTCTTTTAGGCATGAGTGAAAAAACACCCAACCTGCACGCCGCCTATGCCCTTGAAACTCCAGAAGGGCACAAACAGCTATATGCCGAATGGGCCGGAGATTACGACGAGGGCTTTGCCGCGCTCGAGGATTATCAGTTGCACATCCACACAGCACGCGCCTTTGTGGCTGCGGGTGGTCAAGGCCCGGTTCTGGATGTGGGTGCGGGAACCGGGTTGTGCGGCGCGGTTCTGGCCGGGTTAGGCGTTGGGCCGATCGACGCCACCGATATCAGCCCCGAAATGCTGGATCAGGCCATGCGCAAGGATATTTACCGTGACGCGATCGAAGCTGACTTGAACCAAGGCATTCCGGTCACGCCCGAAAGCTATGCCGGGATCGTGTCTTCTGGCACCTTCACCCACGGCCATCTGGGACCCGAGGCTCTGCCCTCACTGCTGCGCATCGCCCGTCCGGGTGCGCAGTTCGCGCTGTCGATCAACGCGAAACACTATGAGAAACTGGGCTTTGCCGAAACGCTCCACAAACTGGCACAGGGTCAGATTCAAAACCTGACCCTGCCCGAAGTGCGCATCTATGGCGATCTCGCTGCCGGTCCCAATAAAGACGACACAGCGCTGATTGCGTTGTTCGAACGGACCTGACTTTTAAGTATACATCTGTTTCTTGAACGCGCGGGTCCGCGTCGTCGCCTCGGCGGAACCGTCGTGATAGGTGCCGAACCATTTGTCGAAAGGAATTTCCGAGGTGCCATAGTTGCACTCGAAATACCGGTGATGCAGCTGGTGGAAGAAATCCCCGGCCCGTGCGGCATCAGTCTCACCGGCGCGTAACTTCTCGAAGCCGGAATGCGACAGGACCGGGCTGATTTGCTGGAAATAAGCGTGGAACAGCAGGTGCAGCGGGTGTGACGGCACGATCAGGTGGATAAAATAGGTGGTGAAGTACAGCAGGTTCTCGTACCAGTGGTTCGAAATCCCCGACCACGGCCCGATATTGACGTTGCGGTGATGCACGGCGTGGACGTGTTTATAGAGCTTGGGGTGATGCTCCAGCCGGTGCACCCAATAGAAATGCAGGCCCGACCACATTGGAATGAAGGCCATCCACACCACACACCAAACCGGCGCGCTGGCCCAGGTCACGGTGGGTACATAGCCATTCGCCATCGCCCAGTAGATGATCCACTGATACACCGTCGCGACCGTCATCGCGCTGCCCAGCGTCCACCAGATATTGTCCCAGACTTGATTGCGGAAGGTGAAGTTGCCGTTGTTGCGGGTCAGGTCACGACGGTCGAATTTCTTGTACATGCCTTGCCCTTTGCGCATGTAAAGCCACCAATGCAGGCCACCCGCGATCAGGATCTGAGGCACCATGTTCAGCAGCCAGATGCGGAACATCCAGCCCGGTGCAAAGCTTTTCATCGTCTCTAACGAAGGAAAAAAGAACACGTAAGCCGTTACAGCCAGCGCCATGCACAGGGTGAGCGACGTGATTTGCAACCACGCGCCGCTGTACCATTTCAACACGGCAGCAGGACGCGGGGGCCAAGTGAAAAGCGGATTCAGATCGACCGGTCCCTCCGGGTGATAGTGCCAACGAGCAGCTTCGGGGTCCTGAGTAGCGTCAGTCATGGCTATACCCTCTAGGTGGCGTAATCAGAGCCTTCGGCATCCAACAGAGTTTTGATTTCACGCAAATGCGCTTCGGCCTGGTCAGGATAGTCATCCAGTTCCTGCGCGGTCTTTTCGGCAATCTCGTCAGACAGCACGCGCAGGGGCTGACCTGTTTGCAGGGCGCGGATATAGGTTTCGGCTGCGCGCTCGAAATAATAAAGCCGGTTGAAAGTATCAGCCGGATCACTGCCGATCACCAGCACGCCGTGGTTGCCCATGATCATCACCTTCTTTTTTGGATCAGACAACATCGACGCACACCGTTCACCCTCGCTTTCAAAGGCCAGCCCACCGAATTCGTTGTCCACCACATAACGATTGTAGAAAGTGGCCGTGTTCTGGTCGATCGGCGGCAGGGTGCTGTCGGCCAACGAGGCCAGAACGGTGGCAAAGATCGAGTGCACGTGCATCACACACCGAGCATGCTTGCAGTGCCGGTGGATAGAGCCGTGCAGCCCCCAAGCGGTTGGGTCCGGCGCACCGGGCAAAGACATCACATCTGGGTCATTGGCATCCAGCAGTAAAAGATTCGACGCTTTGATGCGTGCGAAATGCATCTGGTTGGGGTTCATGAGGAACTGTGTGCCATCCTCATTCACCGCCAGGCTGAAATGGTTGGCGACAGCTTCATGCATGTTCAGCCGCTCGGTCCAGCGGAAGGTGGCGGCAAGATCCACGCGGTCCTCCCAGTGGTCGATATTGGGACGCAGGTTTGTGACGGTCATGGTGGGCTTCCGGTCTGGTGGCGAGGCTTACAAAAAGCGTGCCTGCGCTGCGAAAGTTTGACCAACGAAAAAAACGCAACTATCCCATTAGCCGAGCTAATGGCTGGATTATGCTGATGCAGAAATCGCTTCCTCCGCTGGGCTGGCTGCGCACGTTCGAGGCCGCCGCACGCCATCTGTCGTTCACAGGCGCGGCCCGCGATTTGAACATGACCCAAAGCGCGGTCAGCCAGCAGATCAAGTCACTGGAAGGATATCTGGGACAACCCCTGTTTCTACGCCGACCGCGTGCCTTGGAACTGACCGAGGCCGGGATCACCTACCTCCCAGTGGTACGCGAAGCGTTCCACACACTGGTTCGCGGCACACAGGCCGTTACGGGGGCGCGGCAGAATGCAGTTCAGGTGCAAAGTAACATTACATTCGCCGTGAACTGGCTGGCCCCACGCCTGCCACAGTTCCGGGCAGAGCATCCCGAGGTTCAATTGAACATCTTCACGGAATTGTGGGAGCCACGGGAAATGGCTGAAGGGGCGGCGGTGGAAATCCGCTATTCACTTAGGCCATCGGATACGGTTCGGACTGAGCTGCTGCGGACCGATTACTATTACCCGGTCTGCGCGCCGGGCTATGAGGTGACGTTGGACACCCTGCAGCAGCAACCGCTGTTCGATTGCTCGAACCTTCTGTCCAATTGGGCCAACTGGGCAGAAGATCAGGCTCTAAACTGGGAAAACCCGGCAATAACCTATTCCACCACTTACATGTTCAGCCTGTCCGTTGCGATGGCAGGCGGGGGTCTGTGTTTGACTCATGACACCATTGCGAAGCGACTGATCATGCAAGGTCAACTGGTGGCACCCTTTTCCCATCGCGCAGTGATGCCCGAGGCTTATTACCTTTTACTGTCACCACAGGCCGAACAAACTCCGGGTGCGTTGGCCTTTGCCGACTGGATCAGGAGCGAGATGGAAGCGGACCGGTTGGCGTGACCGGGTGCTCCCGCCCATCGTCAATGCCGCTCCGCGGCTTCTCCTCTGGTTGGGCCGGGCAGCGCTGACGCGCTGCGTGACGGTTTCATGATAGCTGTTCGGCGGGGGTTGAACCTTTGCCTGCATTCGGGAAAGTTGAATCATGGAATACGCACCCTTCCCAAGTTGGCCCGATATCGCCCCTCAACTGATTGCCGTTGCCGCGGGACGCGAAGCTGCAGATTTGGTCATTCGCGGCGGCATCTGGGTAAATGTGCACAGTCGCGAAACCCTGCCCAATCATGACATTGCCATTGCAGCAGGGCGCATTGCGTTTGTCGGTCCGGACGCATCCCATTGCATCGGCCCGGATACGCAGGTTATCGAGGCGCAGGGGCGATACATATTACCTGGCCTGTGTGACGCCCATATGCATATCGAATCAGGCATGCTGACCCCGGCCGAGTTCGCCCGCGCTGTCATCCCGCATGGCACCACTTCAATGTTCACTGACCCGCACGAGATCGCCAACGTGTTGGGGTTGGACGGCGTGCGCATGATGCATGACGAAGCGTTGATGCAGCCGGTGAACATCTTTACCCAAATGCCATCATGCGCGCCGTCAGCACCGGGGCTTGAGACCACGGGTTATGAAATCACCCCAAAGGATGTGACTGAGGCGATGAGTTGGCCCGGCATCATCGGGCTGGGCGAGATGATGAATTTTCCCGGTGTGATTCATGGTGATCCGAAGATGCTGGCCGAGATTGCAGCGACTCAGCGAGCGGGAAAAACAGTGGGCGGACACTATGCTTCGCCTGATTTAGGACCTGATTTCGCGGCATATGTTGCGGGCGGTCCGGCGGATGATCACGAAGGGACCTGCGAGGCAGACGCTATTGCTCGTGTACGGCAGGGGATGCGGTCGATGATGCGGTTGGGCTCGGCCTGGTATGACGTGGAAAGCCAGATCACCGCAGTGACCGAGAAAGGGCTGGACCCGAGGAATTTTATTCTGTGCACGGATGATTGTCACTCTGGCACTTTGGTCAATGATGGGCATATGAACCGGGTCGTGCGCCATGCTGTTGCCTGTGGATGCGATCCACTGGTTGCGTTGCAGATGGCAACGATCAACACCGCAACGCATTTCGGGCTGGAGCGCGAGATCGGATCAATCACGCCGGGGCGGCGGGCGGATGTTATCCTCAGCTCGAACCTCACCGAGTTACCCATCGAAATAGTCATCGCGCGTGGGCGCATTGTGGCCGAAAATGGCGCGATCACCGTCGATTGTCCGCATCTGAACTGGCCCGATGCTGCCCGCAATACCGTACATCTGGGCCAAACACTGACGCAGGCGGATTTTGAGATCAAAGCGCCCGCCGGGGCCAACCGGGTGCAGGCCAATGTCATCGGCGTGGTTGAAAACCAAGCCCCGACCAAAGCCCTGAAGGCTGAACTGCCCATCATTGGTGGTCTGGTCGAGGGTGAAGGCGATGTCTGTCAGATCGCTCTGGTCGAACGTCATCGCGCGACCGGAGGGGTCACGAACGCCTTTGTCTCGGGCTTTGGCTATGAGGGCAAAATGGCCATGGCCTCAACCGTGGCGCATGACAGTCACCACATGATCGTCGTGGGCACCGACCGCGAGCAGATGGCGCTGGCCGCGAACCGGCTGGCCGAGGTCGGCGGCGGCATCACCATTTTCCGCGAGGGAGAGGAACTGGCGTTGGTTGAACTGCCCATCGCGGGCCTGATGTCTGACAGCCCCGCAACCGAGGTTGCGGCCAAGGCCGAGCAGATGGTGTCTGCGATGCTAGCTTGTGGCTGTCAGTTGAACAACGCCTATATGCAGCACTCTTTGCTGGCTTTGGTCGTGATCCCCGAGTTGCGGATTTCCGACCTTGGGCTGGTGGACGTGCGCACATTTGAAAAGATCGACCTTCTGGAACCCCTTGCATGACCATTATACGAACACCCGACGTTCCTACGCCCGAAAAATTCAGCGATCCCGCCGCGGCGGTTGCCCGTCTGGAACAGCTTTATGATCAAGCGACAAAATTCCTGTGCGACAGCTTTGCCAAGGCGATGGACGGCGATGCTCCGACCGAGCGATACAGAGCCTATTACCCGGAGATTCGCATCAAAACTGCATCCTATGCACATGTCGACAGCCGGCTCAGCTTTGGTCACGTGTCCGAACCCGGCACCCACGTGACCACTGTCACGCGGCCAGATCTGTTCCGCTCTTACCTGACACAACAGATCGCGCTGCTGATCAAAAACCACGACCAACCTGTGACCATCGGCGCCTCGGACACGCCGATCCCGGTACATTTTGCGGTGGCGAACAACCCCGATCTGGTTGTTCCGCATCAGGGGGCTGCGGGGTTTACACTGCGCGACGTGTTCGACGTACCCGACCTTACCACCACCAATGACGACATCGTCAATGGTGTGCATGACGTCGAGGATGAAGTCGGACCGCTGGCATTGTTCACAGCGCAGCGTGTGGATTACTCGTTGGCGCGCCTGTCGCATTACACTGCGACCGACCCCAGCCATTTCCAGAATCATGTGTTGTTCACCAACTACCAGTTCTACGTGTCCGAGTTTGAAAACTATGCGCGCGAACAACTGGGAGACCCCAACAGCGGCTATACCAGCTTTGTCTCAACAGGAAATGCGCAGATCACCGAATCCGACGCGATTCTGGAACAACCGCTAAAGCTGCCGCAGATGCCGACCTATCACCTGAAACGTGCAGACGGGTCCGGGATCACCCTGGTCAATATTGGCGTGGGGCCGTCGAACGCCAAAACCGCCACTGACCATATCGCGGTTCTGCGCCCCCATGCCTGGCTGATGGTCGGGCACTGCGCCGGGTTGCGGAATACTCAAGCGTTGGGAGATTTCGTTCTGGCCCATGCATATCTGCGGGAAGACAAGGTGCTGGACGATGACCTGCCGGTCTGGGTGCCAATCCCGCCTTTGGCCGAAATTCAGGTAGCACTGGAACAGGCCGTGGCAGAGGTGACAGAGTTGGAAGGCTATGAGCTGAAACGGATCATGCGCACCGGCACCGTCGCCTCGGTCGACAACCGCAACTGGGAGCTGCGCGACCAGTCCGGTCCGGTCCAGCGCCTCAGCCAGTCGCGCGCGATTGCACTGGATATGGAAAGCGCCACCATCGCTGCGAATGGCTATCGGTTCCGGGTTCCTTACGGCACTTTGCTGTGTGTTTCGGATAAGCCGTTGCACGGTGAATTAAAGCTTCCCGGTATGGCGTCGGCGTTCTATACCACTCAGGTCAGCCGCCATCTGGCGATCGGAATACGCGCGATGGAACACTTGCGCGGCATGCCGTTAGAGCGTCTGCACAGCCGGAAATTGCGTTCGTTTGACGAAACGGCCTTCCTCTGAAGCAAAAAAGCAACGAAATCCCCCTATTTTTAGGGTTTTCCACGCTACTATTCGTTGTGTTCAGCCACAATATCCCGTTACAGTTACGCGGTGAGGCCCTATCTATCGGGCACGTTAAGGAGACCAAGAAATGGCAAAGCCTATGACAAAGACTCAGCTGGTTGCTGCTCTCGCTGAGGAAATGGGAACCGACAAGAAAGCCGCGAACGCCGCGCTGGAGGCCGTGACCGGCCTGATCACCCGCGAAGTTTCCGCCGGCGGCGCTGTCACCCTGCCCGGCGTTGGCAAAATCTACTGCCGCGAGCGCCCCGAGCGCATGGTGCGCAACCCCGCCACCGGTGAGCAGTTCAAGAAAGAGGCCGACAAAGTGGTCAAGATGACCATTGCGAAGGCACTGAAGGACAGCGTGAACGGCTAAGTTCAGCCTTTTTGGACAAGCGATTGAGGGCCGCCGTTTTGGGGGCCCTTTTTCTTTTGAACTCTTTTGTTCGATCCCGATTGTCCGCATTGAGCCCAAGTGAGACTAGAGTTTACCCCGTTTTACCTTTTTCAAGGAACTAACTCAGGCTCTTGGTAACACTGATTACACAATGCGACCGTAGACAGCCGGATGGGTCACTTGGTTAACCGATCTTCTGAGTATACGAGAGGGTCTATGATCGCGACTATGTCGCTTCCACTGTCCTCCAAGCCAAGTCTTTCGCAAAGCCGTGCAGAGGGAATGTTGCCCGGAGCGATGCCTGTCTTGAACCCTGTGGCCCCAAGCTTTTCATGCGAGTGAATTAGAGCTATCGCCCCCAAGACTTTTGCAATGCCCTCGCCCATGCGTTCAGGTTTGGTCGAGAGTTGCCCCCATTGTGCGCGACTATGCAGCCGACTGCTGGAGGGATGACACAGAACTGAGCCCGCAGTTGCGACTGGGGCACCTGATTTATCAACGACGACCATAGCAAACCCGGGACGAGACAATCCGCGCATCACCGGACCTATTGGCGGTAAAACACCGTGGCTCAACGCGACGTCCGCGAAGGCTTCAAGCCATTCTGGCGGAGAGCTGCGATCAATCACTCGTATGGATAAATCTTCGGGCAACGCCTGAGTTGCGACCACTTGCCGAGCGGCTTCGACGCAGTTCAGACCGCCAAGATAGCAAGCAATCGTGTCGGTCTTTAAACCCTCGCTTTCAATTCGTTCGCGCGCCGTCGCAACCTCCGCACGCGGTATGCTTTCTATCGCCGTGATGCCAAGAATTCGGGCCATTGCGACGGCATCATCCAACGCCCCGCTATATTCGTTGGCAATCTGTATACCACGCCCATGGCTACAAAACCGAGGGTCATCACCCAACAGCTGCAAAAGATGCTCGCCCATGGTTGACATGCGTCGTTGTGCTTCACTTCCGAATACTTCCATGAGATTTCCCTCGAAGTACCACATGACAGTTCGGAGATGATCGTTTGATAGGGGTCGTGTCGTCAAGTGGACGTCACGCGCAAGACTGCGACACAAAGAGGATATTGGGAAAGGGCGAATGGCAGCTATGTCCGCATAGCTGACACTACTTGAATAGAATCCTTTACAATGGAAAACGGGCGCCTCGGCGCCCTTTTTGTTTTACTACCAAGGTTAATCAGTGAACCGTTTCAATCTTGCGGAAGTCCAGATCGTGGTCTTCGGGCATCGAGTCGATGCTCAGCACCTCTCTGCGCTTGGTGATCAGGATGTAGACCAATTTGCCCAGGCGCTCGACCGTCATGTTCAGGTTGTCGGTGTACAGGCGGCTCAGCGAGTCCAGAGAGTTGATCGCGTAGACCAAGCCACGATCACCCTTGCGATGTTGGTGATGCCTGCGGTGCTGATGCCGTTAAGATGGTAGTAGTAGAGGACGGTAAACCAGTTACCCAGCGGGATCGACGGGACAATCAGCCGGGCCGCCTGCAATTCTCATGTGGTCAGCCCAGATCAAAGATATCCCAAGGCAGTTGGGCGGCCGGGATTTCGACTTCTGCCATCGCGGTGTCAGGCAATGTAAGTTCTGGAAACGTCGGTGCATCCGGCTCAGGTGCCGCAACGGGCAATTCCGATGGACCACCGTCGTTTGGGATATCAATTTCAGGGAATTCAAATTCAAGCTCAGCAAGCTTGTCGATGGCATTTTGCGAAGGGTTTGGTGCTTTTGTAGGCTTCATTATCCATGTCCTTTAAACTGTTAGCTCGACACATTTGTGAAGAAGCTTTGGTTTGGTTTGCCTAGTTTTTTGTTTCCGCACGTCTCTCCGTACCCTGCGTGCCGATCCGGCAAAGGGGCATATTCTTTTAGCGTAATAATAAATGATCCACCTAAATGGCTGAGTAACAGCCCGTTTACGATAAATTAACAGTGGCAGTCTGGTGACACTTTGGAAGCACCAGAGTGTTTTCACTTCAGCTGATGCGAGACTGAGATTCACAGAACCAACAAAAAAGGGCGCCACGTGTGGCGCCCGATTTATTGAATGTCCACATTTAGAATCAGTGAACCGCCTCTACCTTGCGGAAGTCCAGATCTCGGTCTTCTGGCATCCCATCAATGCTCAGAACCTCCTTGCGCTTGATGATCAGGATATAGATTACACAAGCGAGGTACAGTCCAACGACCACAGCCCCGATCCACTGAATTTGCAGCCACTGGCTTTGGAACAACAGGGTCAGGACGAACAACAGTACGACGTTTCCAGCTACGTAGACCGCTTTGCCAAACCGTTCGACCGTCATGTTCAGGTTGTCGGTGTAGAGTCTAATAAGCGAGTCCAGCGAGTTGATCACGAAGGTCACGCCCACGATCACCATCGCGATGTTGGTGATGCCTGCAGTGCTGATACCGTTCAGATGGTAGTAGTATAAAACGGTGAACCAGATACCCAACGGGATCGATGGGAAGATCAGCAGTGCCGCCAGCAGCTGCCATGTGGTCAGGCCACCAACAAAGCGCGAGGTGAACTGGCCGATCATTATCGACCATGCGAACCACCAGAACAGGTAGAAAGCGTGGTAGTCGGTCAGCGGCAACACGAATTTGTGGATGTTTGCAAAATATGCGCCGATGTTGCTGCCGGTTTCTGCAAAGCCGCTAAAGCCCATGCCTGCCGCAACCCACATGCCGATAATCAGCGCCAGAAACAGGAAGGTCGAGCCCACCGACAAGATACGCACGTATTTAAGGTCTGTCGAGGAATAGGCTGCCGCCAGAATGACCACGAACACGATGATGTAGAAAGTGGTGACTACGGATTCACCGTCTCCAACCTCGGGCAGGTAGCCCGGCAGGTAGATCAGGAACAGGCTGGCGGTGAAGGCGCAGGTGCCGATGATGACCACGTTATTGATCAACTTGACCAATGGGATTTCAAAGAACTTTACGCGCGGCTCGATCACGCAAAAATAGAACGCTGTCAGGAAGTAGAACGCCCAGATCAGGAAACCCCAGAACCCGAACTCGATCGCCAACGGGTTAGCAAAGGCGTATGCTGCGTCTTCTGCGTAGCCGCCGAACTCGGTCAGCGGGAACATAATCAGGCCGACATCCAAACCGGATGTGAACAGGATCGCGATGAACGTGAACAGGTGCACTGGCGTCACGCCAACGCAGCGCAAATTCCACCATTTCACGACGAAGAAGGCGACCAGGCCAAGGGCCAAAAGGACGCCAAATGACAGGATGTACTCCAGCAACACTTAACACACCTCCCATATCTTTATTGCTCAGATTTCCCGGCCAGTATCTTTAATTGGCCAGTCAATCAATAAAAACGTAACAAGAGTCGCTCTTGCCCAGCAGGTGTGGCTTTTTTGGCGAGGAATGCTTGCGGCCCAAAGGAAAATCGGGAACAGTCCCAGCGATGTGACGGGAGGCCCAATGGATTATCGCGCGATCGCCATGGGGCTGGTTTTTGCCTTTATTTGGTCTTCTGCCTTTACTTCGGCGCGGATCATCGTCGCGGATGCGTCCCCGCTGTTTTCATTGGCTTTACGGTTTCTGATTTCGGGCTGTCTGGGCGTCGCCATTGCCCGCGCTATGGGCCAAAGCTGGCGCCTGACCCGCACTCAATGGCGTGCGACGATCCTGTTCGGAATTTGTCAGAATGCCCTATATTTGGGTCTGAACTTCTATGCGATGCAAACGGTCGAAGCATCTTTGGCTGCGATCATAGCCTCGACTATGCCCCTGCTAGTGGCCTTGGCGGGGTGGTTGTTTCTGGGGGAAAAACTGCGCCCTGTTGCGGTCCTGGGCCTGTTCGCAGGGTTCGCCGGTGTCGCCCTGATCATGAGCACCCGCATCGTGGGCGGCGTCGATCTGTTTGGAGTGACCTTGTGCTGCATCGGCGCGCTGGCGCTGACCTTTGCCACGCTGACGATACGCGGGGCAACCTCGGGTGGGAATTTCATGATGGTGGTCGGCTTGCAGATGCTGGTGGGCTCTGCCGTTCTGTTCGTGGCCGCCCCGCTGTTCGAAACGATTTACATCCACGTCACAGTACCTCTGGTGCTGGCATTCACTTATACGACCTTGTTCCCCGGCCTGCTTGCCACACTGATCTGGGTTCTTCTGCTGGACCGGATCGGAGCCACCCGCGCCGCAACGTTCCATTTCCTGAACCCGGTCTTTGGCGTCACTGTCGCTGCGATCCTTCTGGGTGAGAAACTCGGCCCACTGGATCTGGTCGGAGTCGGCATTACAACACTTGGCATTCTGGCGGTGCAGCTGGCGCGGCAGCCTGCTCAGGGTAGCAAACTTTCGACCTGACGCAGCAGTTTGGGCGAATCCGGTTTCACATTCGCACCATAGGTGGCGACCACCGCCCCATTGGTATCCAGCAAAATCTTGTTGAAATTCCAGCGGGGAATAAACCCGGTCTGTGCGGCAACTGCTTTGAAGAACGGATGCGCGTCGGCACCTTTGACAGGCGTAATATCGGTCATGGGCAGGGTCAGGTCATAGTTCAACTCACAGAACTCTTTCACCTCTTCGGCCGAGCTCAATTCCTGATTAAAGGAATCTGACGGCACGGCCAACACCACCAGCCCGCGATCAGAATAAGCCTCAAACACCTTTTGTAGAGCCGAATATTGCCCGGTAAAGCCACACTGCGACGCTGTATTGACGACCAGAACAGGCTGGCCCCGCCAGTCTTCGATCGACAGGGTGCCACCGTCGATCGAGGCAAATTCACCACTCATTGGGGCCGCCTGCACAGTACGACCCAACAAAATCAACATCGTCAGTACAAGCATTCTGATCATCGCACAGCCTCCCATCTTGCCTCCATTACGCTTAAAACCCGCCATCAGATCACTCTGCACGACTGCGCGTGCAGTGTGAAACAGGGGTTTGCTTTCTGCGCCCTTACCCCCAGATTATGGCACAAAAGTAAAACACCGGAGGAGCCATGACCCGATACACCAAATCCCCCGAGGCCGTCGCCGCCCTGTCCCCCGAAGAATTTCACGTCACGCAGCGCAGCGGAACCGAGCGTCCCGGAACAGGAAAGTACCTGAATAACAAAGAGCCGGGCATCTACGTGGACATCGTTTCGGGTGAGCCTTTGTTTGCCTCGACCCACAAATACGAATCCGGCTGTGGCTGGCCCAGTTTCACCAAACCGATCATCCATGAACATGTGGAGGAGTTTCACGACTCTACTCATGGTATGATCAGAACCGAAGTCCGCTCGAAACACGGCGACAGCCATCTGGGGCATGTCTTCCCCGATGGGCCGCGCGAACATGGCGGGCTGCGCTATTGCATCAACTCTGCCGCCTTGCGGTTCATCCATCGCGATGAGATGGAGGCCGAAGGTTATGGCGAATACCTGATCCACGTGGAGGAAATCCAATGACTGAACAACGCGCCGTTCTGGCCGGAGGCTGTTTCTGGGGCATACAGGATCTGATCCGCAAGCTGCCCGGCGTATCCCGCACCAGCGTCGGTTACACTGGCGGTGACGTCCCCAACGCCACCTATCGCAACCACGGCACCCATGCCGAAGGGATCGAGATTTTCTACGACCCCGCCAAAATCACCTACCGCGAGCTATTGGAGTTCTTCTTCCAGATCCACGACCCGACCACGCCGAATCGTCAGGGAAATGACCGCGGCATGAGCTATCGCTCAGCTATCTACTATCTGGATGACGACCAAAAGCAGGTCGCACTGGACACGATCGCCGATGTGAACGCCAGCGGCCTTTGGCCCGGTAAAGTGGTGACCGAGGTCGAACCTGTCGGTGATTTCTGGCAAGCCGAGCCAGAACATCAGGACTACCTGGAGCGCATTCCCAACGGATATACCTGCCACTTCCCGCGCCCCGATTGGGTGCTGCCCAAACGCGACGCGGCTGAATAAAGGGGACGCCCCTTTCGGGGCTACCCAGCTGCGACCCGAGGCCGACCACTGGCCTCGACGGTGATCATCGCCTCGACGAACACCTCCTGCGCCTCAACCCGAGCGGTGCGGATATCCCGGTCGACGACAACCCGGATGTCCGCAGCCCCGGCCTGCCGCACAGCGCCTTCGGCCTCGGTCCGCAGAACGGACTCCAACAGCGCCAGCGCTTCGTCGGATTCAGTGAAATCCTGCGGACCGTCCTCCAGATGCACACGAAAACGTCCCTCGGACGGAGAGGTGACCGTACCCGACCGGCGCAGGGTCAACCGCCCCACCACTGCACCGATGGCGTTGGCCACGCCCGCATGTTCCGGCAGCACCATGCGGGCATGCAACCGTTCCCCAACCGCCGGATAATAGCTGGGTGCAGAGGCACCCAAGCCCACCACATCCACATTCAAAGCCGCATCCAACGCCAGTAAACCACGATGGCGCGACAGCCCTTTTTGCGTCAACACATGCCGGGCCAGGTCAGCGGGCGGCACGTCAAAATCCTCTGCTTCTTCCGCAAAAGCAGTCTCTAACAAGGTCAAAGCAGTCTGTTCCGTCAACTGATCGACAATGACTTGCGCCAATTCTTTCGGCCCCGAGGCCAATCTGTCGCCCGTTCCAACCCGTTTACGCGCCACCAGTTCCAACGCTTTTTGCGCAGCTTCCACATCCCAGGCATCCAATCGGCCCAGCGCGTGACTGGCATCCGATGGTGTCACGCCCGAGACCTGAACAATCCCACGATCCACCAGCCGAGTCAGCGCCCCGTTTTCCATCCGGGTGCGCAGCAGGTCGCTCAGTGGCAGAACCTTGTCCCCTAGTCGCTCCAGCAGAGCGTCCTCGCGCGCACCCAACCCCTCTGCGTGAATACCGGGAACGCGACGAGCAAACCGCGTATCGTGTTCCCCGACCGTCGTGGCCCGAAGTTGAGCGTCGAGAACCGCATGCACGACTTCTGGCGCCTCAGACGCGATCAGCGACACTGGCAAAACCCGTCTTGGCCCAAGAAACACGCCACCGCCCAAGCCTTCGGTGACCACGTGCACCTGACTGTCGCCGCCCAACCCGTGGGTTCGCATCGCAACGGCCTCGACCATGGTTCGAAACCCACCGACCCGCGCACCCGCCGGATCAATCGCGGGTTTGCCATCGCGGATCAGCGCTACATCTGTCGTAGTTCCACCAATGTCTGAAACCAAAGCGTTCTCAGTCCCAGTCAGCCAACTGGCCCCAACGATCGAGGCCGCAGGTCCGCTGAGGATTGTTTCAATCGGCCGTTCCCGCGCCTGCTCGGCGCTCATCAGCGCGCCGTCACCGCGTACAACCATCATCGGCGCGGAAATGCCAAGTTCCAGCAACCGATCCTGCGCCCGTCCGATCAGCCGGTCGATCATGCCGATAAGCCGGGCATTCAAGACAGCCGTCACCGCTCGTTTCGGCCCATTCAGCTTGGCTGACAAATGATGCGAGCATGTCACCGGAGCGCCAGTCTTTTCCGAAATGATCCGCTCCGCCTCCAACTCATGCGCCGGGTTCCGTGTGGCAAATTGAGCAGCCACCGCAAAACCGGATATGCCTTTATAAGAGTCTAAAAAAGCTTCAAGCGCGCTCACATCCAACGGCGCGGCTTCGCCCCCTGCATGGGTGTGCCCCCCCGAGATGACCAGAGCCGGATCACCCTTCAACGCGTCCCGCAACCCGTGCTTATCCAGATCGTTGTCTTTAAACCCAATATAGATCAGCGCCACGCGCCCGCCCTGCCCTTCAACCAGCGCATTTGTAGCCAAAGTGGTCGACAAGGACGCCATCGAAACTTGGTTCGACGCAATTTGCGCCTCATCCAGAACCGCTTGAATTGCCTTGCCCACACCGATTGCCAGATCGGCGCGCGTCGTCAGGGATTTGGCCGAGGCGATCACCTCTTTCTCATCCCGGATCAGCACCGCATCCGTATAGGTTCCGCCTGTATCCACCCCCAAAGCCAGAGCCATCGGGTTCTCCTTCCTGTTCGCTGCGGATGGGTTTAGCGGTTTGGACCGACACGTCCAGCCTGTTTGCGGCACTTATTGCAGTCGTTGCACCGCCCAGCGCGCGGCATCGGCCACAGTTGCGTCAGGATCGTCGACCAAACCCCGCGCCACTGCCCGAAGTTCTGCCCTGCCCGAGTTTCCGATGGCATAGAGCACGTTGCGCACAAACCGGTCACGCCCGATCCGCTTTATCGGAGATCCGGAAAACTTGGCCCGAAAAGCCGCGTCATCCAGTACGGCGAGGTCCGCCAAGGGTGGGGCCTTCAACTCTTCGCGTGCGGCATAACGATTATCGCTCGCCGCGACAGCAAACTTGTTCCAGGGGCAGGCTGCCAAACAATCGTCACAGCCATAAATCCTGTTGCCCAGCTTGGCGCGCAACTCTTCGTCCACCGGCCCTTTGTGTTCAATGGTCAAATAAGAAATGCACCGCCGCGCATCCAACTGGTATGGCGCGGGAAAGGCATCCGTCGGGCATGAATCCAGACAAGCCCGGCACGATCCGCAATGATCCATCTCGGCCACATCCACAGGTAGGTCCAAAGTGGTGAAAACAGAGCCTATGAAAGCCCAATTTCCCCAATCACGGCTGACCAAATTAGTGTGCTTGCCCTGCCACCCCAACCCCGCAGCATGACCCAAAGCCTTCTCTGGCACCGGCGCAGTGTCGACAAACACCTTCACTTCACCCCCGCCCTCGGCAATCAACCAACGCGCCAACCGCTTGAGCCGTTTCTTGACCAGATCGTGATAATCCTTGTTCTGGGCATAAACAGAGATCGCCGCCTTGTCCGGGTGGTTCAGCACTTCGGTTGGATCATGGTCTGGCGTGTAGCTCTCGGCCAGCATGATCACAGACTTAGCCTCGGGCCACAGCGCCGCCGGGTTACTCCGCCAGTGCGTGCGCTCAGCCATCCATCCCATCTGCCCATGGTACCCGGCCTGCAAAAATGCATCCAACCGGGCGGGAACTTCGGGCACATCCCAAGGCCGACATAGACGACAAGACACAAAGCCTTCGCTCAGCGCCTGCGCCACTATCTTATCTTTTAAACCCGATCCGCTCTTCATCTGGCTAAAAATACCTTCGGGGGTGAATTGGCCCATCGGGCCAAGAGGGGGCAGACAGCCCCCTTTGCCACCCTATCAGAAATCCAGATCGGCGTAATGAGGCGGCGGCCGGAATCCCGGCACCTGATCCGCCAGTATTGATCGGAACGCTGGGCGAGATTTGATCTTGGCGTACCAGTCCTTGACCGCCGCAGATCGGTTCCAATCCACATCCGAGATATAATCCAGCGCAGACAAATGCGCCGCAGCGGCGAAATCAGCCAGCGTCATCTGGTCCCCTGCCAACCAGCGGCGGTGATCCAGCAGCCATGTCATGTAATCCAGATGGTACTTGATCGCACGCGCGCCTTCCTTGACGTTCTTGCTGTCTGGGTAACCCTCTCCGGTGACCTTCTTGTTCACCCGCTCATACAGCAGTTTCGACGTAACCTCGTTGTGGAATTTGTCATCAAACCACCCCACCAGGCGCCGCACTTCATAGCGCGCTTCAGGCTTCTTAGGCATGAGCGGAGGTTCCGGGCGCGTTTCCTCGATATACTCGCAAATCGCGGCGCTTTCCGACATCACCTTTCCGTCCAGTCGCAAGACCGGCACTTTCCCGGCGGGGTTACGGCGCAGGAAATCCGGGTCTTTCTCCCAGTATTTCTCCTCGACCAGTTCAACCTCGATCTTTTTTTCCGCCAAAGACAGGCGAACCTTGCGGCAATACGGGGACAGGGGAACGTGAAACAGACGCGCCATGGGCTTCCAATCGAACCAGTGAATACCCCACCAGCTTTAGCCTTGAGGGGCGATGAGTTTCAATCCTCGAAACAATCCGCGCGACCATCTGCGCGGATGGTGGCCGCCCCGTCCAGGATCGACGCAGCCCGCCTGCGGGTGCGCACCGAGGGGTCCGTGACCGAGCGGTTGCGGGGCGACGGCAGGATTGCCGCGATCCGCGCGGCCTGCACAGGGCTCAGCTGCGCCGCACTGACATTAAAGTTGCGCTGAGCGGCCGCTTCGACACCAAACACACCCTGTCCGGTTTCAGCCACGTTCAGATAGACCTCAAGAATGCGCTGCTTGCTCCAAAAAATCTCAACAACCGGCGTGATCGAGGTTTCAAGCGCCTTACGCACCCAGCTGCGGCCTTGCCACAGGAACACATTCTTCACGACTTGCTGGGTGATGGTGGATGCCCCGCGTGAGCCGCCATCCTCAAGCGCGTCCCTGATGGCTTCGACGTCAAACCCCCAATGCAGGCAGAAATTGGCATCCTCGGCCGCCACGACCGAACGCGCCATGATTGGTGTAATCTCCTCAATCGGCACCCAGTCACGTTCAACCTTGCCCAACCGACGCCATTCGGACCAGATCGTATGCGTCACTGGCGGATTGACCACCGAATAAAGCATCACCAGACCGACAACAAAAGCAACCACACCCAATGCGGCGCGAGTCACCCAACGGCGAATCCGTGAGGATGTTTGCTTTGTTGCCTTCGACGCTTTGCTTTTCTTACTGCTCGACTTGCGCGCTGCTTTTTTTGCCATGCTGTTGCTATACGACGCGACGCGAGGGTTGGGAACGGTTTAAATCGCCAACGCGCGCGCCTCGCGCGGCCGAACGACAGGGCGCGCGGTTTCCGGCATGACCGGATTGCGGATGCACAGTTCCGGGAACAGGCGCAATACTTCGGCCTGTGTGTCCCGATCCGCCTGGGTCACAGCGTGTCCGGGGTAATAGCTTTCGCTTTTTGCGCCGTTGGCGATGACGATCTCATGTTGAGCGAACAGCAAGTGAATATATTCAATTTCGCCACCTTCGACGCGTGTGACCGTATCCCCATTGACCAGACAATGCGCCGCGATCAGCACCTCGGAGTGGCCGAATAGGTAGGGTGCCCGCCAGTCGGCAACCAGCATCCGGTGTTGCGGCGAAACGGTCAGAGGACGGTCCAGCCCTAACAAACCAGCATCAAACCGAACCGGAGCCAACCTACCTTCCGCATCCACCTTAGTGCGACCCACCCACAACAAGGGCTGCGGCCCATGGTCGGCTGTGGTGATCAAATCCCCGACTTTCAAATCCTCAACCAACTTTGGCCCATCCGGCGTGTCGATCAAGGTTCCCGGCGTAAAGCAGGGCGGACCAAGATCGCCACCGGCGACATTGACCGATCCAAACCCATTCGGGTCTCCGAAATTGTCGCTGGTATCGGTAATGGACGAGCTTACAAAAGTCCCCTCCTGCAGAACTTTGTCATCGGTGGGCGTAAATACTTCACGCCCATCGGCCAGATAGAAGGTTACGCCGGTATAGGTGACCGTACTGCCGTCCGACAATTGTATCGTCACCATGTCATCAAAATACGATGCGGTGATGTCGACGCCATCCACCGAGTCATTGCTCAAGCGGTTGATCAAGCCGTTGTCATTCTGATCGACAATGTCGAATTTCTGTACCGTCAGAGTCGATCCGACCGCTGTGCCATTTGCACCCGGGTTTGCTGGGTCCAGCAGAAAGAACTGATCTGTATAAGTCGTTGGCATGCGCCTGCTCCTGCCTACTCATTACATTTGGCCGCAGTTTGGCTGCGAAACCCGAAGAAACTGTGACCACAGCTAGGCGCGAACAGCGCAAAAACGCAATAAAATCGAAGAATTGCCGAAAAAATTAAGAAACCCGCGTGTTTCAGGTGACACGCGGGTTTCTGTGTTTTGGGTCTGCCGGCCTGTTTATTCGGCCGGAACCGCTGTGACCTCGTTGGTCAGAGGATGGCCGAGCTTATTCAGCATCTCTTTCGGGCAGACCTGCAGGAAGTTGGCTTTCTCAACATCCCAATGCTGCAGAATATCTGCGGCCTTGCGGCTGAAGGTCTCGGCCTGATGGGTTTCGATCATTGATTTCAACTGCTCTTCCCAATGGTCGACGGTTACCGGGCAGGTCACCAGCGTTTCCATGTTCATCAGCTTTTCGGCCTTGCCTTCGGGGTCGTACAGATAGGCCATACCGCCCGTCATACCCGCGCCAAAGTTGGCACCGATGTCGCCCAGGATCACCGCAACACCGCCGGTCATGTATTCACAGCCGTTTGAACCACAGCCTTCAATCACCACCTTGGCGCCCGAGTTCCGCACCGCGAAGCGTTCACCCGCACGGCCCGCCGCGAACAGGTGGCCGTCGGTGGCCCCGTAAAGAACCGTGTTGCCGATGATGGTGTTGTCATCCGCCTTCAGCGGGCTGACCTGCGGCGGGCGCACGACGATCATTCCGCCCGACAAACCCTTGCCCACATAGTCGTTGGCATCGCCCGACACTTCCAGTTTCAGACCCGGTGCAGCAAAGGCGCCCAGCGACTGACCGGCGGAACCTTGCAGCTTCACATGCAGGTGGTCGGACTGGAACGTGTTCCGCATGCCGAAGTTCTGCACGATGTGGCTGGAGACGCGCGTTCCAACGGTCCGATGCGTGTTCTGGATCGCATAGGACAGCTGCATCTTTTCGCCGTCTTTCAGGAACCGCGCTGCATCGCGGACAATCTCGGCGTCCAGCGTATCCGGCACCGCGTTGCGGTCCTTGTCGCGGTTGTAGACGATGTCATGGGCACCATCGACAGTGATCAGCAGCGGGTTGAGGTCCAGATCATCCAGATGCGCAGACCCACGGCTGACCTGCGCCAGCAGGTCGGCCCGTCCGATGATCTCATCAATCGAACGCGCACCGAGGCTGGCCAGCAACTCGCGTACTTCTTGCGCGTAGAAGGTGATCAGGTTGACGACCTTGTCCGCATTGCCGGTGAACTTGGCGCGCAGGCTCTCGTCCTGCGTGCACACACCAACCGGGCAGGTGTTCGACTGGCATTGGCGCACCATGATACAGCCCATCGCGATCAGGGCGGCGGTGCCGATGCCATATTCCTCGGCCCCCATCATCGCGGCCATGACAATGTCGCGCCCAGTGCGCAGGCCACCATCGGTCCGCAGGGTCACGCGGTCGCGCAAGTTGTTCATCGCCAGAACCTGATGCGCCTCGGTCAGGCCCATCTCCCACGGAAGACCGGCATATTTGATCGAGGTTGCGGGCGATGCGCCCGTACCGCCATTGTGACCCGAAATAAGGATAATATCCGCTTTCGCCTTGGCCACACCGGCAGCAATCGTGCCAACGCCCGAGGACGCCACCAGTTTCACTGTCACCTTACAGCGCGGGTTGATCTGCTTGAGGTCATAGATCAGCTGCGCCAGATCCTCGATCGAGTAGATGTCGTGGTGCGGCGGCGGTGAGATCAGGGTCACACCTTTAGTCGAGTGACGCAGACGCGCGATCAGGTCGGTGACCTTCATGCCCGGTAGCTGGCCACCCTCGCCGGGTTTTGCGCCCTGGGCGACCTTGATCTCCAGTTCTTCACACTGGTTCAGGTATTCGGCAGTCACACCGAACCGGCCCGAGGCCACCTGTTTGATCTTGGCCGACGGGTTGTCACCATTCGGTTCCGGCACGAAGTGTGCGGGGTCTTCACCCCCTTCGCCCGAGTCGGACTTGGCACCGATCCGGTTCATCGCCACGTTCAGCGTCTTGTGCGCCTCGGGCGACAGCGCGCCCAGCGACATGCCCGGCGTGACAAAGCGTTTGCGGATCGAGGTGATCGACTCGACCTCTTCAATCGGCACCGGTTTGCCCAGCGGTTTAAAATCCATCAGATCGCGCAGGTGGATCGGCGGGTTCGACTGCATCTTGGCCGAATACTGCTTCCACAGCTCATAGGACGCACGGTTACAGGCCATCTGCATCATATGCATCGAGGTTGCTTCCCACGCGTGGGTCTCACCCGCTTTACGCGCTTTGTAGAAACCACCGATGGGCAGCACGTCCAGACCGCTATCCCAACCCTTGGCGTGAATTTCTTCGACCTTGGTCTGGATACCGGTGACGCCGATACCGGAAATCCGACTGGTCATACCCGGGAAGTACTCAGCCACCATGGCACGGCTGAGGCCAACGGCTTCAAAGTTCAGACCACCGCGATACGAGGAAATCACCGAAATCCCCATCTTGGCCATGATCTTCAGCAGGCCCTGGTCGATGGCTTCGCGATAGCGCGCCACGTTTTCGGTCAGGGTGCCGTCCAACAGCCCACGATCAATACGATCGGCCAGTGAATCTTCGGCCAGATAGGCGTTAACAACAGTCGCACCACAACCGATCAGCACAGCAAAGTAATGCGGATCAACACATTCCGCCGAACGCACATTCAGCGAACAGAACGTCCGCAGCCCCTGACGGGTCAGATGCGAGTGCACCGCGCTTGTTGCAAGGATCATCGGCATCGCCACACGACCCGGGCCCGAGTTCATGTCGGACAGGACCAGATGCCCCGCACCCGAGCGCACGGCCTCTTCCGCTTCGGCTCTAACACGGGCCAAAGCGGCGCTCAGCGCACCGCGACCGGGCTCAAAACTACAGTCGATTTCAGCCAACGGAGAGTTGAAGTTCTCAACCAGTTTGTCCCACTGCGTGTTTCCGACAAAGGGGCTTTCCAGCACGATGATCTCGGTCTGGCTGCTGTCTTCATCCAACACGTTCTTGAGGTTTCCGAACCGTGTTTTCAGCGACATCACACGGTATTCGCGCAAGCTGTCGATCGGCGGGTTGGTCACCTGACTGAAGTTCTGGCGGAAGAAATGGCTGAGCGGGCGGTATTGCTTGGACAAAACCGCAGATGGAGTGTCATCCCCCATCGATGCCAGCGCCTCTTTGCCATCCTCGGCCATCGGCGCCAGGATTTGTTCAAGCTCTTCCACCGAATAACCTGCAGCGATCTGACGTTTGCGCAGTTCTTCACCGGTGAATTTCGGCGTTTCGGTCACGCCAGCCAGCGTCACGTCCAGATCGTTGATCTTGCCAACCCACTCACCGAACGGCAGTGCGCGCGCCAGTTTGTCCTTGATTTGCTTATCGCGATACAGCTTGCCACGCTTCATATCGACGGCCAGCATTTGACCCGGGCCAAGCGCGCCTTTTTCGGTCACAGACGCCTCATCAATCGGCACCATTCCGGCCTCGGAACCCGCGATAACCAGACCATCGCCTGTCACCACATAGCGCATCGGGCGCAGGCCGTTGCGGTCCAGACCGGCACAGACCCAGCGGCCGTCGGTCATGGCCAAAGCGGCAGGACCGTCCCACGGCTCCATCACCGAGTTGCAGTAGGAGTACATGTCGCGCCACGCCTGCGGCAGTTCAACCGCCTGCTTGGACCAGCTTTCCGGCACCAGCATGGTTTTCGCCATCGGAGCCGAACGGCCCGCGCGCACCAGAACCTCGAATACCGAGTCTAATGCAGCAGAATCCGAGGATCCGCCTGCGATGATCGGCTTAATATCTTCGGCATAATCCCCAAAGGTGCCGCTGGCCATGCGGATCTCGTGGCTTTTCATCCAGTTGATGTTGCCCTTCAGCGTGTTGATCTCACCGTTATGGGCCAACATGCGGAACGGCTGTGCCAGCCACCATTGCGGGAAGGTGTTGGTCGAATAGCGCTGGTGATAGATCGCAAACGCCGATTCAAAGCGTTCATCCATCAGGTCGGGATAGAAGACGGCGACCTGCTCAGCCAGCATCATGCCCTTGTAGATGATCGAACGACACGACAGCGACGCCAGATAGAGCCCGGATATCCCGGCCGCTGCTGCAGCCTTTTCGATGCGGCGGCGGATGACGTACAGCTCACGCTCAAACGTCTCTTCGTCTACGCCCTTGGAGTTTGAGATCAGAATCTGTTCGATCTCTGGCCGGGTGGCGTTGGCCTTGTCGCCCAGGCAGGTCACATCGACCGGCACATGACGCCAACCATAGATGTAGTAGCCCATCCGCAGAACTTCGGTTTCCACGATGGTTCGGCAGCTTTCCTGCGCCCCGAAATCGGTGCGCGGCAGGAACACCTGACCAACCGCGATCAGCTCGTCCAAATTGGGCTCGTGGCCGGTACGGCGGATCTGGTCATAGAAGAAGGGCACCGGGATTTGCACGTGGATGCCAGCGCCATCGCCGGTCTTGCCATCTGCGTCCACCGCGCCACGGTGCCAGATTGCCTTCAGCGCGTCGATCCCGGCATCCACAACTTTGCGCGACGGCTTACCGTCAACGGATACAACAAGCCCCACACCGCACGACGAATGCTCTTCTTCCTCGGAATAGAGACCGTTTTTCGCCATCCATTCGCGCTTGGCTTCCTCGGCCCGCACCCAATCGGCATCAAATTTGGTCATTGGCTGTCTCCTTCTTCCGGCTGGGCAAACATGGCCTCGACTTGCGTCTTGGTCATTTGCTTGCGCTCGCCTGCGAACGCATACCCATCGGGCTTTTTGTCGATATAAAGTTCATGGTCCAGCGGATGGCCCGTATCTTCGAACAGGCCAGCTGCCATTTGTGTGTGTCCGTGCATCTCACCGGGCAGCGTGATCCGATACCAAAGGGCCGACCCACATTCCGAGCAAAACGCTCGTTCCGCCCAGTCCGACGAGGTGAAGGTTTTGACCGGGCCAAGCGCGGCATACCCTTCCTCGGCCTGAAATGACACCAGCATCGAACTGGTCCAGCGACGGCATTGATCGCAATGACATGCACCCAGCGAGTCTTTCGCCGGAGTGGCGGTCACGGTGACCGCGCCGCACATGCATTGGCCTTGCAATTCGGGCATCAAACCCTCCTGTCGCTGGGCGTTGGATTACTCAGCGGCGATAGCCGCTTTGGTGTTGAACCGGTCGATAATCGCATCTGCGCAATCGCGACCGTCGCGGATCGCCCAGACCACCAAAGAGGCACCGCGCACGATGTCACCAATGGCGTAGACGCCGTCCATCTCGGTCTCACCGGTCTGGAAAGCGGCCTTGACGGTGCCCCAACGGGTTACCGGCAGGTCGGGCTGGCCGAACAGGGTGGGCAGGTCTTCGGGCTCAAAGCCCAGCGCCTTGATCACCAGATCGGCCTCTTCGATGTAATCCGCGCCTTCGATGACTTCGGGGGCCTGACGGCCCGAGGCATCGGGCTGACCCAGACGCATCTTCTGCACCATCACGCCGGAAACCTTGTCGTCGCCGGTAAAGCCCTTGGGCGCGCTGAGCCATTCAAAGATCACGCCTTCTTCCTCAGCGTTTTGCGTTTCACGCTGCGAACCCGGCATGTTGGCCCGGTCGCGGCGATACAGACATTTGACCGAGGTCGCACCCTGACGGATCGAGGTACGTACGCAGTCCATTGCGGTGTCGCCACCACCAATCACGACAACCTTCTTGCCCTCGGCATTCAGGCGACCATTGTCGAAATCTTCAACGGAGTCGCCAAAGCTTTTGCGGTTCGAGGCGGTCAGGAAATCGATCGCCTTCTCGATGCCGTTCAGGCCGCTGCCCGGCATGGACAGGTCGCGCGACTTGTATACGCCGGTCGCGATGATCACGGCGTCATGCTTGGCGTGGATTTCTGCAAACTTCCCAGCGTCCACATCGCAGTTCAGCACAAACTCGACCCCGCCATCGGCCAGCAGGTCATTGCGGCGCTGGACGATGTCCTTTTCCAGCTTGAAGCCCGGAATGCCGTACATCAGCAGGCCGCCGGCGCGATCGTAGCGGTCATAGACGGTAACCTGAATGCCAGCGCGGCGCAGCATATCCGCAGCAGCCAGACCGCCGGGGCCACCACCGATGATACCAACGCTTTCGCTGCGTTCATTGGTAGGAGACACGGGCATAACCCACCCTTTGTCCCAAGCAGTATCGGTGATGTATTTTTCAATTGTGCCGATGGTGACCGTACCGTGACCTGACTGTTCGATCACGCAATTGCCTTCGCACAGACGGTCCTGTGGGCAGATACGGCCACAGATTTCCGGGAAGGTATTGGTGGCCTGGCTGGTCTGATACGCTTCTTCCAAACGACCCGTCGCAGTCAGGTTCAGCCAGTCGGGGATATTGTTGTGCAGCGGGCAATGCGACTGGCAATAGGGCACACCACATTGACTGCAGCGGCTGGCCTGCTCCTGCGCCTTGGTCGCCGCGCATTCCGCGTAGATTTCGTTGAAGTCTTCTTTGCGCACCTCGGCGGCACGTTTTTCCGGCATGTCCCGGTCGATCTGCACAAATTTCAGCATCGGTTGCTTGGCCACGGGTCAGACTCCATGAATTGGCTTGGTGGAGTGTCTTTAAGAGATATCATCTCAGATGAAAAGGCAATAATGCTGACCTAATTTCAAAAAATTTCTCCCATACAGTCAACTCAAAGAAAATATTCTAACTTTTTAGTACCGATTCGGACCTATTTACACACTTTCTTTTTTGAGACCACACTTATACCCATTGCCCGCAAAGAATGCGTGACGGCAGCACGGCAGGGCAGATGAGTTTATTCCAGTTGATTCTTGTGGCGGTTATTCAGGGTATCACCGAATTTTTGCCAATCTCATCCTCGGGCCATTTGATCCTGCTGCCCACCCTGACCGGCATGGATGATCAGGGGCTGGCCATCGACGTCGCGGTACATGTCGGAACGCTGGGGGCCGTGGCCCTGTATTTTTGGTCTGATGTGAAACAGGCCGTCGCCGGCCTGCCGCGCGCCCTGACCGGAAAGGTCGACACCCCGCAGGCCCGATTGGCGATGTGCCTGATCGTCGCGACGATCCCCGCAATTATCGTTGGTGCCGTCTTGTTCAAAACCGGTCTCAGCCAGTCATTGCGCTCAATGACGGTGATTGGCTGGACCATGCTGGGCTTCGGTTTGCTTTTGTTTTGGGCCGACCAAAAAGGACCGCAGACCAAACAGGCCCAGGATTGGGGCCTGCGCGATGCAATAGTCATGGGGCTGTGGCAAGTTTTGGCGCTGATTCCCGGCACTTCGCGGTCCGGCATCACTATCACCGGCGCGCGGCATCTGGGCTACAGCCGCGAGGACGGTGCCCGGATCGCCATGTTGATGTCGATACCCACGATCTTGGCCTCTGGGGTTCTGCTGTCAACGGAAGTGATCCGAGAAGCAGATATGCAACTTGCCAAGGACGGCGCAATCGCCGCCGTTTTCGCATTTCTCGCGGCCCTGCTGGCCCTGACCTTGATGATGCGCCTGCTGCGCAGCGTCAGCTTTACGCCTTACGTCATATACCGCGTGATTCTGGGCGCGATCCTGCTGGTCATTGCCTACAGCTGATCAGGTCCGCAGATTGTTGGCCGAGTTCTGAATGTCGTCATATTGGCCCGAGGGGCGGAATTTCCACAGGTAATCCGGCAAAATGGATTCCAGTGTCGCGGGCTCGATCCCCAGATCGTCAAACCCCTTGGCACCCTCTGCCACCACGTTGTCACGGCGCAGGTTCTTCAGTTGATCTCGGGTCAGGATGTGGTTCGGAAACAGCTGAAAGCTGACGAATTTCGCGATGTCCAGCAGGCCAGCCATAATCCGCGCCACCCAGAAGGGAATGCCGATGATCACCCGGCGGCGGTGTACCACCTCTAGCATCTGCTGCATCAACGCGCGGAAGGATTTCACCTCGGGTCCGCCCAGCTCATAAATGCCGGGGGTGGCCTGCCCCAGAACGCCCTGCACGGCCGCCTTGGCCACGTCATCCACATAGACCGGCTGGAACTTTGTGTCCGCGCCGACCAGAGGCAGGAACGGCCCCATGCGTGTCATCCCGGCAAACCGGTTAAAGAACTGATCCTCGGTTCCAAAAATGACCGAAGGCCGCAAGATCACCGCATTTGGCATGTGTTCCATTACACCGGCCTCACCATGGGCCTTGGTGCGAGAATATTCGCTGTCCGATTCCGCATCCGCGCCGATCGCCGAGATATGCACCATACGCGCGACGCCCTGTTCTGCCGCGATGCGCGCGATCCGCTCGGCTCCTTCGGCTTGTACGGCGTCGAATTCGTTCTTGCCCAGCTCGTTCAAAACACCCACGCAGTTAACGACCGCATCGGCCCCATGCATAACGGCTGCCACAGACGCATCGTCGCGGATGTTGCACAGAATAGGTTCAACCTGCCCTACGACACCGTAAGGTTTGACAAACATCGCCTCATTCGGACGTCGCACCGCAACCCGCACGCGCCAGCCTTCGTTCGCCATGCGCCGAGCGATATACCGACCGACAAATCCCGATCCGCCATAAATCGTGACCAGTTTGGACATGCGAGGGCTCCTGCTGATGGGTCTTGATCCGATCTACCGCCCAAAGCCCCGGCAAACAAGGCGCAATAACGCCGCGCGGCCGCGAAAACGGCCAAATTCAGAGCGTTTCGGGCATGGATCAAAAAACTTTCAAAAAACTTCCCGAATCTGGTTGACGCCCCCCGCCAGTAGGCTTAAACGCCCCTCCACGACACCTGCCCAGGTGGCGGAATTGGTAGACGCGCTAGCTTCAGGTGCTAGTGTCCGTATGGACGTGGAGGTTCGAGTCCTCTCCTGGGCACCAATGCTTTTCCAAAAAATACATAAAAACCAATCACTTAGCGGGAATCTCAGGCCTGTAAAGGTGACACAAGAGGTGACGCTATGCCTCTAGTCATCTTTGAAGCAGGAGCGATTCTGGTCTTGGCCCGATACATCGAACAGAAGCCACCCAATGGAGTTTGGTACTTTCGTAGGCGTGTCCCTCGTGATGTTCAGAGGCACTATCCTAAGCTAAACAAACGAGGCGAACTTTACTTCTCCTTAAAGACCAAGGACCGTAGTGAAGCTGCCAAGTTGGCCCACTGAAAAGCAACCGAGCAAGATGGCTTTTGGAAGAGCGTTAGAAGCGGTGAAGTCACGGCTGGCCCAGAAGTCATTTCGGCTGCTATTGCCCTGCTGGACACTTACAGCCTCAGACCCGGACAATCCGTTGAGTACACCGGCGACGAACTTCAGGTAGATAGATTTCTGGATGATCTGCGCATTGAAGCTGAGGCCTTTCGGCCTGAGGACCAGCGGGAGAATTGGCAAAATGACCTTCCGCTAGTCCACCGACAAGCCGCTGATATGTTTTTTGGGGAGAAACCTCCTCTTTTCCTTTCGGAGGGATTACAAAAGTACTTTGAACTAACAGGTGAAGACCCGACCAAACGGCAAGGCTTAGGTCGTACCCGTGCCGTAAACTACTTCATTTCAGTGTGCGGTGATTTACCCGTCGACCGTTACACCCGTTCACACGCCAACGAATTTGTTCGTTATCTTCTTGAGGAACGGAAAAATCGAACCGCCACAGTCACCCGGCGTCTGAACGACATTCGGCCTGTGTTCTCCACTCTATGCCGGGAGTACGAACTTCAGGACCGGGAGATATTCAAGTCCGTAATTATCCCAAACAAGGGAAAAGACAGTAAGGAAAAACTGTCATACACGAACGACGAAGTGCGGCTAATTCAACGTGCCTGCTTAGATGCCGACGATGATATCCGTTGGATAGTTGCTGTTCTTTCAGACACAGGGATGAGGATGGCTGAAGCCGTGGCAATTAGACTGGAGGACGTGTTTCTCGACGATCCGTACCCCCACATTGTCCTCAAAGAATACGAAACACGATCCCTAAAATCAGCCTATTCAACACGGTTGGTCCCGTTGTTAGGAAAGGCGCATTGGGCGGTGAAGAGGGCGCTAGATAACTTACACAAAGGTTTTTTATTCCCTCGCTACATAAACCTAGAGGTCTCACCACCGGTACACCTAGCTGACAACGCATCAGGTGCAATCAACGGTTGGCTGGATGGCCTCCAGATCGCCGATAAAGATCAAAAAACGGCCCACTGCTTGCGCCACAGTATGCAAGACAGATTGAGAGAAGCCGAAGTACCAGAAGAAATCCGCAACTCACTTCTCGGTTGGACGAACAAAGGAACAGGTGCTCGTTACGGCACAGGCTTTACGATCCGAGTTCTTTACGAACACATGAGCAAAGCCGTCGATAACAAAGCCAACCTGTCTTTTACTGGTCTAAAGGAAGACTGAGTAGTTTCCGTCTTCAAGCCCTTTCAGATAATCGGCAGACATAGGTTTGCCTCATACGACTTGCCGTTGATAATTTGCCAAGGCTCCAACGGTTGCCTAGGCATTATAGGCGCAGGAAGTTGCTTTGGTTTGGAGGTGGCTTTACTCGCATGTTTTCGCTTGGGGTTGGCATAGTCCCATTCCCCCTTGGCTATCTTGTATTTTCTTTTGATAACGGATGGATTAGCGGTCTTGAGTTCGGCAAGACTTCCGACCTCCAACACGACCAAGAGGTCACCGTAGCCATCAGAGCCGGGGACATTCAACGCCCTGTAGAGCCACAAGCAGCTACTCCGCAAAGGCGGGTCCCAGTGTTTAGTCTTGGGTAGTTCATTGGCTACGTACTGACCGTATTTTTTTTGGGATTTGAATTGTAGTCGTGCCGTGTGCATGAACAGCCCAACATCTAAGTAATATTCTAGTTTGTCGTTGAGCCTTTCAAACCGGATGTCTGTCAGGACCGTTGAAGACGCTAACGCCTTCTTTGTAATGGTGCGATCAATAGTGGGTTCTTGGGAATGCATTTTATTCCAATTCATTTTAGACCCCAAAAAAATAATACCCGTAGGTTTCCGTCCTCTCTGTGGGGTCGTTCAGAGAAGGGACGGTGTTCAGCCCTCTTAGTCAGGCCGAATAATTTGATACCGAGGGTTAGTTCGGTTGTTTGCGATGAGGGCGGGATGGTGCCTTCTATATAAGGCCGAATAACGCTCCCATTAGATTGACTCAGGAGAGTCCTCAGGAGGCCAGCTTGCTTGGTTGAAACCCCGACCTAGGGAGAATCTCCTAACGCCCCTCAGTGAGGCTCTCAGCAACTCTGAGGGGTATTCTGGGGGGCTATCTAGGGTCTGGGGTTATCACCTCTGCAATACAGGTAAGGCCCTAGGCTGCCCCTCAAGTTATCCTTACTGCATACCCTAGGTGGGCCTCCCCAACTGAACTGGTCCACCGTTATGTTTAGGAAACGGAGGACCACGAATGGCAAACAAGAGACCAAAGCCCGAAGAGATTGT
>NZ_JBQGAN010000035.1:0-32331 GCF_056542865.1 Ruegeria sp. AA6
CATTTGACGCCTGGAATGCCGCCACTCGAGCTGCTTGAAGTCCGGGCATCAGCATTCCTTGGTGGGTCGGAAGTTAACGTGACAACACCGTATTGGGCTGTCCGACAGAAGGTCATTCTGCGCAATACCGGGGAATTCCCTGTGGAAATCTCGGGGCCGGATGCCGAGATATTCGCGAACCGGGTGTTTGCACGTGACGTGAGCCGGGTAAAGGTCGGCCGATGTTCTTACAATTTCGCCCTCTACCATCATGGTGGCATGATCACTGACGGTGTCATGCTGCGCCTTGCGGAAGACAGATTCTGGATGGCTCAGGCCGATGGCGAGCTTTACACTTGGTACATGGCCCACGCGCATGAGTTCGACGTGACGATTTCGGATCCGAGTGTCTGGGTCTCACAGGTACAAGGCCCCCGATCGATGGACGTGCTGCGTGACGCCATTGACGGTCATTTCCCCGATCCATGGCGCTATTTCGACATCGCGACCGTGTCGATTGCAGGGGAAGAGGTCATCATCACCCGCACCGGATTTTCCAATGAGCTTGGGTGGGAATTCTACCTACGGCCGGAAAACGATGCCGAGAAGGTCGGCAACCGCATTTGGGAGGCGGGTCAAAGGCACGGGATGATCCTGACCGGCACGCCAGTATTCCGTGCGCGCCGTATCGAAGCAGGGCTGATGAGCCAGGCGGAGTTCGACAGCACAACTACACCCTTTGACGCCGGTCTCGGACATTTTGTTCAGATGGACAAGCCGGATTTCAACGGCAAGGCAGCCTTGGAAAAGGCCGATAAACGATCGCGAACCTTCGGAATGCGGGTGTGCGGCGGAATCGCGGAACGCGGGCGGACTATCTCGGTTGGTGGCAAATCCGTCGGCACGGTATGTTCCTCGACATGGTCGCCTTACCAGGAATGCGGTGTCGCGCTGGTGCGGATGGATGACCCGAATATGGGACCGGGTACAGAAGTGGGGGTGATCGGCACGGACGGCGCCACGTACAGAGCGCAGTTGTGCAGCCTGCCGATGTATGATGCCGAGGGTGCAATCGTGCGAGGCAGAAACACAACGATACCCGAAGGCCCTGAACCATGGCGGGGTTGACCCTGCCACAACGAAAAACCGCGCTGTCCCGAAGGCCGTTCGACTTCAGTCGGCCTGGCGGGACAGACCTTCACTCATGGAATTGATGACGGATTTGTGTTTGCGACTTGGTTGCCGTCACACCCCCTGCGCCATTATCCAAGTCTTGAACACTTCCGTTGCAGGTGACGCGGTAGGCTTTGCTGGCAGAACGATGCAGTAGGCGAAGTTGGAAATGGCAATGTCTGACAGCCACACAAGCCGACCGCTTTCTATCTCTGGCTCCGCAAACTCGTCCTGCATCCCCAATCCATTTCCGGCGATGACCGCCTGAAGGCGGCTGTTGGCGTCCGGCAGCGAAAGTGCGTTCTTTCTCGGCGCGAATGTCAGTCCCGCGAGATCATGCCAGTCGCGCCAGGCGGCCATGCCGGATGCGTCCGGCAAAAGCGGGATTTCCTGAAAAGCGTTTTCAAGACCAAGTGCTTCGACACGGGCAGCAGTGTCCGGGCTAGCCAACGGCCGGGTGTTGGAGTTGAGCAGAACCTCAACTTCCATGTTTTCGACCGACGGGTCGCACCAGAAGATCGATAGATCGAGGGCGGGGTTTTGCAGATCGGCCTTGGTATTGATCGGCTCGATCTTTAGCGAAATATCAGGGTTGGCGCGGGTGAAGTCGGACAACCTAGGGCCGAGCCACCGCGCGATGAACCAGCTATGGGCGCCGACGCACAGCGGTTCTTCAACGGTTGATCTGATTTCGTATATCACGGCCTCGAGGCGGCCCAGGTGCCGTGTCGCTGCGTCTTTCAGGCGCGTGCCTTCCACTGTCAGGCGGATATGGGTGTGGCGGCGCTCGAACAGGCGCACGCCCAATTCGTCCTCAAGCTTCGCGATCTGATAGCTCACCGCGCCCTTGGACATGTTCAAGGCTTCGCCCGCCGCTGTGAAGCTCATTAGCTCGGAAACGGTACGGAAGACGTTGAGGCTGTCAAAGGATCGAAATCGCATAGTTCTGTTTAATTGAGCTGAACACAGAGATCAAGAAATTGGGTTTGCCGCAGGATGGTTTGGGCATCTAGTCTCACTGCAGGGAGAGACATCATGACACCACGCGATCCGATAGCGCATTTGCCGACCCATGAGGTCATCAACATGCCCCCCCACATGGGCGATCAGAACCTGTGGGCAGATGACCGCGCACTGAGACACTGGGCTTCGCATATGGGCGGGGCGGGTCATACCGGGCATTTCACGCATGTCGGCCATCTGACCGGGCTGGACGAGACCTTCCAGAAAGCCAATCAGGCCAATCGTCATGGGCCCGAACTGCAGGCCTTTGACCGCTACGGCATGCGCATCAACGCAGTCGCGTTTCACCCGGCCTACCACGACCTGATGGACCTGGCGATTTCCAACCAGGTCCACAATTTCGCGTGGCATCATGAGGGCAATGCCGGTCATCTGGGCCAGTCGGTTCTGACCTATATGTTCAGCCAACCCGAAGGCGGCGTGATGTGCCCGATGGCGATGGCCTATTCCGTCGTGCCGTCCCTGCGCATGGCGCCCGCAGTTGCAGAGGAATGGATGCCGCGCATCCTGTCCACCGAGTATGACCGGCGCGACATCCCCGCGAACGAAAAAACCGGCGCAATGATCGGAATGTTCATGACCGAGAAGCAGGGCGGATCGGATGTGCGCGCCAATTCGACAGTGGCCCGGCCTGACGGTGACGGCTACCTGCTGACCGGGCACAAATTCTTCTGCTCGGCCCCCATGTGCGACGCGTTTCTCGTACTGGCCAATACTGAAGGCATGGGCATTTCCTGCTTCCTCATGCCCCGCTGGCGGCCCGACGGAACCCGCAACAACCTGTTTATCCAGCGGATGAAAGACAAACTGGGTAACAAGTCCAACGCCTCGACCGAGATGGAGTTTCAGGACACTTACGGCGTGATGGTGGGCGAGGAAGGCCGTGGCATTCGCACGATCATCGAGATGGTGACGGGCAACCGGCTTTATTGCGCCATGTCCTCGGCGGGGATCATGCGGCAGGCGCTGGTGCAAGCGCTGCATCACACCTCGCATCGATCGGCCTTCCAGAAACGCCTGATCCAGCAACCGCTTATGCAAAATGTTCTGGCCGACATGGCTGTTGAGGTCGAGGCCGCGCTGGCGCTCGGGCTACGGGTGGCGCAGGCGATGGACCGCATGGATGACCCGGCCGAGGCGGCGCTGGCCCGCATTGGCACAGCGGTGGCGAAATACTGGAACACCAAGCGATGCCCGAGCCTTGTGGTCGAGGCGCTCGAATGCCACGGGGGTCCAGGCTATGTCGAGGAAAGCATCATGCCTCGGCTGTATCGCGAAGCGCCGCTTAACTCGATCTGGGAAGGGTCGGGCAACGTGATGGGGCTCGACGTGCTACGGGCCATGGGGCGCGAGGCCGAGGCGATCCCCGCCGTGATGGCGGAACTAGAGAAGGCGCGCGGAAACCATCCCAATCTTGACCGGGCAATCGACGAGCTGCGCGATGAACTGGCCGACCCGGAGGGGCTGGAGGGCCGGATGCGCATGGTGACCGAGATGATGGCCCTGACCCTGCAGGGGGCGCTTTTGACCCGCCACGGCGATAGCGCCGTTGCCGATGCCTTTTGCGCCAGCCGCCTTGCCCCAAGATATCGCGGCGCGTTCGGAACCCTCCCCAAGGGGCTCGACCTCGACGCCATCATCAGCCGCGCACTGCCCGGCTGATCCACCCACCCAAGAACGAAAGGAGCCATGGATATGGCCGGAATGGTATTGCCCATGATCTCTAGCTGTGCGCGCTCGCCGTGGTTCAAGGCGACGCGCGAGATCACCACCGCCTATGGCGACCACGAAGGGCGGCTGACGCCCGTAACCTTTGATCGGCCCATCGTCGAAGAGTACCGGGTGTTGCGCACCAAGGCAGGCATTTTCGATGTACCGGAGGTCCCGCTGGAAATTCGAGGGCCGGATGCAGCGGCGTTCCTTGACTATGTGTTCACGCGGCCTGTCAGCACCATGGCCGTTGACCGGGGGCGTTATGGCCTGATGTGCCACGATGGAGGCGGCATTGCCTGTGATGGTGTTGTGTTCCGGCTGGCGGAAGACTGGTTCTGGTATGTCCATGCGGACCGCGACGTGTTCACATGGCTTCAGGCCCTGAAATTCGGCCATGACGTCGAAATCCGCGATCCGGGAGCCTGGGCGATCCAGATCCAGGGGCCGAACAGCCTAGAGATACTGGACGCCTGCGTCGATGGCAGGGCCCCGGACGGGTTCAAATATTACCATGCGCGTCAGGTCACTATGGGCGGTCAGCCGGTCCTGATCAGCCGGACGGGCTGGACCGCCGAACTTGGCTTCGAGGTCTACAACTTGGAGCCGCATGTCGATGGCATTGCGCTTTGGTCTCACCTGATGGCGGCAGGCCGGCCGCATGGGATGGAGATCCTGTCGACCTACGCCATGAACCCACGGCGGATCGAGGCGGGGATCATGAATTACGGCACCGACATGGGGTGGGACACAACGCCGTTTGATCTGGGGCTAGGCGAGTTTGTCGACTTCGATCATGACTTCGTCGGGCGGGACGCCTTACAAAGCGCCGAACGGAATCCTCGGTTCTCTGGCTTTATGACCGAGGCGAGAGACATCAAATGGGGATCGCCTGTCCAGGCGGATGGCCAGGTGGTCGGCCGTGTGAAGGCATTCGAGCCGTCGCCAACCCTCGGCATGGGGATCGGCTATGTCCTCTTCGACACGCCCGAGGCCATGGCGGCCAATACCTTCACCGTGACGGGCCGAGACGGGACTGAACATCCGCTGGCCCTGCATGCACTGCCATTCTTTGACCCTGACAAACGCATCCCCCGAGGCCTTGAGGTCATGGAGTTCAAAGGATGAAAGACACCGTCTCCAGCGCTCGCCGCGAAAACCTGAAACGCCTCCTGAAACCGCGCCACATCGCTTTTGTCGGCGGCAAGGCGGTCGAGGGCTGCATCAACGCCACCCGTAAATCCGGCTTTGCCGGGGACATCTGGGTCGTGCATCCGAAATACGAGGAACTGGCAGGCATCGCATGCGTTCCAAGCCTTGCCGATCTGCCCGAACCGCCGGATGCCGCCCTGATTGCCGTATCGCGGGAACGCACCGTTGACGTGGTGGCCGAGCTCAACGCTATGGGGGCTGGTGGCGCTGTTTCCATCGTCGGCGAATTTGCTGAAACGGGAGAGGCCGGGGCCGCGCTACAGGCCCGGCTGATCGAGGCGGCCGGAGATCTCGCGCTTGTCGGCCCGAATTGCCTTGGGCTGATGAACATGTTCGATCGCGCAGCTGTCTGGGGTGGCGACAACGTGTTCGAACCAGTCAATGGTAACGGCGTCGCGCTGATCAGCCAGTCGGGCTATGTCGCCTATTCGATCACCAATGTCGAAGAGGCTTTGCCGCTGGGCTACGCCATCAGCATGGGCAATCAGGCGGTGCTGAACGTCGCCGATTTCATCGAAGCCCTGCTGGATGATCCGCGGGTCCGCGCCATCGGCCTTTATCTGGAAGGGATCGTCGATGTCGCCGCGCTGAGCCGAGCCGCCTTGCGCGCGATCGACAAGGGCGTTCCGCTCGTGGCTTTGAAGGCTGGCGGTACGCAGGAGAGTTCCGAACTGACCCGCAGCCATTCGGGAACGCTCGCAGTTGCAAACGAGCTGTGGAGCGCGCTGTTTCGCCGCCTCGGCATTGTCGAGGCTGGGTCGCCCAAGGGCCTGATCGAGACGCTGAAGCTTCTCGGATCGCCCAGGCTGCCAAAAGGTAACCGAGTGGTTGCCGCGGCAAATTCCGGCGGCTATGCCGCGATGATCGGCGAAAAGGGCCGCGCCGCAGGGCTAGAGTTTCCCGCGCCTGACGACGCAGCGCAGAAAGCTCTGCGCCATGATGTGCCCGATCTGGTGTCGCTCCTGAACCCGCTCGACTGGAACCTGCCCTGGGCCAGCATGGCGCGGTCCGAGACCTCGGATGTCGGGCTTGGGTATTTGATGACCGATGAGGTCGACCTCTTGGTCTATTTCATAGACTGGCCCCGGCAGAAGGATGTCGCGAACGTGTGGTGGCCAACGCTCGAAGGTCTGACCCGCCTGAATGCGCGGATCGCCCAACCGGTCTTGGTCGCCAGCGTCCTCCCCGACGGGCTGCCCCCGGATTTGCGCCTCCAACTGACCCACGCAGGCCTGATCTGTCTTCAGGGGCTGGACGACGCATTGGCGGCGATCGCAGCGGCAGGCAGATACCACAGCTTGCGCCGTGCAGTTTTGGCGGACCCTAAAAACCGGGAACTGTCTGCTCCCCCACCTGAGCCCAAGTCGGTCATCCAACTTGACGAGGCAGAGGGCAAGGCAGCATTGGCAAGCTGCGGGCTGACGATCCCTAAGGGCGCGACGGGTTCGGCTGGGCATGTGATTGCTCAGGCCGACACACTCGGGTTTCCTCTCGCGGTCAAGCTTCTCAGCGCCGATCTGGCCCACAAGAACCACGCGGGTGCAGTGCATCTGAACATGGGAAGCAAACCCGCGCTGGAAGAGGCGATTGAAGCGATCAAAACGTCTGTCAGGGCCTACAATCCGGCCCTGTCTACCGACCGTTTTCTGATCGAGCGCATGGTGGCGCAACCCCGAGCAGAATTCATCGTCGGCGTCAGCTACAAGCCGGGATTGGGGCATGCTTTGGTCATTGGTCGCGGCGGGACGGCGGTGGAAGAGCTGAAGGACTATGCCACATTGCTGCTTCCAGCGGGGCGGGCACAAATCGAGGACGCGCTTGCCGGCCTGAAGATCAGCGGCAAGCTAAGGCTTTCCGATACCGAGCGAACCGTGCTTGTGACGCAGATAGAGGCAATCGCTGCATTTGCGGAACAGCACAGAAGCCGTCTGGTCGAGCTCGACGTGAATCCGATCATACTTGACACCGAGGGGCGCGCGACAGCGGTAGACGCGTTGCTGCGGCTTGCACGGGAGTAATCGATCAGGTTCCAGCCTGTTCTTTGAGCCAAACCAGCATCGAGCGCGCACCGGGTGACAGCACTTCGCCCGGAAACACAACGTGGTACCCCGCGCCCTCCAGCTTGGCGTCGGAAAGCGGCACCAGTGTTCCGGCTTCCACCTCTGGCGCGACCAGATCATCCCAAAGGGCGATCCCCTGGCCATCCACGACCGCCTGAACGCGGCTGTTTGAGTCCGGGATGGTCAGGCTGGACCGGCTGGGCGCGTAGGGCAGCCCTGCGGCTTTGTGCCAGGCCCGCCAACCCGCGTCACCGGAGCTGTCACCCAAGAGCGGAAGCTGCCTGACCGCCTCGGCCAGACCAAGCCGCCTAACCTGCTCTGCGACTGCGCGGTTTGCGGTTGGAACGGCAGACAGGGACAGAAGAAGTTCGCTTTTGTGACCCTCCCAGCCGCCAATTCCCCAGAGGATAGCCATGTCCACTCTGACAGATCTCAACATTTCCACCGAGTTAATCGGCTCGATCCGCAGGCTGATACCGGGATTGGCCTCGAAGAAGCGAGTGAGCCTTGGCGAAAGCCAGCGAGACGAGAAGTAGGTCAGTGCGCCAACGGTCACGGCACCCGAGGCTGTGCCACGCAGGTCTTCGATTTCACGATCGATCTGGCTCAGGGCCGTTTGGGACACATGCCACAATCTGCGCCCTTCCTCCGTCAGTTCCAGTTTTGCGTGTGCGCGCTCGAACAGGCGAAAGCCGAGCTCGGCTTCAAGTTTGCCCACTTGGTAACTGATCGACCCTTTCGACTGATGGACCTCGTCCGCCGCCTTGGTCATCGACAGATTGCGGGCAACGGCATCAAAGATCTTGAGGGTATCATAACAACGAAAGCGCATGATTATTGTCTAATTTTTTCGAACGACTTGTGCAAATCATTAGATTTGCTCGGAGCCCATGTGGTCGAATACCATAAACTTAATGCGTGGCACCCATCTGTCCTTGTCGAAGATCACCCGCAGGCGTCTAACAACTCTAAACGGTGAACAACATGACAATCGACCTCTCCCACTATCGTTTCGTCGCCAAGGCTTTGCTGAACAAGGGCGCGCGCCCGCGCGAGCTTGCCCGGACCATGCCTGCCCATCCGCTGAGCTACATGGAACTGCCCTTTGATCCCGAATACACGCTCTACAATTCGCGCCTGACGCCAGAGAAACTCGACACGGCCACGGATGACGAAATGTATTGGGCCGTGCGCACCAACGTCATCTTTCGTCACACCGGCGAGTTGCCGATCGAGATCAGCGGGCCGGATGCGGAAAAGCTTCTGAACAAGTTGTTTACTCGGAGCGTCAGCATGGTGAAGCCGGGCCGCTGCTCCTATCAATTCGCCTGCTATCACGATGGCGGCATGATCACCGATGGCGTGCTGCTGCGGCTGTCGCAGGACAGGTTCTGGATGGCGCAAGCCGATGGCGACCTCTTCAGCTGGTACAAGGCCCATGCCGAGGGGCTGGACGTGAAGATCCACGACCCCAACGTCTGGGTCAGCCAGATCCAGGGGCCGCGTTCGCTGGAACTTCTGGCCGCTGTGCTGGACGGGCCAATGCCCGATCCTTTCCGTTATTTCGATTGTGCTGAGGTCTCCATTGCGGGCCAGACCTGCTGGATCAGCCGCTCGGGTTTCACCAACGAGCTGGGATGGGAGGTCTATACGCTGCCCGACACCGACATCCCGGCCATCGGCGACCGGATCATGGAGGTCGGCGCGGCGTTCGGCATCCTGCTGACCGGAACGCCGGTGTTCCGCGCACGGCGGATCGAGGCCGGGTTGCTCAATGCCGGGTCCGATTTCGGAGCGGAGACGACGCCGTTCGAGGCAGGGCTTGGCGGTTTTGTCGAATTTGACGACCGTGATTTTGTTGGCCGCAAGGCGCTGGAGGCCGCTAGCAAATCCAGTCGCACCTGGGGCATGCGGGTACCCGGCGGTGTAGCACAGCTTGGCCGTGTCATGACCGTTGATGGCAAGGTGGTCGGCCGCGTCTGCTCCTCGGGCTATTCGCCGTATCAAGGCTGTGGTGTTTGCATCGTGCGCATGGACGACCCCGCACAGGGTCCGGGCACAAAGGTAGACGTGCTCTGTGCTGATGGGTCCACTCAAAGCGGTGAGCTCTGCACCCTGCCAATGTACGACGCCGACCGTCTGATCCCGCGCGGCAAATTGGTGGATATCCCGACCAAACGGGTCGCGGCGGAATGACCTTCATGCCCAGCGTTTCAACTGAACGCACTAGGAGTTGCGAACCAGAGGCGGCCTCGGCCGTCTCCACGCACTTTGCATTTCTACTATTGAGGTCGTTCTCCTCGTTGGATCTTTGCGCTGCGCTGGACGTGTTGAATGAAGCCAACCAGTTTGACCAGACGCCCAGATATTCGTGGTCTTTGTTCAGTGAAGACGGAAACGCTGTGTTGGCGTCTAACGGATTGTCCATGAATGTAGATGGCCCGATGATGCCGGTGAGCCGAAAAAGCACAGTAATCGTTCTGGGAGGTAAAGAATATGTAGGCGCATCTACTTTGCCAGTGCTGGCATGGTTGCGAAGTGTGTCCCGGAAAGGTGCGCGCATAGGCGCAATTGGGAGCGCTGTATTCACATTGGCAAAGGCTGGTGTGCGTTTGAACGGGCCAGTTTCTGCACATTGGGCGTATAGGGGGGCAATTGCCGAACATTGCCCAGATTTGGAGTTAAAGCAGAACATCTTCTGTATTGGCGAAAAAAGCCTAACCTGTGCCGGTGGGGCGTCGACCCTCGACATGATGTTGCAACTGATCGCATTGACCAGTGACGGCAGAATAGCCAATTGGGTCGCAGACCGGCTTGTTTGCAGTTCCTTCAGGACTGGACAAGAGGACCAAGGGGCCACCGAGTTCGTGCACATGCGAGAGCGCAACTCCAAGCTGGCAAAGGCAATCAGGGTAATGCAATCGCGCTTGGAAGAGCCTGTTTCAGCGCAGGAGATAGCTGTCTTAACCGGCGTCTCGATGCGTCAGCTTGAGCGCATCTTCAAGGCTCATATGGCGACCAGCCCTAAAGCATTCTATGTGAAGCTGAGGCTGGAACATGCACGGCGATTGCTTCAACAAACAGAATTGCCTCTGATCGAAATTGCGATTGCGAGCGGTTTTCAGAGCCAGTCCCATTTCTCCCGCCTTTACCGGAAGCAGTTTGGAGTTTCACCGCTTCTGGATGTGGGAATCCGGCGAATAGATGATCCTCTCCCAGATGGCGACTGCTCAGAAGGAGCAAGAAAATGTACAATTTGAACCTCACCACCTCGCACTTTCCGGTACAGAATGATGCGGAAATCCGCGACATCACGGTTGGCGGGTTGCTACGAGAGGTGGCAGCCAGCCACCCGGATGCCGTGGCGATGGTGGATGTCGCAGACAGCGGTGACTGCGGCCAGTCATGGACCTATGCGGAGATACTGGCGCAGGCCGAGAGCCTTGCGAATGCCCTCGCCACGCGGTTCGAAGCTGGTGACAGGGTCGTCGTCTGGGCACCCAATATCCCCGAATGGATCTTCATGGAATATGCCTGCGGGCTGGCCGGGTTGGTCCTGGTCACGGCCAACCCGTCCTTTCAGGCCTCAGAACTCAAATATGTGCTGGAGCAATCCGGTGCTGTTGCTCTGTTCATGGTTGATGAGTTTAGGGGCAACCCGATGGCTGAGATTGCGCGCGAGGCGACGAAAGGTAACACGCGCTTGCGCGAGGTCGTCAATCTGGAAGACGAAGATGCGCTCTATGCACATGGAGAACGGTCCGCCATCCTGCCAGATGTCCAGCCGGATGATGCCGCGCAGATCCAGTACACCTCGGGAACAACAGGATTTCCCAAGGGCGCGGTGCTCAGCCACAAGAACCTTGTGAACAACGCGCGGCTGTTCTGCGCGCGCAAGCAGGTTGGGCCGCACTCGGTCTGGGCCAACTTCATGCCGCTCTTTCACACGGCGGGCTGCGCGACGGGGGCTTTGGGGTGCCTTCAGGCCTCTGCCAAGATGCTGTTGAACAAGCGGTTCGACGCGGATGTCTTTGCGCGATTGATCGAGGAACAGGGCGTCACAACCTGTTTCGCCGTTCCCACCATGCTGTTCAACCTGCTGGAGGCGCTTGATCGGACCCCGCGCGACATGTCCTCGCTTGAGGTCATCACGACGGGCGGCGCGCCGGTGCCACCCGATCTAGTCCGCCGGGTGCGGGACCGTCTGGGCTGTCACCTGCTCAGCGCTTTTGGGCAGACGGAGCACAGCCCGATGATCTGCCTGAACCCTGTCGAGGCCACGCTTGAACAGATCGTAGAGACGGCAGGCCAACCACTGCCACAGACAGAGGTTTCGATCCGTTCACCTGAAGACAATCGGGTGCTCTCAATAGGTGAAGTCGGCGAGATTTGCGCGCGGTCCTACGCCGTGATGATCGGCTATAACGACAACCCGGAGGCCACTGCCGCCGCCATCGATAGCGAAGGTTGGCTGCATACCGGCGATCTGGGCACGATGGATGCCCAGGGGTTCGTGCGGGTGACTGGCCGTGTGAAGGACATGATCATACGCGGCGGCGAAAACCATTTCCCGGCCGAGATCGAAGCGGTGTTGGTGACCCACAGGCATGTGGCACAAGTCGCCGTGGCTGGCCTGCCGGACGAGAAATGGGGAGAGGTGATCGCGGCATTCATCTTGTCCGACCAATCGCTCGACGTGGCCGATTTGCGCACCCACTGCCGGGCGCATCTGTCCGCGCAGAAAACGCCATCGGTCTGGGTGCGCGTGCCGGACTTCCCGCTGACAGGTTCCGGCAAAGTGCAGAAATTCGCCATTCGTGAGAAGTTCCTCGCAGGTAGCTACGGAGAGGTTCTGCAATGAGTGTTCGCATTGAAAAGGACGGCCCCGTCTGGACAGTCATCCATTCCCGCCAAGAGGCCCGTAATGCCATGGACCCCGAAAGCGCCCAGGCACTCTTTGAGGCGTTCCAGTCGTTTGACGCGGACGATACCGCCAGCGTTGCCGTGTTCTGGGGCGAAGGCGGTGCCTTTTGCGCCGGGTGGGATTTGAAGCATGCAGCCTCCCTTGCCGGGGCCGAGGCGCTTGATCCGTTCGACTTTCCCGATGAGGGTGAGCCACCGATGGCGGCCATGGGACCCAGCCGGTTGGAGCTCAGCAAACCGGTGATCGCTGCCGTGGCAGGGCCTGCCGTGGCTGGCGGCATGGAACTGGCGCTTTGGTGCGATATCCGGGTGATGGAAGAGACCGCCTTCATGGGGGTCTATTGCCGTCGTTGGGGCATTCCACTGATCGACGGTGGGACAGTGCGCTTGCCCCGTCTGGTCGGCGAAGGTCGCGCGATGGACCTGATCCTCACCGGCCGCCGTGTGGATGCAGAAGAGGCTCTGCAAATTGGCATGTGCGAATACGTCGTGACTGAAGGCGACGCGCGAACCAAAGCCGAAGCCCTGGCCCATGACATCGCCCGCTTTCCCCAAAGCTGTATGCGCGCAGATCGGCGGTCCGTGCGGGCCCAGCACGGGCTCTCGATGCGCGAGGCGCTACAGCAGGAATGGCGTGGCAGCAAGACTGAGGTCACCAAAGGTGTCGAAGGTGCCACCCGCTTCACCAGCGGAAAAGGCCGCGGGGGCGATTTCAGCGATGTATGAGCTAAGCCTCACCACCTCCCATGTCCCGGCCCAGTCCGACATGGAGACGCGCGACATCACCATCGGCGCATTGCTGCGCGAGGTTGCTGCGGCGCGCCCGGATGCCGAGGCTTTGGTCGAAATCCGACAGGACGGATCAGAAGGGCGGCGCTGGACCTATGCCGAACTGCTGGCCGACGCCGAGCAGTTAGCCCATGCACTGTCGAACCGTTTTGCGCCCGGCGAACGGGTGGTGATCTGGTCGCCCAACAGCCCAGAATGGGTCCTAATGGAATATGCTTGCGCGTTGTCCGGACTGGTTCTGGTGACTGCAAACCCGGCCTTTCAGGCGCGGGAATTGGCCTATGTGCTGGAGCAATCCGGCGCGGTCGCCCTGTTCCTTGTCGAGGAGTTTCGCGGCAATCCGATGGCCCGGATAGGTGCTGAGGTCGCGGCGTGCATCACGTCGGTGCGCGAAGTCACGGACATGGAAAGCGCCGCGCTTTACGCGGAAGGGGCCCGCCCGCCTGCTTTGCCCGAAGTCACCCCGGGCGACGCGGCGATGATCCAGTATACATCCGGCACGACCGGCTTTCCCAAAGGGGCGGTGCTGAGCCATCGCGGGCTGGTCAACAATGCGCGCTTCTACGCTTCCCGCTGCGGGGCGACCCAGGCAACCACTTGGGTCAACATCATGCCGATGTTCCACACTTCGGGTTGCGGCATGGTCACGTTGGGCTGCCTGCAGGCGGGGTGCCGGATGGTGCTGGTCAGCCTTTTTGACCCGGACATCGTGCTGGATCAGTCGGAAGCGAACGGCGCGGACATCATCCTTGGCGTGCCGACCATGGTGGTGTCCTTGCTCGATGCACAAGAGGCGCGTCCGCGCGACCTGTCGGCCCTGAAGCTCGTCAGCTGCGGCGGCTCGATGGTGGCGCCGGAGCTGGTGCGCCGGGTGCAGACCCTGATGGGGGCCGGATTTTCGACGCTCTATGGCCAGACTGAACACTGCCCGGTGATCACGCAACACCACTTGTCGGACAGTATCGACGACATCTGCAACACGGCTGGCCAGGCAGTGGCGCAGACCGAGGTTTCGATCCGTAGCATCGATACCAATAGCGCAGTCTCCGTCGGCCAGGTCGGGGAAATCTGTGCCCGCGGCCCATGTGTCATGTTGGAATACAACGACAACCCCAAGGCCACGTCCGAGACTGTCGACGCGTTGGGTTGGCTGCACACCGGCGATCTGGGCCGGATGGATGCGCGCGGCTACGTCACCGTGACGGGACGGGTCAAGGAAATGATCATCCGCGGCGGCGAGAACCATTTCCCGGCCGAGATCGAGAACTGCCTGTTGGAACACGCTGATGTGGCCGAGGTCGCCGTGGTCGGCTTGCCGGACCCGAAATGGGGCGAGGTCATCGGCGCGTTCATCCGCGGCACAGGACCACTCGAAAAAGGCGCGCTGCATGCTCATTGCCGCGCAAACATTTCCCCGCAGAAAACCCCGAATGTTTGGGTGCAGGTCGAGGACTTCCCCCTGACCGGCTCGGGCAAAATCCAGAAATTCGTTCTCCGCGATCGTTTCATCGCCGAGGAATATGTTGAACTCTGACTGACAGGAACCACCATGCAGGACGCATCCAAACACTATATCAACGGCCAATGGGTCGCCTCGGTCGACGGGCGCGAAATGGCGGTTGAGAACCCGTCCACGGAAGAGAAGATCGCCACGATCACTTTGGGTGGCGTCGCTGATGCTGACGCGGCCGTCGCCGCAGCCAAGGCAGCCTTTCCGGCCTGGGCGGCAACAGACCCCGAGGAACGGATCGCCGCACTGGAGCGGTTGATGGAAGTCTACAAGTCTCGGGCTGAAGACATGGCGCAGGCCATCAGCACGGAAATGGGTGCACCTATCGCACTGGCAAAGACGGCACAGGTCGGCGCCGGGGCCGGGCATCTTAAGAACACCATTCGGGCGGCCAAGGCTTTTGCCTTTGAACGTCCTTTGGGGGATCACGCTCCCGGCGACATGATCCTATACGAGCCGGTGGGTATCTGTGCCTTGATCACTCCATGGAACTGGCCGATGAACCAGGTGATGCTGAAGGTCGCCCCTGCATTGGCGGCGGGCTGCACGGTGGTTCTGAAACCCTCGGAACTGTCTCCACTCAGTGCCATTCTGCTGGCCGAGATGATCGATGCAGCGGGCTTCCCACCAGGCGTGTTCAATCTTGTGAACGGTGATGGTGCCGGTGTTGGCGCGCATCTCACCGCGCACCCGGACGTGGACATGGTCAGCTTCACCGGGTCAACCCGAGCTGGTGTCGCGATCAGCAAGGCCGCGGCAGACACCGTGAAACGCGTCAGCCTCGAACTGGGGGGCAAGGGGGCCAACATCATCTTCGCCGATGCAGATGAAAAGGCCGTTGCGCGCGGCGTGCGGCACTGCTTCAACAACTCGGGTCAGTCCTGCAACGCGCCGACCCGGATGCTGGTGGAGCGCTCGATCTACGAGCAGGCCGTTGAAACCGCCCGAGCCGTAGCCGAGAAAACGGAGGTCGGACCGGCGGACATCGAAGGCCGCCAGATCGGGCCGGTTGTGTCTGAAAGTCAACTCAACAAAATCCAATACCTGATCAAGCGCGGCATCGACGAACAGGCCACGTTGATCGCGGGTGGTCTTGGCCGCCCCGACGGGCTGAGCGGGGGTCACTTCGTGCGCCCCACGATCTTTGCTGATGTCACGCCGGAAATGACGATCTGGAAGGAAGAAATCTTCGGGCCTGTTCTTTGCATCACACCCTTCGATAGCGAGGAAGAGGCCCTCGCCTTGGCGAACGATACGCCCTATGGCCTGACGAACTACGTCCAGACTACGGACAAGTCCCGCGCACGCCGGGTCGCGCGTCAGCTGCGGTCTGGTATGGTCGAGATGAACGGCAAGTTCGGCGTTGCCGGGTCGCCTTTCGGTGGCATGAAGCAGTCGGGCAATGGCCGAGAAGGCGGTGTCTGGGGTCTTGAGGAGTTTCTGGAGGTCAAGGCTGTCAGCGATTGGGGTTAGGTATGGCAAAGATTCTGTACGAGAAAGATGGCCGGATCGGGCGGATCACCCTGAACCGACCTGAGGTGATGAATGCCATCGACGATGACCTGCCGCGCGAACTGGCGGCGGCGGTGGCAGAGGCCGACCATGACCGAGACATCCACGTGATGGTCCTGTCTGGCGCAGGAAAGGCCTTTTGCGCAGGCTATGACCTGGCCCACTACGCCGAGGGCAATGGTCCCAACAAGGTGGTACAGGACATGCCCTGGGACCCGATGCAGGATTTCCAGTTCATGTGGGCCAACACGCAAGCCTTCATGTCGCTGTTCCGGGCGATGAAGCCGGTGATCTGCAAGGTTCACGGCTTTGCCGTCGCGGGGGGATCGGACATCGCGCTCTGTGCCGATCTGACCGTCATGGGCGACACTGCTCAAATCGGCTACATGCCCACCCGCGTTTGGGGCTGCCCGACGACCGCAATGTGGGTGCACAGGCTGGGGCCGGAAAAGGCCAAGCGGATGATGTTCACGGGTGACAAGATCAGCGGGGTTGAGGCCGCTGAAATGGGGTTGGTGCTGAAATCCGTGCCTGATGACCAACTGGATGATGAGGTCGAGGCACTGGCAACGCGCATGGCGACCGTTCCCGTCAACCAACTGGCCATGCAGAAGATGGTGATCAACTCCGCAGTAGAGGAAAAGGTCAACCAAACACAGCGCCTTGCCACCGTGTTTGACGGCATCACCCGCCATTCACCCGAGGGCATGAACTTCAAAGCCCGCGTGGAGCAAGTCGGCTGGAAACAGGCGGTGCAGGAACGGGACACCGGGACTTTTGACTGGACCCGCAATAAGCCCTTCGACTGACAAAGCCCGCGAACTACCTGGAACCAACCGTTCGCGTTGGCGTGCCAAATTACGACAAAGCCCCGCCACCCGAGTATAGGATAGGGAAAAACCGCTGCGCTCCGAACGAATGGCTGCCCTTCTCGTCGCGCGGAAGCACCCTGACCAATGCATGCGCGGCAGTTCTTCCGCTGCGAGCGCGCGAAGCGCAAAATCGACACTTCTGGTATGGGCTCCCAGCCGCCATTCGCCGTTCAATGCACGAATGCGTGCTGTCGGGAAATGCTATCATTCGCGTCGTCGTCAGCGAACAGGCCAAACGCGGACAATACTGTCACTCGCCTATTGAGGGTGGATGACCGCAGGCAGCCCGAAGCGGACATTCAAATCCGAGCTTTGCAGCTACCGAGATGCGCGATCAAGCTGCCGGTTTTGCCAGCGCAACTTGGTTCCAGCACCGCTATTCTGGCAATCCTGCCCGGCGAAGCGCCTCAAAGTAGCGTTCAGCGCCTTCAGAACCGCCATAGTCCACGTTGCTACGCCACTTCGAGATCGTCTCACCAGGCTCCATTTGCAGCATTTGCACCAACGCCGCAGACGCTTTTTCAGGTTCCCCAAGCATTGCGTGAGCAGCGGCCCTCGTGCTGTGAAGTGCGGCATAGTTTTTTGAGAAGCGCAAACCTGCCTCTGCGTAGGCGATAGCATCACGGTCTCGACCAAGCATGATGCAGGAGGTCGCGGCACCTCCGGAAGCACCCACGAAAACGGCTCCATATCGGCCCAATCGAAGCGCTGTCTGAAAACAGCTTAGTGCCATTTTTGGAAACCCGGCCCAGTTGTACCCCCACCCCATGAATAAATGGAGGCGCGCATCTAACGGCGCTCGTTGCCGGATTTGCTCCAGCGCCACGGAAAGGCGATCCGCGTCCCCGCCAACATTGTAGTCAGCCACTGCAACACTCAAATCAAGCGTTGGGCTTTGCCCCGCCATGTGTCGCCCGGCCTCGATCCAGCGTGGCAACTTCTCATAGTAGGAAGACAGTTCGCGACGAAGATCATAGGTTCTCGCGCCATTCATTGTCCAAATAGCTTCGGCATAGGCGGCAGCGAGGGTTGGTTTGGCTTCGATGGCCCTGGCGTGGTACGACAACGTCTCTTCATAGCTGTCGATGCTGGCCTCCGACCATGTGATCATGCCCATCAAAACGCACTGTTCGGCAGTCAGTTCTTCTTCAGGCAAAGCGGAGAGCTTTGCGGTCAGCGACTGGATCAAGATCCCACTAACCGCATCCAACAGCTTTTCTACAACTTCGTCTTGCCAATCAAAGATAGCTTCGACCGAACCGTCGAACTTCTGAGTCCAGATTTCAGGACCAGAAGAGTCACTTAATCGGGCTTCCAGACGCAATCGGTCGCCGTGTCCACGCAGCACGCAGCGAAGTGCATATCCCTCTGATGCTTCCGTGGAGGTTATTGCCGCGTTTAACCAGTTGATCGTTCGAAAATAAGAACCGAAATCTGAAGTGAGAGCTGCGGCCGTTTCCTTTAGCTCAGCGCGTTGGTCGCTGCACGTGACAGGATGGATGGATAGCTTTGGCAAGCTCGTCTCTGTGAAAGAATGCGACCTTTGCGATGCGCCAAGTTGCGGTCCATCGTGAATCCACACATCCAGGCTGCGCTGGATGTTCTTGAGCTTCTTCTTCCCAACTGCTTTGAAAGCGTCTGCCAGAGTGTGTTCAAGGTTCAAGTGTACGGGTTCAGAAATTGCGATGCCACCGGTTGGTGCAATGCTCTCAAGCCGTGCGGCAATGTTTACACCGTCACCTAGGATGTCATCACCTTTTTCTGTGATGTCACCCACATGAACACCGATCCGCATGCTCATTAACGAGTGGTCAGCCAACTGCTCTTGTAGCTGCATTGCAGCAGTTACAGCTTGCGCGGCGCTGTCAAATTGCACCAGCCAACCATCGCCCATGCTCTTTACGACACGACCTGATTGGCCTGCTATCGTTGGGGTGATGATGTCGCTTTCCAGGTGATCAAGCATTAGAATTGTGGCTTGCTCATCTTGGTGCATAAGCGCCGAATACCCAACGACATCCGCGGCTAGAATTGCCGCCAACCTTCGTTGCAACTGTTGCCCCTTGTTCGACATGTGTTCGACGATAGATGAAGCGGCCCTCTACTCCAACTACCTGAATACGAGGGTCGCTTGGGGCAAGTCCCTGAAGCTCTCTGCCTTTGTCGTCAGCTGATGCCAGCAGCTCGAAGCGGGTATCAAAACAAGCTATGCAGATTCCGATTTGCGGACAATCCAAACGTCCCGGCAAACCTACAGGCCAATCTAATCAAAGTTGAGATTTTTCAGTCAGTGTCTTTTTTAACGTCTCAGACGGTAGCTCTCCGAACATTGATTGGTATTCTTTCGCAAAGTGGCCACCAGAAAAGAAGCCATGCATGAGTGCTGTGTCCTTGACCGACCTTGGTGTTGATACAACGTCTAGGAGATGCTCTCGGACAGAAGTCAAACGTCGCTTCAATATGTATTGCCAAGGCGATTCACCAAAAATCTCGACAAAGTTCTCGTGAAGTTGGCTTCGCCCCACACCAGCAACTCGACACAGAGTTGAGATCGTTAGTTGGTCCGCAGGGATACGTGTGATCGCGCCCCGCGCCAACCTAACATTCTTGAAAGCTGCCTTGTCTAGAACATGTGTACAATCGGAAAGTAGGTTCAACGACAATATCCATTGCGCGATCTGAGCAAAAAATTCGCTTTCTACTCCGCGACTTATTCCAAATCGCCGCCCCCCTTGATCAAGAGGTGAAGCATTTTGGAAAGCTCGGCCAGCGATCTTTGATAGATTCTCAGCCGCCGCTAGACCAATTTGAAACTTGCTGTGCCCTTTGGGTAGCTCATCGTAGGTGCGCCTGCTTAAGGAAGCGACTTCTCTCGTCATTCGGCGGCGCTCGAAAGCAATGAACAGCACTTTCCGATCCTGACCCACGTTGCAGTATTCGTACTTCCCGTCGAGCAGATAGACATCACCTGGATCGGAGTACCAACCATTTACGCGGTAATCCCCGTCCCAAGAAAGTGGCAACATTAGTGCCATCAAATCCTGCCTTCCGAGCACTGTCCAAGAAGACCGGGCTTCACTGGAAGCGGTATTTACAAAACTGTTTTCTCCGTAGATCCAACAGTCCTTTAAATTGATGTCGCCAGGACCCAGCTGTACAAGTTCTGTTTCTCGAACCGGCGCATTCGTGAAGTGTTGCGCAAAACTCTTTATCGGTCGCAACTGCATAAGAACTCTCCAAGATGCGTGAAACCCATAGGTCCAATCTTAGTGCGCGGTCTTAAAAAATTAGTACACCGGATAAATTGAATACTATTTCATCGCGAGAATTTCGCCTAACCAAATAAGCTGTTCCCGAAATATTGTCGAAAGCGAAGCGGATTGAGGCTGCCGAACAAAGGATTTCGGAGCCAGATTTTTTGCAATCCGTTAGGTGAAAAATGCCGCGATCTCGCGGATTAGAGGTGTCTTCGTCACTTCAAACTCCAAGCACATTGGGTCGATTGCGCACCAAGAACATCGAAATATTATTGAAATATAAGGAGAAATAGTATGAAAGCCCCATTGCTTCCTTACAAATCCGCTTTCCGGCCGGACAGGCGTGATGTATTGAAAACCGGGTCGCTTGCTGCTGTGGGGGCTCTTTTGCTTCCCTATCGAACAGCTATTGCCCAATCTGATGCAGCAGACGTGGTTTTCAGTGGCGGCAGTATCCTTACGATGGACACCTCCAACCCGAAGGCTGAAGCGCTGGCAGTCCGTGATGGGCGGATCATCGCTGTTGGTAGCCAAGATGAAATCGACGCGCTGACTTCCAGCACGACACGCATCATTGATCTTGACGGCAGAACGCTAATGCCTGGCATGATCGACAGCCACGCGCATTCATATTCGGTGGTTAAGGACGACTTCATTATTATCAGTCCGACTGAAGTAGCCAGTTTCGACGAGGTAATGCAAAAACTGAACGAAGGTGCCGCCAAGTTGAAAGAAGGCGACTGGCTTCTGGCCGCTGATTATGACGGCGTCGTGACCCCCGGCGGAAGACAGTTCACTCTTGAAGATATGGACCGCATCGCCCCCAACAACCCGTTCTTGTTGCTGGAAGGAAGTGGTCATGCAGCTTATGCTAATTCACTTGCCTTCAAAATCGTTGGAATCGACGAGAACACTCCGGACCCAGTTGCGGCTCGCTACGTTAAAAACGACAAAGGGGAACTCACTGGTCGCTTGGAAGAGCTCCCGACTTTTGGCCCGTTTCTGAACGCTGCCCAACAACTGACCGATGAGGATATGGAGGCGCGAACACTCCGGTTTTTCAACTCGGGTGCCAAGGTCGGAATTACCACCTTTGGTGATCCAAGCGTCGGTCAAAACAAAGGCATAGAAGACCTCAGATTATTTGAACGCATCAAGGATCGCGCGCCGGTGCGGACGCGCGCCTTTCTAGTTTCAACCCTGATGGACGAATGGGCCGAAAACGGAATCGGTATGGGCTACGGCGACGACAAGATGCGCGTTGCCAAGATGAAGGCGTGGTCAGATGGCGCGACGCAGGCCTACAGCTCTTACTTGCGCGAGCCCTACCTTGGCACGGACAGCCGTGGAGCACTCAACTACACGGAAGACCAACTATACGAGGTGGTCAAACGGGCACATGGGGATGGTTTTTCTCTTGCCGTTCATGGCAACGGGGATGCGGCTATAGATCTAGTACTACGCGTGTACGAGCAGGTATTGGCGGAGAACCCGCGCGACGATCATCGGCACCGGATTGAACATTGCAGCGTCGGCCATCCTGAGCAGTACGACAAGATGAAGGAACTCGGTGTTTCGCCAACTTACCTGTCCGGCCATATTCGATGGTGGGGCAAGGCGTTCCGAGATAATCTACTTGGTCCAGAAAGGGTCGAGTACTACGATGCCGCCGCCACAGCCGTTGAAAAAGGCATCCCGTTTTCAATGCACAGCGATTACTCGGTATCGCCGTTAGGTCCTCTGCGTTGCGTCCAAGACATGGTGACCAGAGTCATGGCAGACGGTGGGGAAGTCTTCGCGCCCGACCAGCGTATTCCAGTAGAAGAAGCACTTAAAGGTGTTACGACGCATGCGGCCTGGCAACTGCATATGGATGACATTGCGGGGAGTTTGGAAGTTGGGAAATACGCTGATCTCACGGTTCTTGAAGACGACCCGACTTCTGTTGACCCAATGCAAATAGAAAACATCGAAGTAAGTGGAACCTGGCTGGAAGGCAAAGAGACCAACGCGGCGTGATTGAATCGCCTCATGACAAACAAAATCATTCTTGGGAGGTCAAGATGATAAAACGTATGTTTATTGCGGCCCTATCAGGCGCAGTATTGTCCGTCGTCATGGCCGCTACGACTGTGTACGCCTGTGCATTTCATAATTACATCCCGCAAGACACGGTGGTGGACAAGTTACTACGCAGTCAGGAAATTGCACTGGCAGTTCCTGTTATCGAAGATCCAAATGATCCGTTGCGGTATGATCCGATTGCAGCAATTGGCGCAACGCCCGAAGATATTGATATCCCTCAGCGCGTGGACGCAACCGCAATTCAGAGGCTTGGAAAAAATCCGGACGCTTACGCAATTTTCGGGCGAGAGAAGTACGGTGCTTGGACAAGACTTGCACTTGTCGACGGAGAATTGATCACAGTCTTTGATCAAATCATCGCTCGAATAGAGGACTGGCGTGGAGGGGATGAGAATGACCGGTTAGTTTTTTTTGGCGCTTTGTTGGGCCACACCGACATTCGCATTCACCAGTTGGCGCTCCGTCAACTTGACCGCGTGGAATATGGGACGTTGAAAAATCTAGGATTGAGCATACCAGCGGAAGCGATCACCTCTGGATTGTATGCTGTCTCTGGCCCGACACTCTTACCGATACAGGTTCTTCTACTTGGTCTTTCTAAAGACAGTAACGTCCAACGGCCGTTGCAAGCAGGGCTTAAAGTCTATTCAGCAAGGCCTGGTCCTGCCTTCGGTGCCTTCGCTACCGCTTTTGTCGAGCATGGTGGGCCAAGCGCCGCTACTGATTTGTCGATGCGTTACTTGGCAGATGTGACACTTCCGCTTGAAAACCGGGAACTGATTGTTGAGGCATTCGCAATTCACAGTCTTTCCGGGGATGAAGAAACGCAAAATGTTATTCGAGGCGCTGTTGCGACGGTGTTGCAGAATGAACCATCGATTGCCCCGGTTGTTGCTCGTCAATTCGGAGGCCGTGAAGAATGGAGCCAAGCCAAGCTGCTTGCCGACCTCCTAAAGGCTGGGCACTTAACCTCGCCAGAAGATATCATTACGGTGCGCGAATACGTGTCTCTGGCGGGTGAAGCACGGGCCTTGAAGATACAATAAGAAATTCGCGCGCAGAAATTCTGCTTGGAGCGTACAACCACCACGTCGGCTACTGAGGATTGGTAAACGGAATAGTGTTGCACGTTCCGTTACATCTTCTGATTTTCTGCAACAAACCAACACCTGTGCCAATAACCACTGCTTTCATAAGATGACCTGCATACAGCCCATTCCAAGAGGAGAGTTTTGATGAAGTCAGTATTGCCGCTCGCATTGCCGTTCTCCGCAGCAAGCATGATTGGCTGATCGCAGCCCAAAGCGGACCTTCATCACTAAGCTTTGCAATCTCTGAGATGCGGGACGAAGCTGACTTTTCAGGTCCGGCTATGCGTTCCTTTCCTAGCAATAAATTTCGTAGTCTCTATCATGCTGGTTTTGCCCCACTGTCGAAGGAAACAACATGTTGCGTTCAATGCTTATCCCCGCAGTTCTCTTTGCGCCTCATTGTCTGACTGCTGCAGAGAAAGTGTCGGCAACGAACTTCTATGTCGTCAACCAAGAGCAAATTTCCGCGGGCGAGGACGTGTTCTGGAAAGAGGACAACTATGGGACTTATACCGTTGACGAGGGACCAATCGATCCTGGTTTTGTCCGGTGCGTGGGCTCGGGTTTCGGCGGACCCAGCGGTGTCAGCGGCGGTGGCGTCTGTGTTTATGGTGAAGAAGAGGACACGTTCACCATGAGATGGGAGGTTGTTGCCTTCGGCGTCAACAACTGGCGGATTGTTTCCTCCACCGGCAAATATTCGGGGATGACTGGAAGTGGAACGACCAAAACACGTGTGGCGTCAAAATTCCTGGCGCTACCGCACCGTATTTCTGACTGGGAAGGCGAGGTTGCCTTGCCCGCTAGGGATTGAAACTCGAACTGAAATGGTCGGGGATGATGCTGATTTGAAAGGTTGGCAAAGCCCGCATTGGGCTTGTTGTCGCCTTTCGTTACTTTTCACATTAATGACCGGTGGCAGCCCGAAGCGGACATTCTCGAAAGTTGGCACACTACTGCCGAACTTGATAGATTCGAAAAAAGGTTGCTATTGGGAAATGCGCATGACACGCCGACTTGCCGCCATACTTGCCGCCGATATGGTCGGCTACTCACGGCTTATGGCGGCTAACGAGGCGGGAACACTTGCTCGTCTCAAAGACCTACGACGGGACATCATCAATCCAAGTATCGAAAGTGCCGGAGGTGAGATTATCAAGCTTACCGGTGATGGCCTGTTTGCACTTTTTAGCTCGGTCGTTTCTGCCGTTGAGGCCGCAGCGACGCTCCAGAAGGCGCTGCACGCCGCCGAAGCCGAGAGCCCCACCGAAAGCCGGATCAGCTTCCGAATAGGGTTGCACATTGGAGACGTAATCTTGGACGAGGGCGACATTTATGGCGAGGGTGTTAATCTTGCCGCAAGACTCGAAGGCATCGCTGACCCAGGCGGTGTCATACTGTCTGACGACGCATGCCGGCAGGTTCGAGGCAAAATCGAACACGACATCATAGACCTTGGCGAAGTAGCGCTCAAAAACATCTCCGAGCCAGTTCGCGCCTACAAATTGGCGATGGAGGGCAAATCAGATTCCACGCAAAACCAATCTCAACCCACTGACAAACCCTCCATCGCTGTCTTGCCCTTCCAGAACATGTCCAATGATCCAGAACAGGAATACTTCTGTGACGGCGTTTCCGAAGACATCATCACAGAGCTCTCGCGCTTTCCCGAGCTTTTCGTCATCGCCCGCAACTCCTCATTTTCGTTCAGGGGTCGCCCCGTCACCCATATAGATATCGCTCGAGAACTCGGTGTTCGCTACATGCTAGAGGGTAGCCTCCGTCGAGCCCAAAACCGCGTACGCATTACTGCCCAACTCATCGACTGCACAAATGGAGCCCATGTTTGGGCCGAGCGCTACGACCGCACGCTAGACGACATCTTCGCGTTACAGGATGAGATTACACGCAGCGTGGTCGGCGCCATCGCCCCCCAGATATCCATTGCCGAAATAGATCGCGCGTCTGTGGCTCGAGATATCGACTTCAACTCCTACGACCTCTCGCTACGTGCAATGGCGATCTTCTACGCGGGAGGCTTCTACTCTCAGGATAAGTTCGATGAGGTCATATCGGTCTCTGATCGCGCCATTGATCTCGACCCGCGCAACGTCCAGGCCCATTGGATCAAAGCGTTTGCCTACCTGATGCGTTATCTATACCAGTTCGATGAGGACCCCACCGAAAACCTGGGCCTAGCTGATAAAAGCGTTGAACCTCTGTTTCTTGGTGGTCAACTCGACCCGCGCGCCTTATGCGTTCGCGGTATGGTTCGTCATTTCCGTGGAGATTTTGACGGGGCCAACGCCGACTTCAGTTTGGGCTTCACACTGAACCCGAACTTTGCCCGGAACATCTTCTTCATGGCCTGGCATGAATCTTTGGTCGGCCGAACCACACAGGCGCGCGAACATGCCCACCTTGCCCTCCAGCTTTCCCCACGCGACACTGACCTCTGGGTAGGAGACGCCTATCTGGCGCTCGCCCAAGCTGCCTTCGCCGACGCTGATTTTGAAGACGCAATGCGTTGGGGTGAGCACGCCATTCAGATGACGCCGCGTGCGCCGATCCGCCGGGCTCTTATGATCGCCAGTGCCGCCCACCTCGGGCGCGCCGAAGCAGGCCTGCCACATGAGCAGGCGCTGGCGGATTTCGCCCCAGCGTTCCTAGACAGCATTGTCTCCGGAGCTTTGATCCTCTTCCGTCTACCCGAACACAATGCGCTTTTGGTCGAAGGCTTGAAGAAAGCTGGTGTTAAGCCGTAGAGTTGGTCAGGATGCCAAAGCTCGAAACTATCGCAGACAAATCGTGCCAAGGGCCAATCCAATTTTAGCGCAATGTCCTCGAAAGGTTCTAAGCAATCGCTCATTGCTTCAATCGGCGACGACTGTTTCCAGCCCAAAGCGGACCTTCCAATCCAAGCATGATGACTTCCGAGATGCGGACAAAGTTGCCGTAGACTCATCGCTTTCTGATGACTGGTCTCAGCCCGAAGCGGACCTTCAAAATCCGACTTTGCAATTCTCGTGTTGCGGACAAGTTAGGCCGCGTACTGCCAAGGTCTCAGCGTCGCTAGCCACTGAACTCTGACAGTGGCTACACAACTACAATTGCTTAACACAAACTTTGCGCCAAAGACTGTTGCCAAGCTCTGTTTCAGTTCATTTTGCCGGACAACGTTTGTGTCGGCAGTTGTCCAAAGAGTGCTCTGTAGTCTCGCGCGAACTGACCCATGTGCCAAAATCCGTAAGCGTTTGCGATGTCCGATATACTCTCCTCTGGCGAGCAGGATACCAGTTCATGGCGCACAGCACCGAGACGGGCTCTTAGATAAAACTGCTTGGGGCTCACCCCATATGTTTCCTGAAACGCGCGACGAAGAGTGCATGCGGATACCTGAATATCTGCACATACTTCACCGATTGACACGTTATCCATCAAATGGGCCCGCATGAACTCAACGGCTTGTTGTGCTAAACGGGTTCTATTTTTACTGTTTCGCCGATCACTCCATTTTTCGCCTACCACCAGCATTTCCAGAAGCTCTAAGATCATATCACTCTCTTCACTATCAGAGCTTGGTCCGGCCGCTGATCCAATTAGAAAGCGCGCTTTGTTTTTGACTAAGGAATGAAGCTTGCCAGCGTCGCTAACGAAAGATCTTAAAGCGTCATTTCGCGCGGTGCTGATATCAAGACCGCAATCGTCGGCGATCCGTTGAGCCCTTCGGATGTCGATGGCAAAGGTCAGGCCTGTGAGCGTTGAATTGCTCACGCCTTCAAAAGGGTCTCCGCTACCAAAATTCATCAGAGCGGTGTCTGAGGGTGAGCCGTTAAGCCAAGTCCGTACACTCCCTTTGTCTGGTAAGCCAAACGCTAGAATGTCAGAGCGAGAAACACCGGTTTGGTACACAGCCTTATCAAACGACAAATCGATCATTTGAAGGTCAAGACCTGCCCAAACGGATACCGAAGAGTTCATAGTTCCCTCTTCAATTTGGCGTAGCTCGACATCCCATTGGGACAGCTCGCGGAATTGCGAAGGGTCCTGCAAAAAAAGTGTGTTTGGGGCGCAGGTTTTTTTGGGGGCTGATCGTTTTTTGATGTCGTCCATTCCGCCCCGCAGGTAGTTTTCATGAAATGTTATTCGAATATGTAGGCTTGGAAAATTGCAAGACAAAGCAGACAAATCGAGAGGGAAGAGGTTCGGACGCCCATCGTTGCCTGACGATACTGCGCGCACCGAACGCGTCGTAACGCTGCTAACCAAAAGCGAAAAAGAGTTGTTGCGCTCACAGGCTGAAGACAGCGAACTCTCCCTTTCAACCTTTTGCCATCACCTGATCCTTGAAGGTCTGAAAACAAGTAAATCATGAAACAGGGGTATCTCATGAAATCAAAACTGTTCCTCTCCGCGCTGGTCTTTGCCGGCTCCGCTATCACGGCGGCAGCTCAGGACAGCAATATCGTGCATGATGCGGAATACTATGTGCTGAAGCAGCAAAACGAAGCCGTTTGGGTCGAGAACGACGCACAGGTTGACCAACTGCTGGCCGATTTTCGTGAGAAAAACGGAGGGAACCCTCCAAACATCTTCTACATCCTTATTGACGATATGGGTTTTGGCGACATGGGTATGCCCGAGATGAACGCGATACGCGGGTATTCGACGCCCAATATCAACGCGCTCGCAGAGGAAAGCATGCGGTTTGCGCGCATGTATACCGAGCCGTCCTGCACACCGTCGCGGGTCGCCTTCATGACGGGTCGCCAGCCGTATCGCAATGGGATGGGCGATACCGCCGTCGATATTTCAGGTTTTGGCCTTGCCGATGAAGAAGTCACAATTGCCGAAGTTCTGAAATCCGTAGGCTACAACACCTCGCATGTTGGCAAATGGCACATGGGCGACATTCAGGAATCCTGGCCTACTTATCAGGGCTTTGACTACGCCGCGTTCCCCATCCATCAGCAGGGCCAGTTGGCCATCTTCAACGAAGATGCAGCCAAGGAAGAAATCACCATGGCCATAGGGGAAGACAACTACAACTCCAAATACACGCTGGATGATTGGTTTCGCCCTGATCCGGGACACATGATTACCGGCCTTGAAGCTGTTATTGGCGGGGAGGTCCGCGAAGTCCATATGGAACCGGGTGAGAAATGGACCCAGGACAAATATAATGAAATGAACATCCGCTATCAGGCACAGGCGATGGAACAGTTGCGCCTGCTAGCAGAACGGGATGAACCGTTCTTCCTGCAATACTGGCCGCTTGTCCCTCTGTCGACAACGCGCACGACGAGAGAGGCGTTCACGACACCCAACGGCGGTACATTCGTTGAAAGCATGGAAGAGCTGGATGAATGGATAGGGGTCATTCTGAACGAAGTCGATGCGCTGGGGCTCAGGGACAATACCCTAATCGTTTTGATGGGCGACAACGGTCACTTCACCAAATATGCCCCCGGCAGTGGGTTTTCGCCGCTGGTCTTCCGCGGCGGCAAGGCCGATACGTCTGAAGGAGGTGTTCGGGTGGATGCGTTCGCCCGCCTGCCCGGCTTGATCGAGGGAGACTCGATTGTGTCTGACATTATTCATATCTCTGATTTGTTCACGTCAATTGCGCGTATAGGCGGAGCGATGAATGCCATCCCCCGCGACCGGATCATTGACGGTGTCGATCAGACGTCTCTGATGTTTATTGGCGATACGCATGGGCGCAGGGATCATGTACTGATCTACTCGATCAATTCGCTGAAAGAGGTGGTAAAGGAACACATCAAACTCAAAGTTCCGGCCAAAGGTGAAAATGCTATCGTGGCCAAGTTCTACAACCTGTTCCGCGACCCCCGCGAAGAACAGAGCGTATCGACCGAGATCGGAGCATGGGCTGGACATGAGTTTAACCGCATCATTGCCCGCCACCTGAAATTCAAGGAAATGTACCCCGATCAACCGGCCGCGACTGGACGTCCCTATGAAGGTATCGTGAACCTTCGTCCTGAAACCGTCGCAGCGGTGGATGCCTTTGTCGCCAAGCGGGACATTCAGCCCGACTAAAAGGTGAAGCTGATAAGAGTAATGCAAGCCCCGCATCAGATAATGATATGCTTGATGTGGGGCTTGGCATCCACAACAAAAATTCTGGAAACAATATGAAAATCCAAGCGCTTGTCCTTGCATTGGCGACTGGCATTGTTGCGGCCCCAGCAATCGCCGATGAAAACGCTTCAAACCCTTTGGCCGCAGTCAATAACACGGACATCCGGTATCAGTATTTTGATTTGGGCAACGGTGCTGACAAGCAGGACGCCTTTATAGATGGCGCATACATGCTGCGGCCTGATCTGAAACTGAAATATGAGTTGCACTACAACTCAACGGATGTGACTGGAACTCGGTTCACTGACTTTGAGAAATTGAGCCTCAAAGCGATCTATTTCCCTTCTCAGAGACCGCTCAACGAAACGTGGGCCATCAAGTCGGCCATTGGCCTGGAGTGGATACTGGACTTTGGCGACCCGGAAAAAGGGATCGGAACCGGGTCCGATCAAATTGCGCCTTTTGGCGGGTTCGCCTTTGCAAACACAAAATCAGGGCTGACGCTGATCCCACTGCTCCAGCATTTTGCTTCATACAATGGCCCGACGGACATAAACCAAACCGCGATGCGGTTGATTGCGCTACAACCGTTTGGCGATGGGTACTGGGCCAAGGCTGATATCAAAGCACCATATGACTGGGAGAACGATGCTTGGCCAGCGACCGCTGAGTTCCAGATTGGCAAGAACCTCAGTCCTGGCATCGCAATTTATGCTGATTTCCTCATCGGTATAGGTTCCGACCGCCCCTACGATAAAGGTGCCGGCTTAGGTTTGCGTTTCAACTACTAGTTCACCCACACCCAACCTCGGCGAAGATCATCTATGTCACAGGCCAGAACTCTGTTCAGCCAATTGTTTTCTGCGTCTATCTTGACCCTTCCTGGAACTGCCTTGAGCCAATCCCTGCCCGCACCGGGTCGGTAGGAAATAAATTGGCGTCACGCCGCATCATTCTATCTGTTCACTCCGCTCTGAACTCGGGGAAGATCAACAGTCTCTGGGCGATCCGCTGAGATGGATTTGAACCTTGAAACTGAATCCGTCGTTCGCGCTTCTAATCCCCAGCCAGCGATGCTTAGGCCCAGAGTTCTGAGAAAATAGACTTCTATTACGATCTGTACCCAAGACTTTGCAAAGTTCGCTTTCTGCGCATTGCTGTCATTAGGACATCGCGCAGCATCGGTCAAAATAGGCTCTTTTCCCCTCTTCGCCGCGATCTGCACGAACGGCTGCAATCCGATTTAGACCCCATCAGGTATTTAAGGCCGTCGAGACGAGCGTCTGAATAACCTGGGAAACCGAGCCATGAACTGCAAGGAGCTAATTTGAGGTGGCCTTTCTTGTGCAGTTCAAAATTGCGTGGCTGATCACCGTGTTTTCACACGCGGATTGCTGAAACAGCACCCCCGTCAAGCGGAGGCACTACCTTCTGGCCGTTTGGCTCTCATTTTCTCCATCGCCATATCTTTCGCTGACCGGCTTTTCCGCTTTGCGACCGTGCGCTGTGCATCAAATGCCGCCTGAAGTTCCTGATCTTTTTCCGAAACCTCTCTCTTCGGGGCAGGGGCCGGTTTCGCCTCAGCCAGAGCCTTCGCTGTGTCCTTGGCCTGTTCGTCAGCGAGATCCCGATGTGTGCCTTTAATTTTCGGTACATCACCCCCAAGGAACTGCATGAAATACGGATCTTCGAAGTATCGGATCTTGTTTGCAATCACTGGCATCTTGCCTTCACGGATCAGCACAACCTCATTTTCTGGCAGTCGGCCTACATGTTCCGGACGCAGCAGACGAATGCCTTCTTCTCGCTCTGATATGCTGCCCATTTCCATTTTGCCGAGCGCCCGAGACTTCGACTTGCTCATTACTGTTTTGTCACCGATGGACCTGGACACATGTTCGCGTACCTCTGAATCTTCAGACGCCGCAAACATTTGCGTGCCAGCGTTTGCCAGCATCGCCCGAACGCCTTCATGCCCATAGATGCCCTGCAGGCGCGACAGCGTTTGCGAAATCACCACGAGCCGGCCGCCGAACGATCGCATGGTGTCATAGGCTTCAACGACACGGTCAAGGTGGCCGAGGCGCTGAAACTCATCGAGCAGGATCAGAACCTTGAACGGCTCATCTTCGCCCGGCTCAACGGTTTCGATGGTGTTCACCAGATCGAGGAAGAACAGGCGAATGAGCGTCCGGAACTCTTTGACCTTCTTCCCTGGCACAGAAAAGTAGATCGAGGTGGGGCGCCGACGCAGATCTTCAAAGCTGATGTCATTGCCCTGCGTGGCTCTTGCCACAGACGGGTTGCGCCAGAGCTGAAGGCCGGAGTTCAACATAACCGAAATCGTTGACCGCAAGATTTTGGATTCTTCGGCTGCAAGATTCAGGAACTCATCTGCAGCTCGCGCATATCCAACTTCTTCAGCCATTTTCTCATAGTCCTTTTGCTTGGTCGTTTTGACCAGGCGTAGGACTTCGGAAATGTATGGCCGCTTTCTTTTGGTCGCCAACATCGCCATTGCGCAAAACATGCCTTCGACGCCACCCATAAAGCCCTGTGCGGACGAGCTGGGCGTGTCGAACATCTGGGTTGCAACCTGAATCACTTCTTCCCACCGCCGGTCCAGATTGTCGGCACGTGCTGCGCGGCGCAGAGGGTTGTAGCTGTGGCTTTTGTCGGGGTTCTCGGGATCGAACACAAAAACCTCATCGCCCATTGCTGCCCGACGCGCACCCGTGGTCTGGAAAATCTCGCCCTTGATGTCCAGGACGACGCAAGAACCATTGAAACGCAGGACGTTCGGGATCACAAAGCCGCTGGTTTTGCCCGAACCTGACGGGGCAATGAACATCGCGTGTGGCTTTTGGACACCGGGGCCGGGCTTATAGTAGATCGCGTTCTTGTCCTTTGGCTCACCAAATTTGGCAAACACGATTTCAGGTGTTGTCACGTTAACCGTCGTTCGGTTGCTCATGCTTGGATTTGGACATAGGTGACATCGATGAATTCATCGTCGATCAGCTACAAGCA
>NZ_JBQGAN010000036.1:0-31948 GCF_056542865.1 Ruegeria sp. AA6
TGTCGCGGGATGGAGCAGCCCGGTAGCTCGTCAGGCTCATAACCTGAAGGTCGCAGGTTCAAATCCTGCTCCCGCAACCAATCTTCTAAGTATAATATCAAACACTTAGCCTCGCACAACGCGGGGCTTTCTACGTTGTGCTTTGGGCGCTGGAAGCACTGTGGAAGCAAACGGAGCGGAATTGCGGGTGTGGTGAACGCGCAACAGTGATCGCTACCTCAAATCATCGAAAATGGGTGCGACACTAACCTGGCAATGGTCGGAAGCTGAGGGTTTCTGGCTCATCGTAACCGCCAAGGAGTGGAGATGAGAAAGAAACCCGGAACCAAGCAGAGCCACGGTCAGAAGGTCGTAAAAGACTTTCGTCGTGCGACCCGCAAACAGTACTCCGCAGAAGAGAAGATCAGGATTGTGCTGGACGGCCTAAAAGGCGAGGACAGCATTGCAGAGCTGTGCCGTCGTGAGGGCATCGCGCAGAGCCTTTATTACAGCTGGTCCAAGGAATTCCTGGAAGCCGGCAAGAAACGTCTGGCAGGCGACACGGTGCCCGTCTAATGATTTCAACGCATTTGGAAGCGGAAATAATTTGGGGCACTTGCCCGGGGTCTCCTTCTAAACAGATTGTTTATTCCCACATAAGTTACGGATTCCATACTACCCGCCGCACCGGTTCGCTGTGAATATGTCCCTAACGGAAAACTTTGAACCGAGGAGCCATATTGTTGCTACGTAAAATCTTCGTAGGCAGCTGCGAAAAATCTGAGTCTCGCCATCACAAAGCGAATAAAATGACCGCTTTTAAGGCACTAATTTTATCCTCAAAGGTAGAACGTCGGATTGTGGTTGCTGTGGTCGCACTGGCCAGTTTCTGGTGTTTGCTCCCTCACCAAAAGGTCTGGGCTGATGAAGGTGAAGTGACAGCAACTCGTCACTGTCTTCAAATGAGCATAGATGAAAGTTCATTCTGGGACCATGAGGATACAAGAAACTACGTCCAGCAGATGCTTCACGAAAACTATGAAAAATTTGGATTCATGGACTGGGACTGCATCGTTGACGAATTCGAAAGCCTAAGTGACAACACATACGTCAAACGTGCCGACAGCCCAGTAACGGAAGGCAGGTTTACTTATCAATTTACGGTAGATAGATCGAATAACATCGTAATTGCTTTGTTGGCGATTGGGCCCGGCAAATCAAAAGGCAAGTTCACAGCAGTTTTGAGCTTTTTCCCAAATGGACAAGTGGCTTTAATTCAGAGTGATGGAAAACGAGAATGGCTGAAATTCGAATAGAAGCAAGCACGGCAGAAACTTCAGGGGAAGAAATTGAATCTGATCACTTGTATTGGGTTTTTGTAGACGTAATCGGCAAGAGTAAGTAACCCGCGCGGGAGCGACTAGTTCATTCCCACCTTTCGGAGACATCGTCGTGCAAAACGGAATATATCTAAATTAATCCCTTGATGCGCGGCCTGTTGCGGGTCGTGAACGCTATGGAAGTCGAATTCTAGACTTTAACGGACGAGATGCTGTAGCCGTATGGGAATCCATGAAGAGAACAGCGGCGTTAATACACTCCGCCGGAATCACATATAAAATACCACCTCAGCGGAGACCGCACCCAGCAGAACCGTGAAAATGCACGTCGTTTCATGTGCTCTGTCGCGATTGAGCTTGCCTTAAAACTGCCGCTGGCTGGTTAGAAATTTGGGTAAGTTCGCGACCAATTCGCTGGCAACCCGGCCGATTTATCCATCTCGACCGGGGCCAGAGACATTTATAGGCACTCAGCCAGGGTCTTTGCCATATTGCGGATGACCTGAGGATACAGCGTCACACCAAGCTCTAGCTCAGAACCAAGCGGGTCTATCACACCGGTTTTCGCTTGGGTGCCATCCAGTACGACGTCGACAATTCCAGAGTTGAACTGCGGCTCTGCCAGGACACAATCAATACCCTCGTCCTTGATACGGGCCTGAATTTCCCCAATGCGGGCCGGGCTTGGGTCGGCCGCGTCGCCAATCGAGATTGCGCCCGCCGCCGGGAAGTCAAACGCATCCTCGAAATACTGATAGGCGTCGTGGAAGACGATGAAGCTGCCGCCGCGGACGGGATCAAGTGTCTCGGCTATTTCGGCAGACAGCGCCGCCATTTCCTCGCGCGCAGCTGCGGCGTTGGCAAAATAGGCGCCGGCGTTGTCCGGGTCTGCGGAAGACAGTTGCGCCGCGATCACGTTCAGCCAGGTTTCTGCGTTTGCCGGAGACAGCCAGGCATGGGGATCATGGTCGCCGTGCGCATGACCTTCATGATCGTCATGCCCGTCGTGGTCAGCATGGTCTTCGTGATCATCATGGTCGTGATCGTCCGCATGCTCTTCGTCATGCCCATGATCGTCATGGTCCTTGTCTTCGGCATGCTCATCGTGTCCATGCTCGTCGTCATGTGCATGTTCACCGTCTTCGGCATGCTCTTCCGCATGGTCGTGATCGTCATGATCGTCGTGGTCGTCATGATCCCCGTGATCATGCGCTTCGAACAGGGCGTTTTCCCGGAATTCCAAAAGAACCGTGCCGTCCGCTTCAAGAAGCGTGGTAACCGTCGCGCCGTCAGCCAGCGTGTCCATCGCACCTTCCATCCACGGGGTAAGGTCTTCGCCAATCCAGAAAACAAGATCAGCCTCTTGCAACGCTGCAGCTTCTGAGGGGCGGAGGTTGTATTCGTGTGGGGACGCACCCGGTTGAATTACCAGATCTGGTGTGCCAACACCCTCCATCACGCGGGCCACCAGTGAGTGAACTGGTGCAATGTCGACCGCTACATTCGGTACATCCGCCATGGCCGTTCCGCCCATCAAGACTGCGGTAATGGATAGTGGAAGAAGCTTTCTGGACATCAGACCCTCTGTGTGATTTTATAACATTTACGAGCGGCATACATGATATGGAATAACATGACAAGTGAGACGCGCCCCATCCCGGTCGATGAAGCGGCCCCAGTTGGATTCCGGAAACATGACCACGAGACTTGCGTAGAAACTGCGCTGGCTACGGCTGACGCGCGGTGCAAAGAGGAAGGTCTGCGTCTGACCCCTGTACGGCGCAAAGTTCTTGAGATGCTGTTGCAGGAACACCGGGCTTTGGGCGCCTACGCCATTCTTGATCGATTGCGGGAAGAGGGGTTTGGTTCCCAGCCTCCTGTGGCTTATCGTGCGCTCGACTTCCTTGTTCAGAATGGGTTCGTCCACAAGATTGAACGGTTGAACGCGTTTGTCGCCTGCTCTCACCCAGGTGCCGCGCATTCGCCTGCCTTCATGATCTGCAGAAAATGTGACGCGGTGGCCGAGGCGCAATCCACCCCGGCCAAGGGCGTATTGGGTGCGGCTGCGCGTGCAGCGGGTTTTGAGATTGAACGAACGGTTGTAGAAGCCGAGGGAATCTGCCCAGACTGCACCAAGAAGGCGTAGACATGACCCTGATCAACGTTGAAAACCTCAGCGTCCGCTACGGTGCCAATACCATTTTGCGTCATGTAGACATGGCAATTGAGCCGGGCGAGATCGTCACGATTGTGGGTCCAAACGGATCGGGCAAGACCAGCCTTTTGCGGGCTGTCATTGGCGCGATCAAGCCGTGTGCAGGTCTGGTATCGCTGAAGCCGGGTCTGAAAATTGGATATGTTCCGCAAAAGCTGCATATCGACCCGACCCTGCCGATCTCTGTCGAAAGATTTATGCGCCTGACCGATCGCGTGTCTCGAAGACAATGCGTCGAAGCGCTGGAATCTGCCGGTGTTCCTGACTTGTTGAAACGACAGATGTCGCAGCTCTCTGGTGGTCAATTCCAGAGAGTGTTGCTGGCGCGGGCGTTGATCAATCGCCCTGATGTTTTGCTCTTGGACGAAGCGACCCAGGGGCTCGACCAGCCCGGCTCAGCAGCGTTTTATCGTCAAATCGAACAGGTGCGGCGTGAAACCGGCTGCGCTATTTTGATGATCAGCCATGAACTGCATGTGGTCATGAGCGCCTCGGACAGAGTTATCTGCCTGAACGGGCACGTCTGTTGCGAGGGGTCCCCCGCCGTTGTGGCGTCGGCCCCGGAATATCGTGCCTTGTTCGGAACAGGCACCGGCGGAGCGCTGGCGCTTTACCGACATGATCACGACCACGATCACGACCACCATGATCATTCTCAGGAAGCAGCAGAATAATGCTTGATGACTTTATGACGCGCGCAACACTTGCGGGCATTGGCGTTGCATTTGCTGCGGCACCCCTTGGATGTTTTGTGGTTTGGCGTCGCATGGCCTATTTCGGGGACGCCACCGCACACGCCGCTATCCTTGGTGTCGCACTGTCACTGACGTTTCAGATGTCCGTCTTTACAGGTGCCCTGGCTGTTGCGCTGGTCATGGCACTGACGGTGACGCTGTTGGCCAGGCGTGGTTACGCGATGGACACGTTGTTAGGGGTGCTGGCGCATTCTGCGCTTGCCTTCGGTCTTGTCGCAGTTTCGTTTCTGTCTGGTGTGCGCATCGACCTGATGGCGTATCTCTTTGGCGACATTCTTGCAGTGTCGCGCGGCGATCTGATTGTGATCTGGGGCGGTGCGGCACTTGTCGCGGGGTTGATTGCGTGGCGCTGGTCCCAACTTTTGACGGCGACGTTGAATGAAGAATTAGCTTATTCCAGCGGTTTTGACCCTAAGCGCGAACAGTTGATCCTGACGGTGTCGCTTGCCGTTACGGTGGCGGTGGCGATCAAGGTTGTGGGCGTACTGCTGATCGCTGCGTTGCTGATCATTCCGGCAGCTGCTGCACGCAGTTTGGCCAGATCTCCGGAAGCGATGGCGTTGATTGCTGCCGCAATTGGGGCATTTTCGGCCGTTGCCGGGCTGAGGGCCGCATACCTGTTTGATACGCCTGCTGGACCTTCTATCGTCTGTGTGGCGGCTGTTCTATTTGCGTTTTTCAGTTTGATCGGGTGGCAAACTCGGCGCACCTAAGCGTGAGCTAGATCACGCTAACTCTGCCGACAAACGGCGCGTCAGGACCGTATTTTCATTGATACCGATGCATTTGCAACCGGCGCCGTCTGCGCGGCCTGCCTCGACAGGCCCGAACGCAGATTCCTGACCGGAAATTAGCAGAGGTCCACGTTAGCGCGCGTTGAAGGTTTAGCTTCCCTTTTCTGACTGATTCACAGCTAGTCCTTGCCACGGTAAAGCGCTTTTAATAGGACTTTTCCCAATTAGATCAGAATTCGAGCTTATCATGTTGATTACTCCCGTTCTCCTGTGCGGAGGGTCTGGCACGCGTCTTTGGCCGTTGTCCCGGAAAAGCTACCCCAAACAATTTGTGCCGCTTGTTGGTGAGGAAACTCTGTTTCAAGCCTCTGCGCGGCGGCTGTCGGGCAGGACGCAGGCATTGGAGTTTGCAGCACCTGTAGTTCTGACCAATTCGGATTTTCGATTCATCGTCGTGGAACAGCTGCAAGCCGTCGGTATTGATCCCGGCGCAATTCTGATCGAGCCCGAGGGACGCAACACTGCGCCTGCAATTCTGGCGGCCTCTCTGCGTGCTGTGGCTGAAGACCCGGATGCCGTACTTCTAGTTGCCCCATCGGATCACGTCGTTCCGGACGTGACCGCATTTAAGGCGACGGTCGCCCGCGGGTTAGAGGCCGTGGCCCAAGGTCAGATGGTGACATTTGGGATCACTCCGTCGCACCCGGAAACCGCCTATGGTTATCTTGAACTGACAACTCCGGCTGGCACAGATGGCGCGCCCGTTCCGTTGAAGCAGTTTGTCGAAAAACCGGACTTGGCCCGTGCGACCGAAATGCTGGCGGCTGGAAATTTCAAGTGGAATGCAGGGATTTTCCTGTTCCGCGCCGCGGACATGATTGCCGCATTCCGAGCCCACGCGCCCGATTTGATCGCACCGGTCGAAGCGGCGGTAAAGACGGCGTCCCCGGATCTGGGATTCTTACGCCTGAACCCCGAACCTTGGGCACAGGCCGAAGATATCTCGATTGACTATGCGGTAATGGAAAAAGCAACGAACCTGTCCGTTGTTCCGTTTGATGCGGCCTGGTCCGACCTGGGCGGCTGGGACGCGGTCTGGCGCGAAAGCGGGCCGGATGCCGATGGTGTGGTGACCAGCGGATGCGCGACGGCGATCGATTGCCATGATTCGCTCTTACGCTCGGATAGTGATCAGGTGGAGCTGGTTGGGATTGGCCTGGAAAACATCATCGCCGTGGCGATGAATGACGCGGTTCTTGTGGCGGATTCCAACCGGGCGCAGGATGTCAAGAAAGCAGTTACTGCGCTGAAAGCAAAGGGCGTTTCTCAGGCTACCGATTTCCCCAAGGATCACCGTCCGTGGGGATGGTTCGAAAGCCTTGTGGTTGGTGACCGGTTTCAGGTGAAGCGAATTCATGTTCACCCTGGCGCATCGTTAAGCCTTCAGAGCCACGTGCATCGATCCGAACACTGGATCGTGGTTGAGGGTACGGCCCGTGTAACCATTGATGACCGTCAGCAATTGGTCACGGAAAACCAGTCGGTCTACATTCCTGTTGGGGCTACGCATCGCATGGAAAACCCCGGCAAGGTTCCGATGGTTTTGATTGAAGTTCAGACCGGCACGTATTTGGGTGAAGATGATATAGTTCGGTACGAAGACAAATACGCACGCGGTCAGGGTGCCAAGGGTTAATCTTGCACACGCTTCCGGCGTTGGTTTTTTGAGCCCCCTTTTTGGGGGGCTTTGTTTTCTAACGTTTAGTCTGCTTGGAACAGGTCTCGGGTAAAGACTTTTTCGCTGACATCCCTGATTTCGTCGGAAAGCCGGTTGGCGATAATCAGGTCGGCTTTTTGTTTGAAGGTTTCCAGGTCGCTGATCACCGGGGAATGGAAGAAGTGGTCTTCATCTAGCACCGGTTCATAGACAATGACCTGAACCCCTTTTGCCTTGATCCGTTTCATGATGCCCTGGATTGAACTTTGGCGGAAATTGTCGCTGCCCTCTTTCATGACCAGGCGGTAGATGCCGACAGTTTTTGGACCTTTCATCAGGATCTGATCGCTGAGAAAATCCTTGCGGGTCCGGTTCGCGTCGACGATAGCGCGGATCAGGTTTTGGGGGACATGGTTGTAGTTGGCCAGCAGTTGCTTGGTGTCTTTCGGCAGGCAGTAGCCACCATATCCGAAGGATGGGTTGTTGTAGTGCGCGCCGATCCGGGGATCGAGGCTGACGCCTTCAATGATCTGGCGGGGATCCATGCCACCGGCCAGGGAATAGCTGTCAAGTTCGTTGAAGAAAGCCACCCGCATGGCAAGGTAGGTATTGGCGAATAGCTTGATGGCTTCGGTCTCGTCCGCGTCAGTGAACAGAATGGGAACATCTTTGTCGAGGGCTCCTTCCAGCAGCAGGTCGGCAAAGACCTTTGCCCGGTCCGAGCGTTCTCCGACGATGATCCGGCTGGGGTGGAGGTTGTCGTACAGCGCCTGCCCTTCGCGCAGGAACTCTGGCGAGAAGATGACATTGTTGGTCCCGAAACGCGTGCGCGCGTCGGTTACGAAGCCAACGGGGATGGTTGATTTAATCACGATGACAGCGTCGGGGTTCAGCGCGGTGGTTTGTTCGATCACCGCGTCGACCGAGCTGGTGTCGAAGTAGTTGCTGCGGGGATCGTAGTTGGTCGGGGTTGCCACGATCACGAAATCGGCGTCGCGGAAAGCGGTTTCCGCATCGGTTGTGGCGCTCAGGTTGAGTGTACGGTTGGCCAGGAACTCCTCGATCTCGGCATCCTGGATCGGGCTTTGGCGCTGGTTGATCAGGGCAACGCGTTCCGCTGAAATATCCAGGGCGACCACTTCGTGATTTTGTGCCAACAGCACCGCGTTGGACAATCCCACATACCCGATCCCGGCAATCGCAATCTTCATATTTTAATTCCTTGTGTCTTTGGCCTGTGCAGCCCGGGTGACCATAACCGTGTTTTTGCGGCCTGATAAGCATTTGGGCGACAATTCGACATCTGTCTGATCAGATTGAACATGTTCGGTTCAGTTCACGGCGGCATTGACTGGTTTTGTTATAGGCGAGGGTGTGATTTGGCTGATTGTACGCCCCATAGCGTGACAAGGCGTTCTGCGATGATGATGTGGTTGTTGCGCAGTTCCAACCCCGCGGCAAGGGAGAGTTGCGCGGCACGCGGCACGTTAACTTCGAAGGCGCAACCGTGACGATCATTTTGCTCAGAATATCGCTGGTCCATTGCAAGGAGTGGGCGATGCGACCGGTGTTGTTTTGTACCCTATAGATGCCGGTGGAGCTTTCGGCCCGGCCACAGCAAACTTTCCGCCGTTTTGTGTGGCGATAGACGTGCCAATGACAGATCGTACAGACATGGTCAGTGCGGATGTGTCTGCATTGCGCTGGTGCCGGGTCCGGTCTTCCTGATGGCCCACTACATCTTCTTGATCATCGTGCTTGTCGTCTCAACGCTGTCGGCGGATTATCTGAGTGGGTTTCTTACCTTCAGTTCGCAAATCAACAATAGGAGCTTCCATGTTCGATTTGATCGTCAAAAATGCCACTCTGCCCGACGGCCAGACTGGTGTTGATATCGCCTGTTCCGACGGCCAGATCGTCGCTGTCGAAGCCGGGATTGCTGCTGAAGCAGAGGAGGTGATCGACGCTGAGCGGCAGTTGGTCTCGCCGCCCTTTGTCGACCCGCATTTCCATATGGATGCGACCCTATCACTGGGAAATCCGCGCATGAATGTGTCGGGCACGCTGTTGGAAGGAATCGCACTGTGGGGGGAATTGAAACCAATCCAGGCGGTGGATGACATCGCCGCCCGCGCTTTGCGATACTGTGAGTTGGCCGTGGCCAAGGGCATCGGTGCGATCCGCAGTCATGTGGACACTTGCGATGACGAACTGAAGGGCGTGCAAGCCCTGTTGCAGGTGCGGGATCAGGTGAAGGATTATCTTGATCTGCAACTGGTGGCCTTCCCGCAGGATGGTGTGTTGCGCGACCCCACCGCAATGCAAAACACCATTCGCGCGCTGGATATGGGTGTGGATGTCGTAGGGGGTATCCCGCATTTCGAACGCACCATAGCTGATGGGGCCGAATCTGTGCGCGTGCTGTGTGAAATCGCGGCGGAACGCGGCTTGATGGTCGATATGCACTGCGACGAAAGCGACGATCCACATAGCCGCCATATCGAAACGCTGGCCTATGAAACCCAGCGTTTGGGTCTGAATGGGCGGGTTGCGGGCTCGCATTTGACCTCGATGTATTCGATGGACAACTACTACGTCTCCAAACTGATCCCACTGATGGTCGAGGCCGGGGTACATGCGATTCCGAACCCTTTGATCAACATCATGCTGCAGGGTCGGCACGACACCTATCCCAAACGCCGGGGTCAAACCCGTGTACGTGAACTGCGCGATGCCGGGATCACCGTGGGCTTCGGCTCGGATTGCATGATGGACCCGTGGTATTCGCTGGGGAAGGCCGACATGCTGGATGTGGCCTTTATTGGCTTACATGTGGGACAACTGTCCAGCCGCGCCGATATGGCGTGGTGTTTTGATGCGGTGACTGAAAACTCGGCCCGGATCATGGGTTTGGAAGGTTATGGCGTGGCCAAAGGCTGTGCTGCGAATTTCGTGCTGTTGCAGGCCACCGACCGGATTGAGGCAATCCGGCTGCGGGCCCACCGGTTGGCTGTAGTGCGCAAAGGGCGCGTGATCGCTCGATCAAGCCCGGTTACCTATGACCTGTCATTGCCAAATGGCCTGAAAACGCTGGACGAGGCGGGGGCGCCGTTTGTCTGAAATCTGTTTCGCGCGGTCCAACTTGACCTTGGGTCGCCTGATCTAGGCACAATCTGTTGTTGCAACCATCAAAATGATCTGGATGATCAAATTTACCACGGTCGCGGAAAGCGGCCAGCCGTCGCAAAGATGGCGCTAACAATAAACGGGGAGAATAAAATGATCCTAAGAAACCTGATGATTGCCGCCAGCGCCACCGCGTTGATGGCAGCTGGCGCGTCTGCCGAAACACTGCGCTGGGCGCGGGCGGGAGACTCGCTGACGCTGGACCCACATGCGCAGAACGAAGGCCCGACCTCGGCGCTGGCGCACCAGATCATGGAAACGCTGGTGATGCGTGACCATTCCGGCGCGCTTGTGCCGTCGCTGGCCACCGAATGGGCGCCCTCTGAGGCCAACCCGAATGTCTGGGTGTTCAAGCTGCGCGAAGGTGTAACTTTCCACGACGGGGCCGAGTTTGACAGCGAAGATGTCGTGTTCTCGCTGAACCGCGCGATGACGCCGGACTCGGACTACAAGGAGTTGCTGGCCTCGGTGAAAGAGGTGCGCGCGCCGGACAAATACACGGTCGAGATCGAGACCGATGGTCCGAACCCGATCATGCCGAACAACCTGACCAATATGTTCATGATGGACAAGGGCTGGGCCGAGGCAAACAACGCCGTGAAGGTGCAGGACTATGAAGGTGGTGAAGACACGTTTGCGGCCAAGAACGCAAATGGCACTGGCCCCTACAAGCTGGTCAGCCGCGAACCGGATGTGAAAACTGTTCTGGCGGCCTATGATGGCTATTGGGGCAAGGATGAGTTCCCGCTGGCGGTGACCGAGATCATCTATACCCCGATCCAGAACGCAGCCACCCGTGTGGCCGCTCTGTTGTCCGGTGAGGTTGATTTCATTCAGGATGTGCCGGTGCAAGACCTTGAGCGTGTTGCCGGTGCCGATGGTTTGGACGTACGCACCGCGCCGCAGAACCGGGTGATCTTCTTTGGTTTGAACATGGGCGATGCGGATCTGGCTAATGACAATGTCGACGGCAAGAACCCCTTGTCGGATGTCCGCGTGCGTCAGGCCATGTCCAAGGCGATCAACCGCGATGCGATTAAGCAGGTCGTGATGCGCGGCCAGTCGGCCCCGGCGGGCATGATTGCGCCGCCTTTTGTGAACGGTTGGGATGAGGGTATGGATAGCTCCTCGACCACCGATATCGAAGGTGCCAAGGCGCTGATGGCCGAGGCGGGTTACCCGGATGGCTTCACCATCCAGCTTGATTGCCCGAATGACCGCTACATCAACGATGAGGCGATCTGTCAGGCCGCTGTCGGCATGCTGGCGCAGATCGGGATCACCGTAAATCTGGATGCCAAACCCAAGGCGCAGCACTTCCCGCTGATCAACAATCTGGAAACCGATTTCTACATGCTGGGCTGGGGTGTTCCGACATATGACTCGGAATACATCTTCAACTTCCTGGCGCACACCAAAGGTGAGAAATACGGTTCGTGGAACGGCACCCGCTACAGCAACCCGGAACTGGACGCCAAGATCGTAGCGCTGGCCTCGGAAACCAACCTGCCCGAGCGTGACAAGCAGATTGCTGAAATCTGGCAAGTGGTTCAGGACGAACAGCTGTATATCCCGATCCACCACCAGGTGCTGAACTGGGGCATGAAATCCAACGTGGGGACTGTGGTCGAGCCTGAAGACTCGCCCAAGATCAAGTACTTCACGCTGAACTAAGTCTGAAACGTCAGTGACTTGGCAGGGCGTGATCACCGCGCCCTGCCTTTTGCGTTATCCTGCAACACCGCCCTTTTGCGGGTCACTCAGGGAGATTTCGCCATGATCCTCAAACACAGCGCCATTGGGCTGGCTTTGCTGGTTGCCACCAGCGCGCAGGCAGCCGAATTCAAATGGGCCTCAACCACTGATCCGCAGACGATGGACCCGCATGCGGTCAACTCGGCCCCGGTTCTGGGATTCCTCAATAACGTCTACGAAGGGTTGGTTCGCCGGGACAAGGACATGCAGGTCGAACCGGCGCTAGCGGTCAGTTGGGAACCCATCGGTGATGGCGAGGGTTGGCGGTTTAACCTGCGTGAAGGCGTGACCTTCCATGACGGCAGCACATTCGATGCGCAGGACGTGCTGTTTAGCTATCAACGCGCCTCGGGCGAGGCGGCGGATACCCGCAGCTGGTTTGCGCCGATCAGCGAGGTGAAGGTCGTCGACGATTATACAGTTGATTTCATGACCACGGCACCAAACCCGCTGTTCCCGTCTTCGATCGCCAACTGGATGATCATGGATCAGGGCTGGACCGAGGCGAGTGACGCGGTTGTGCCTGACAAGGAAACCGGCAACTTTGCCACGCTGAACGCAAACGGCACGGGTGCGTTCAAAGTCACCGCGCGCGAGCCCGGTCTACGTACCGTTCTGGAGCCCTTTGACGGCTGGTGGGGCGAGCCTGAGCACAACATCACCAGCGCCGAGTTTACGCCGATCCAGAACCCGGCCACTGCCGTCGCTGCGCTGCTGTCCGGCGATGTCGACATGATCAACCCTGTGCCGATTCAGGACGTCGCGCGCCTGCAACAGCAGGACGATGTTGAGGTGATCCAAGGCATCGAGGCGCGCGTGATTATGCTGGGCTTCGATCATCAGGCCGAGGCATTGAAATACACCGATGATGCGGGCAAACCCAACCCGTTCCGTGACCCGCGCGTCCGCAAGGCAGTCGCGCAAGCGGTGAATGTTGATGCTATTCTGGCCACCATCATGCGCGGCAACGCCGAGGCGGCCTCGCAACTGGTCAGCCCCGCCATGAGTGGCTATTCCGCGGCCAATGCTGACCGACCAGCCTTTGATATTGAGGCCGCCAAGGCCCTGCTGTCTGAGGCAGGTTATGCCGATGGCTTTTCCTTTGGTCTGAAATGCCCGAACGACCGTTACCTGAATGATGAAGCCGTCTGTCAGGCCGTCGTCTCGATGCTGGCCCAAATCGGGATCACGGCGGAATTGGATGCCATGCCTGTCCGCAATTATTGGCCCGAGCTGCGCGAGGACAACTACGACATGTACCTGCTGGGCTGGAGCCCAGGTACCTTTGACGCCGAACACCCGGTGCGGTTCCTGGTGGCCACCCCGAACGAGGAAAAAAAGCTGGGCAGCTGGAATTTCGGCGGTTTCTCGAACGCGCGGGTGGATGAGCTGTTGCCGATGATCCAATCCGAACTGGATCAGGCCAAACGGCAAGCCATGCTGGATGAGGTCGCGCGGATCATTCAGGACGAACAGGTCTATGTGCCCATGTATGTGCAGCCGCTGCTTTGGGGTACGCGCAGCAATGTGGAACTGACCCAGCGGCCGGACAACTTCTTTCTTCTGCGCTGGGTGACCGTGAACTGATCCACGCCTGTCAGCTTATCTTGACCACTTGGTCAAAACCGGCCTAGGAAGACCGATCAACGAGGGAAACGAATGTTCGCATATATCGTCCGAAGGATGTTCCAATCCGTGATCGTGCTGCTGGTCGTGGGTCTGGTGGCCTTTTCCATGTTCCGCTTTGTCGGTGACCCGATTGACAACATGCTGGGGCAGGAACGCACACAAGCCGACATTGATCGACTGCGCACCGAGCTTGGCTTGGATCAGCCCTTTCCGGTCCAGTATTTCAAGTTTCTGCAAGGCGCGGTGCAGGGCAATTTTGGTGTCTCGTACCGTCAGGGTCGCCCGGTCTCGACCATCCTGATCGAGCGCGCGCCGGCAACGTTGGAACTGGCCTTTGTTTCGGGCTTTCTGGCAATCACATTGGGCATCGCGCTGGGCGTGTTTACGGCGATCCGACGACAAGGGGTGGCAGCGAACGTCATCATGACCGTGTCCCTGATCGGGGTGTCCTTGCCCACGTTCTTAATAGGGATACTCCTGATCTATATCTTCTCGGTCGAACTGGACCTCCTGCCCAGCTTTGGGAGGGGCGAGACCGTTATGATTGGCAATTGGTCCACGGGGTTCCTGACCGCCTCGGGCCTCAAGGCGCTGATCCTGCCCGCGATCACTTTGGGTCTGTATCAGATGACGCTGATCATGCGGCTGGTGCGATCGGAAATGCTTGAGGTGATGCGCGCCGACTATGTCCGCTTTGCCCGCGCCCGAGGGTTGTCGGACCGGGTGATCAACTTCCGCCATGCGTTAAAGAACACGCTGGTGCCGGTGATTACGATCACGGGTCTGCAACTGGGCTCGATCATCGCTTTTGCCATCATCACCGAGACGGTGTTTCAGTGGCCGGGCGTCGGTTTGCTGTTCATCAATGCAATCCAGTTCGTCGATATCCCCGTCATGGCCGCTTACCTGATGCTGATCTCGGTCATGTTCGTGACGATCAACCTGATCGTCGATCTACTCTACTATGCTATTGACCCGCGCCTGCGTGTCGACGCGAGGGCCACATGACCGATACCATCGAAACCCCGAAACCCGCGCCACAGTCGCGTTTCGCCAAATTCTGGGACAGCGATTTCGCGTGGTCATTCCGGCATTCCCCGGTGGCCGTTGTCGCTTCGCTAGTGGTGGTGATCCTTGTGCTGGCGGCGATTTTTGCGCCGCTGATTGCGCCCTATAACCCGTTTGACCCGGCCACGCTGAACCTGATGAACGGGTTTACTCCGCCGGGTACCCCGAACGCGTTCACGCAAGATACCTTTTTGCTGGGCACGGACGATCAGGGGCGGGATGTGTTCTCGACCATCCTCTACGGCATGCGCATTTCCCTGTTTGTTGGTGTGTCTGCGGTGCTGCTGGCGATGATCATCGGCGTGATCCTTGGCCTGATGGCGGCCTATTTCGGAGGATGGATCGAGACCGTGATCATGCGGATTGCTGACGTGCAGCTGACCTTCCCGGCCATTCTGGTTGCCATGCTGATCTTTGGCATCGCCAAGGGTGTGACCCCGCCCGAATACCGCAATGAAATGGCGATCTATGTGCTGATCGTCGCTATCGCCCTGTCTGACTGGGTACAGTTTGCCCGCGTGGTGCGTGGCGCGGCACTGGTGGAAAAGAACAAGGAATATGTGCAGGCCGCGCGCCTGATCGGTCGCGGATCTATCCCGATCATGTTCCGCCACATCCTGCCTAACGTTCTCAGCCCGGTTCTTGTGATTGCCACCATTTCGCTGGCGCTGGCGATCATTGCTGAGGCGACGCTCAGTTTTCTTGGTGTCGGAGCACCTCCGACCCAACCCTCGTTGGGGACGCTGATCCGTATCGGGCAAGGCTTCCTGTTCTCGGGTGAGTGGTGGATTCTGTTCTTCCCGGCCTGCACCCTTCTGGCGCTGGCCCTGTCTGTGAACCTGCTGGGCGACTGGCTGCGCGATGCGCTGAACCCCAAGCTGCGGTGATTTCATGAGCCTTCTGACGATCAATGACCTGACGGTCGAATTCCCGACCCGCCGCCAATTGTTCACCGCTGTGGACCACGTGGACCTGTCTGTTGAGCCCGGTGAAATTCACGGGTTGGTGGGCGAATCCGGCGCGGGTAAATCCACAATCGGCGCTGCGATCATGGGCCTGCTGGACCGCCCCGGACGGATCGCAAGTGGCACCATCAAGCTGAGCGGCGATCAGATCAGCGGTCTGGACGCTGAGGCGATGCGTGGGTTGCGCGGCAAGAAGATCTCGATGATCTTTCAGGACCCGCTGACCTCGCTGAACCCATTGTTCACGGTGCGAGAGCAATTGGTTGAGACCATTCAGGCCCATCTGGGCGGTTCGGACGCCGAGGCCAACCAACGTGCGCGTGACCTGATCGACCGGGTGGGTATCCCCGACCCGGATACGCGGCTGGATCAGTATCCTCACCAATTCTCGGGCGGGATGCGGCAGCGTGTGGTGATTGCGCTGGCCTTGTGTACCGAACCGGATGTGATCATCGCGGATGAGCCGACCACGGCCCTCGATGTCTCGGTGCAGGCGCAGATTCTGGACCTGATCAAGGAACTGGCACGCGAACGGCAGGTGGGCGTTATCCTGATTACCCACGACATGGGCGTCATCGCCGATACGACCGACAAGGTGACGGTGATGTATGCGGGCAAGGTGGTGGAAACCGGACCAACGTCTCAGGTCATGGGCCAGCCCAGCCATGAATACACCAAATCGCTGATCGCTGCCGTGCCGCGCCCGACGCTGAAACTGCACCGCTTCCCGCAGATCAGCTATGGCGGGCGCGAGACCCGGTTCGCTATCGAGGACATGGCGCGCCACTGGCCCAAGGTGGACAATGACACCACCAAACCGGTGTTCGAAATCCGCAACCTGACCAAGAAGTTCCTGCAAAAGAAGGGCCTTTTGCCGTGGGACCGCACCTATTTCACTGCCGTGGACGAGGTCAGCTTTGACATTCGCGCGGGCGAGGTGTTTGGCGTCGTGGGCGAGTCGGGCTCGGGCAAGTCCACCGTTGCCCGGATGATTGCGGGGCTTTACCCGGTGGATGGCGGCACCATCACATTTGAGGGTCAGGTGGTCAGCGATCTGACCAACAAGGCCGCGCTGGATGCGTATCGCAAGAACATACAGATGATCTTTCAGGACCCGTATTCTTCGCTCAACCCCCGGATGCGGGTGGATGAGATCGTGGCTGAACCGATCCGCCATCACCGCCTGATGGAAGGCAATGACGTAAAGCGCCGCGTAGATGAGTTGCTGGATCAGGTTGGGCTGGGCCACGAGGCCGGGTTGAAATATCCGCACGAATTCTCGGGTGGGCAGCGGCAGCGGATTTCGATAGCGCGTGCACTGGCCACACAGCCTCGATTCCTGATCTGTGATGAACCGACCAGCGCACTGGATGTGTCCATTCAGGCACAAATCCTGAACATCCTGAAAGATTTGCAGGAACATCTGGGCCTCACGCTGCTGTTCATCAGCCACGACCTGCCGGTGGTGCGTCAGATGTGCGACCGGGTTGCGGTGATGAAACAGGGCAAGGTGGTCGAACTGCAAGAGACCAACGACCTGTTTGCCAACCCGCAGACCGACTATGCCCGCGAGTTGTTGCGCCTGATGCCCAAGCTGGATGATCTGTCGACCGAGGGACTAAGCGCCGAGGTGTAATGCCGCCTTTTCGTGCTTATGCGTGAACATAAGTATTAATTTTGTTAACCATTGCAGACTCATGCGGGTTTGTTGTGCTAGGACTGTCTCTGAAGTTGGGGGCTTCAGAGGGGCGACATGTCTCAGGACCTTAGGGACTGGCTCGGCGCGCTTGGACTTTCCGAATACGCGCAAGCCTTTTTGGATAACAAAATTGATTTCGCTATTTTGCCCGATCTGACGGGCGAAGACCTGATCGAAATCGGAGTGACCGCCGTCGGAGACCGCCGCAGGCTGCTGCGCGCGATTGCCGAGCTTGAAACTGTTGAAACCGTTCAACCTTATGAACCCGAAACACCGCTGGAGCCCGCCAAACGGCAGGTTACAGTCATGTTCGCTGACCTCACCGGATTTACAAAGCTGACCAGTGAACTGGATGCCGAGGACATGCACGCGCTGCTCAACGCGTTCTTTGCCAAGGTCGATCACGTGGTCGAAAAGTTTGGTGGTCGCATCGACAAGCATATCGGTGACGCGGTTATGGCCGTATTCGGTGCGCCGATTTCCCATACCAATGACACCGAACGGGCGGCCCGCGCGGCGCTGGAAATTCATTCCGTCCTGCCCAGCCTGAACCCACCGCTGTCCTGCCATATCGGCATCGCCTCGGGGCAGGTCATCGCCAGCACAACGGGCAGCCAAGCGCATACGGAATACACGGTGACCGGCGATGGTGTGAACCTGGCCTCGCGCATCACCGACATGGCCGTTCCGGGCGAGACGTTGGTTTCCCACGACATTCAGCGCGCATTAGGGCCGCTTTTTGTTGGCAAGTCCATGGGCGAGAAGGCGATCAAGGGGCTGAACGAACCGGTCGAACTGTGGCGATTGGACCGCATGGCCCGCAACATCCGATCGCGGCGGCACCGCTTTGTCGGGCGCGAGCGCGAGATGTCGCTATTCTCGGCCACTTTCGAGCGGTGCAAGCAGCACGGCAAAGGCGAGGTGCACATCGTTCTGGGTGAACCGGGGATCGGTAAGACGCATCTTTCCGAGCAGGTGGCCGAGATGGCGGATGGTCTGGGCTATTCGATCCATAACGGTGTGGTCATGGATTTCGGCACGCGCGAGGGGCACTCGGCCATTCAATCCGTTGCCCGTGGCATTCTTGGGCTGGAGCCGATAGATGACGCGGCCACCTGCGCCGAAATAGCGAAACAGGCGGTTGCAAAGGGCTGGGTCTCGCCCTCGAACGCGGCCCATCTGACCGCGCTTCTTGAGCTTGAGCAAGACCCCGGCCTGGCCGAAGTTTACGCGGTTATGGACAACGCAACCCGTCTGCGTGGGCGACGGCAGGTGATTGATGAATTGATCGCAGCCCGCAGCCGCGAAGCGCCCATGCTGATCCAGATTGAAGATATTCACTGGGCCGCCCCCGAAATTCTGACGGCCTGCGCCCATATCGCGGCCACCACGCGGGATTTACCTTGTGTGCTGCTGATGACCAGCCGTGTCGAAGGCGACCCGATTGATCGGGAATGGCAGATGGGCACGGATGGGGCGCTGGTTTCAAAGCTGGAACTGGCGCCTATGGGCGACGATCAGGCCCGCAAACTTGTCGAGGAATTCACCGGTATAGACCCTGAATTACTAGATGCCTGCGTCCAGCGCGCGGGGGGAAACCCGCTGTTTTTGGAGCAGCTTCTGCGCAATATCGATGTGCTGAAACGGGAATCCGTTCCTGGCAGCATTCAGGGCATTGTTCAGTCGCGACTGGATGCTCTGGACCGGTCCAGCCGGGCGGCGATTCAGGCGGCATCGGTGCTGGGACAGCGATTCTCGCCCGAGGTGTTGAACTTTCTGCTGGGCGAAGGGCATCTGGATACTTCGACCCTGATCCGCTCGGCCCTGATCCGCGAGGCAGGAACCGATCTTATGTTTGCCCACGCGCTGATCCGCGACGGGTCTTATGCAACGCTGGTGAAATCCGAACGCGCGCGGCTGCACCGGCAGGCGGCAAAGTGGTTCGAGGATCGCGACGCCACTCTGCGAGCGCAGCATCTGGATCGGGCGGGTGCGACCAACGCAGCACAAGCCTATCTGGAAGCTGCTGAGAAGCTGATTCAAGCCTTTCAATTTGATGAGGCCAGCCCCTTGATCGAACGGGCGCTGGAATTGCCCGCCCCGTCCGGGGTGCGGTTTGATCTGTTCTGTGCCCGTGGTGAAACGCATCGCTTGCAAGGGTTGTCGGATGACGCCTTGCGCGAATTCAAAGAGGCCGCAGATTTGGCCGAAACGGACGAACAAGTCTGCCGTGCCCATATCGGGCTGGCGCAAGCAGCGCGTCAGGCCAGCCTTTACAGCGAAGCACTGGATAGCCTTGAACAGGCAGAGATCGCGGCGGAGCGCACCGGATCAGAACGAGATGTCGCGCAGATCAACTACGTACGGGGCAATGTGTACTTCCCGCTGGGCCGGGTTGAAGACGCGTTGAAAAGCAACGAAAAGGCTCTAACACTGGCCCGCAAGCTGGAATCAGCGCGGTTGGAGGTTGGGGCGCTCAGTGGGTTTGGTGATGCCAATTTCATGAATGCCACGATGCGCACGGCGGCCGGGTTTTATACGCAGGCCATGGAACGCGCGCGGGAAAAAGGCCTGGTCCGCGATCTGGCGGCAAACCTGCATAACCTTAGCGTGGCGCGCAGCTATACCGGTGATGTGGCGCAAGGAAAGCTGGACGCGCAAGAAGCCATCGAAGTTTCTCAGAAGTACTTTGCCTTTGTCCCGGAATGTGTGGCGCAGACCTGTCTGGGGGTGGCGCACACGTTTCTGGGCGAATTGGATCAGGCGTTGGAGACATTTACCCTTTCGGCAGACATCGCCAACCGGGTAGGAGCCAAACGGCTTGAGGCACAGGCGCTGGAGCATCTGGCTCGTACACAGGTCTATGCAGCTCAGCCCGATCAGGCCCATAAGACAGGTCAGCGCGCTGTCGACATTGCGCTGGAACATGGCCGGAATTTTGTGGGGCCAAAGGCGCTGTCGGCTCTGGCCATGGCTGAAACAGACCCTAACAAACAGGATCGGCACCTGAAATTGGGTGCTCAGATCATTGCGGAAGGCTGTGTGGGCCATAGTCATCTGCATTTCTACCCCGATGCCTGTGCGGTCATGCTGGCGCGGCAAGAATGGGACAGGGCCGTTGAGTATGCCGACGCGTTGGCAAAGTTCACTGCGGATGAGCCTCTGCCGATGGTGGATCTGTCGATTCAGCACACCAAGGTACTGGCCGCGTGTGGCGGCTGGGGTATCCCCATGAGCGCACATGAGGACTTTGAGGCGCTGTGTGCAAAATTCGCCGAAATGGGCATCACCCAGTCTCTGGTCGGGCGGTTGAACTAGGCAGGGGTCGGTATGAGTATCGAAAAGAAGGTTTGGTTGATTTCCGGTGCTCTGACGTTTGGTCTGGCTGTCCTGCTGTTCAGACTTCTGGTCGCGCTGAACCATTTTGAGGGCGATCCGACGCAGCTGCCCGATCAGGCCGCAGTCGATGATTACCTGCAAAGGCTGGGTAACGCGCCCGAGTATCAGGTGAGGACCGGTATTTTTATAAAATCCTTCAGTTTTGTCGGCGCCAGCGACGTGCATGTCAGTGGCTATATCTGGCAGCACTACGAAGACGGCATCCATAATGCGATCAAACTTGCCGAAGGCGAGGTGGGGTTCATCCTGCCCGAGGCCACCGACGCCGCAAATGGGCTGATCGAAGAGGTTTATCGCCTGGATCAGGACGGATCGGAGCTGATTGGCTGGTATTTTGAACAAACCCTGCGCCAGAGTTTCAATTACACCAGCTATCCGTTTGACCACAAAACCGTCTGGGTGCGGTTCTGGCCAGGAGAATTCGACGTAGATGTGGCTCTAATTCCCGACTTTACGGCCTACCCCGCCACGGGACCCGACGATATTTTTGGCATAGACCCCCGCATCGTCATGGGCACATGGGAGCGTGAGAATACCTATTTTGACTATCGCCAGTCCGATCTGGGAACTACGCTGGGTATTGTGGGCAACGAGTTCCAAACCAAATTACCCGAGCTGCATTATAACTTTGTCATCAAGCGCAATTTCGGAAATGCCTTCATCGTTCATATGATCCCGTTGATCGTGGTGACCATGCTGCTGTTTGGGGCTGTGATGACCGTCACCCGCCGCCCCGATCTGGTTGAACGCCACGATTTCAGCACGTCCAGCGTGATCGGCACCTGCTCGGTCCTGTTCTTCGTGATCCTGCTGGCTCATGTGCAACTGCGCGAAGGCTTTGCCGGATCGCCGGTGATATACATGGAGTCGTTCTTTTTCCTGATGTATTTCCTGCTGCTGGCGGTCTCGGTGAACACCTATCTTTTCGCCTCCGAGGCAGTGCCGTCGCTGCGCTTCATTCACTATAGAGACAACCTGATCCCAAAAGCCGCGTTCTGGCCCTTTGTCCTGCTGTGCATGGTGGTGATCACGGCCTACAATTTAAGCCTAAAGGCTGATCCCGCTGCTGACGCCGTGATCGAGATGCAGAACTAAAAGTCTATAGGTTTAAATTCCAAACGATCCACGCCCATCAATGCCAATTGCGATACTGGGCGGCAGTGTTTTGGAACGCATTCTGCCATTCATAATTCTGTCTTGAAAGGACACTAGAAGCCGCCAAGTCGAAAACTTGAAAGGTTTCACAATGTTTAAATCGCTGGCTTGTAACGTTGCAGTTTCAACAGCTCTACTTGCATCGCCTCTTTTGGCAGATGAAGTAAACCAACATAATTCACTCGGTTACGCCGTGGCTTGGAAACAAACCGCCGCCGAATATCGTGCCTTGTATTATCAGGGCTTCAACGTCGCCAAGATGCACGTGGACGCCGCCCTGAACGATCATAAGGACGGTGACAAGCCGCTGGCCATCGTTTCTGACCTTGATGACACTCTGGTCCATCCGTTGGAATACTGGGGGCGGCTTGTGCAGGATGGCGAGGAATTTTTTAATGATCCCCTCTGGGACAGCTGGATTCCGACCAATGGCATGGTGCCTACGCCGGGTTCCAAAGAATTCCTGGACTATGCCGCCGCAAATGACGTGGAGATTTTCTATATCACGTCGCGAAACCAGGGAGAGCCGACCTGGGAATTTGCCAAGCAAAACATCCTCGCCATGGGTTTCCCTTGGTCGGATGATGAGCACCTGACTGTGCTGACCGACACGTCCAACAAGGAAAAGCGTCAGGACGAGATTTTGCAGGAGTACGATGTGGTCGTCTTTCTTGGCGACAGCCTGAACGATTTCCGTCGCAAGTACTACATCAAGGGTGATGTAGACGGGCGCATTGCTGCAATGGAGGAAGACAAAGACAAGTTCGGAGCAGAGTACGTTATTTTCCCGAACCCGACGGACGGTCATTGGATCGCTGCGATCTATGGCGAGTCTGAGCCTCCTGCAAGCGACGAGAATCGTGCAAAACTTATTGGTGCCGCGACAACACGCGCGTGGGACGGCGAATAACTTCAATCAGCACGAGCTGAGTGAAAGCCCCCCTCCCGGATTGGCGATGAGCAATCACAACCGGTTTGGGAGGGGGGATTTCTATCCGATATTCGCGCAGCCCAAAAACAAACTGCGCGGCATTCCTTGAGTAGGTCTAGGCCGGTGGGTGATAACCCGGTTTGGGCGTTCCCGTGGCCATATCCAGGGTGTATTCGGCCACTATACCGGAAGTGCCCTGTTCCCATTGATCCAGATACTTGGTGGGATGCGCGATCACATAGGTGTAGGCAGGTTTTTTGACGCCATCGATCAGCACCTTGATCCTTTTGCGCACATACACATTCTCGGGCGAGCCGGGACCGTGGTAGCCTTCAAGCTGATCCAGTTCTTTCAACCCGGTGGACGAGACGCGATAGACCTCACCCCTTACCGGTTCGCCCCGGCCTTTCTGGTCGACCAGTGTGGCCATGCGGTGCAGGAAGCCGCAATTTGGATTGTCGCAATGCGGCTCATGCGGAACAATCAAGGGCATGCGCTGGCGCGTCACCGCCTCACCCACGAAATCATCCAGAACCTCGGCATGTGCATCGTGGTTGGGGAATCCCTTTTTCAACGACCCATAGGTGAAATAGAGATAGGTTTTTTCCCGATCCTCGATCAGGGCGTCTTCGTCCTCTTCCTCGATTTCGGTCAGGGTATGGGTGTTGGCCCAGTCGTCCAGCATTGCCCGTATATCCTTTGAAACTTTTACGTTTTGGGCGTTTTGCAGGAAGTGGATACAGGAACTGGCGTCGATATCCTTGGCGCCCAGCAGGACTTTTACCATCTCGGCCGAGTTGTTCATCACCGCCACATGCAGGCTGGTAAAGCCGTGGTCATTGGTGGCGTTGACGTTGATGCCCCGATCGATCAGTGCTTGCGCGGCTTCAAGGTCAGGCTTGCCAAGGTCTTGGCCGTTCTCGTGCAGTTCTCCTTCGCCACCGGCGGCGTAGTGCAGCAGCGTGTCGCCATCGCTGTCGTCGACAATGTCGATTCCCGCCATGCCGCTGTCGATGGCCTGGAACACCCGATTCCACTGCGCAAATTCATCCGAGGCGGCGGCCTCTTGCGCCCATTTGCAGATATTGTGCTCTTGATCGGCCAACTCTTCGAAGGCTTCATCCAGAACTTCCATGATCTGGTCCGGGGTCGCCATCATGCCAATCCCCATCATGCCATTGGACAGCCGCCCCTTGCGCGGGCCGACCAGATCAATCCCAAGATCACGCAGTTTCTCGACATTGTTCTGGGTGGTGACGTTGTTCCACATATTGGTGTTGCACGCCGGGCAGAGGATCACCGGCTTGTTCCGGTACTGCCACGCCACAAAGACCGAGGTCAGCAGGTTATCGGCAATACCGTTGGCGATCTTGCCCATCGTGTTGCAGGTCACCGGGGCGACGATCACGCAATCGGCCCAGTCGCACAGCGCTAGATGCGAGGCGCGTAGGGGCATTCCGAATTCGGTGTACCGAAAGTTCCATTCGTCATCGTCGCGGTAATAGTCGTGATGCGCGATATAGTCCTCGATCTTTTTGGGCCGGGTTTTCTTGATATTTCCGGTCTCCTCCTCGACTTCGATGTCGCGAAAGAATTTTTCGGCAGATACCGATGGGATAAGCTTGACGTTGTGGCCCGCATCCTTAATCCGCTTGACCAGATCCGGCACCTTGTCCGCTGCCGAAGACCCGCAGGCGCAGAGCAGCACGTTGCGCTTTTCACTGGGCGCGTCCGTCAGGCCGCCCTTGGGATACCCGAAGATGTTCTTGTCCAGGCTGGGGGATTCATGGCGCAGCAGAACCGGCAATCCGGCCTTTTTGACCTTCTTCTGAAAACTGCCATCCAATACTGAGTCAACGATATCCTTGCGCCGCCCTAGACACTCGCCCTGGAAAAACAGGTAAGGTGGCTTTTCCTTGCCGGTCATCACCGTGAGCTGCCGCCGCATCTTCATCACGTTGGCACCGCTGCCTTCGATGTCGATCAGACGCGCGGTTGTAATGCCGATATTGTTCAACATACTGCGCAGCATATATGACCAAGGGTCCTCGTCCGCGTAGAACAGGACGATCTCATTGCGTGCCACGATGCGGACCACGTCTGTTGGGTCCTCGGGCGGCTCGCGTTCTTCGATTACCAGCATGGCCGGGTTCTTGAGGTCACGCAGGCCGCGGAAAATATGCTCGCGCGGGGCCTGCCAGACCTGCGAGGTGGCGGGGCTCATGTCCACCACCGTTACCAGATCGGTTTCTTCGTCATAAGCGATACACAGGCACCAGAACTCTTCCAACAGCGCGGTTTCGCGGTACACGTTTTCTGGCGGGCGGATAACTTCGAACCCCAGCACGCGGTTAAAGTCGATATTGATCATCAGGTGACGATCTTCCTGTGTGTTCAGGCTTTGCAACTGATCGCGGAACCAATCTTTGGGCGCGTTGCTTGCCCTGTTATTGCGCGTGGCAAAGCTTTGGAACGTACTGCCCAGATGAACATCGGGCGACTGGCTGAGATAGCGCTGCGCCAACGCGTGCATTTCTTTTGCTGTCGACACGCGGCTAAGCGCGTCGGTGAAATCGGTTTGCGTTGCGATCAGCAGCTTGTCTTCGTCGACCTGCGCGTCGCCCAGGATTGCAAGGCTTTCGGCCAGTACCCCCAGCGAGTTCATGTTCGGGCTGGCCCGCCGGAACAGGTTGCGCCGTTTCTTGGGGTCTTTGGCCAGATACTGTGTGCTGTCCACATAGTTGCAGTCCTGCTGCAGCGTCTGCAGGTTGGTTTTCACCGCCTCACGGGCCGAGAACCGCAGGATGCCCCGCGACCGCATCGACGTGCCGTCGCGGTCCGACATTCCGGCCCAGATACGATCTACGGTGGTGACCCACAGCTTGCCGTATTTTTCGGGATGCACATCCATCATGTGGACCAATCCGGTGCTTGGGTTGCATTTGGCGATGATGGCAAAATGCCCGCCCGGCATGTTCGGTTTGCCATGAGCAACGCCGACCTGAAAATTCGCCACCAGAATATCGTTGTCGCCACCCAGCCGGTTGGATTCGTCAATGGCCTCAAGCAGCAACTCGACCGAGGTTGTTGCCTCATCCATGAAATAGGCTTGGACCTGCACCTTCTCGCGCAGGCCCTGCGAGTGAATAAAGGTGCAGGCAACGTCATAGAGCTCACCCAGCGAAATGCCGTCATTCACCACAAACGAGGTCGGCAGGGCGCATTCACGAAAGATATCGTTGACCTCACAGCTGAACCCCAACGCCGACATGCTGAGTGCCGCCGCTGTTACGCTGCAGCAGTTGATGGGTTGCTGAAAGTTCTGCAGATGAACGCTGACCAGATCGCCGAACAGAGTTGAATAGCACCCCTCGCGGATTTTCACCGGAATTTCGAACCACTGGTTGCTGGACAGGTAGGCCAGCCGGGTGCCAGCCGTAGCCAGTGCCTCGAGGCTGACGGGAATATCGAAAATCTCAAGATGTTCTTCGTAGAAATAGTCGCCGGTATCAGCGGTGGCCAGAACCGTGTCGTCCTGACGTAAATGAACAACGCCACTAAGGACCACATACATGCCATTTGATGGCAGAACCGTATCCTCGGCCACCTCGAAACATTCAAAATGCGGCTGGATATTGGAAGGATCATCTGCTGGCAGGATGTCATGTATCAGCGCCCAGTCCGCTTGGGTCGGGTCATAAGAAATTGTGTTTTCAATCGGATCTTTAGGCACGTCTGTTCCCCCCTGAACTTCACCGTGAATGTGATCAAAGAACCAACGCTGTGTTGTGCTGCATGCGTCAGGCCGTGTTCGGTCAAACAGAATTCCATGACCGGCCCGACGGGGCATTCTGCGCTGGCCGGGCCGAACGGCCGCAGGAATTGGTGCGAACAAATTGGCCCAATTGACCACACCGTATATTATTTGGGCGCAAAAATCACCGACAGTGTTGATTTGATTGAACGAGTTTCAACCGCGCATTCAATTGAGCGAAGCCGCTGTTGGACTGTTTCTCTGACGAATAGCCAAAAAAACCGACGATATGACAAAACTATCCGTGATTTCGTCAAAATGCCCTCTGCGGATCGAACAGCCTGCGCGCCATAATCTCAATAAACGAAATAGGAGGCGTGTTTTGAGCTGGAACATATGTGTCATAGGCGCGGGCAAAATCGGTCAGATGATCGCCAGCCTGTTGCAGTCATCTTCGAACTATTCGGTCACTGTGGCCGATCGTGACTTGGCGGCTTTGGCGGTGCTGAACAAGCAAGGAATCGCAACCCGGCAGATTGATGTCGGAGATGAAGGCCAGCTTACACAAGGGCTGACCGGGTTTGACGCCGTGATCTCGGCCGCTCCGTTCTTTCTGACGCCGAAGATAGCCAAAGCCGCCAAATCGGCAGGCGCGCATTATTTTGACCTGACCGAAGATGTGGCCGCCACCAATGTTGTGCGCGAATTGGCCCAAGACAGCGACACCGCCTTCATGCCGCAATGCGGTCTGGCACCGGGGTTTGTCGGCATTGCCGGGGCGTCACTGGCGTCTGAGTTTGACGATTTGGACAGCCTGCACATGCGGGTAGGGGCTTTGCCGCTCTATCCGACCAATGCGTTGAAATACAATCTGACATGGTCGACGGACGGGCTGATCAACGAATACTGCAATCCCTGCGATGCCATCGTGAATGGCGAACGGGTCAAAACCGCGCCGCTGGAAGATTACGAAGTGCTGGGCCATGATGGTGTGGAATATGAATGCTTCAACACGTCGGGCGGGCTCGGCACGCTGCCTGAAACGTTGGAGGGCAAGGCGCGGGCGGTGTCCTATCGCTCGATCCGCTATCCGGGGCATTGCGACATCCTGAAACTGTTGCTCAAGGATCTGGGGCTGGAACGCCGCCGCGACCTGCTGAAGGATATATTCGAGACCGCACTGCCGCGCACCGATCAGGATGTGGTTCTGGTCTATTGCACCGCAAAGGGCACGATCGACGGGGCCCTGCGTGAGAAATCTCTGATCAACAAAAGCTTTGCCCGCACGATCAAAGGACAGGTCTGGAGCGCCATTCAGGTGACCACCGCCGCAGGTGTTTTGGGCGTGGTTGATCTGATGCGAACCGGGGGGCTGCCCACAAAAGGGTTTGTCCGGCAAGAGCAGGTAAACCTGTCCGATTTCCTGAATACCGAATTTGGCCGGCTCTATCGGGCTGGCGATGTAACCGAACAGAACAAGGCGGCATGAGATATGAAAGACATCGTGATGACTGCGCAAACCACCCTTGCAAACCTGGACCTGACCGAGGCCGAACTGACTGGCGGCACCCTCAAAGTGACGTCCCCGATCGACGGGTCTGTGTTGGCCGAACTGCATGAGACGCCAGCCGCCGAAATGGAGGCCGTTTTCGCCAATGCGAAAGCCGCGTTCAAAGCGTGGCGCACTGTGCCTGCCCCGCGTCGGGGTGAGTTGATCCGCCTGTTGGGTGAGGAACTGCGCGCCGCCAAAGACGACTTGGGCGCGCTGGTCAGTTGGGAAGCCGGTAAGATCACGTCCGAAGGTCTGGGCGAAGTGCAGGAGATGATCGACATCTGTGACTTTGCCGTTGGCCTGTCGCGGCAGCTTTACGGCCTGACCATTGCTTCGGAGCGTCCCGGCCACCGGATGATGGAAACCTGGCACCCGGCGGGTCCGGTCGGTGTGATCTCTGCCTTCAACTTCCCTGTGGCGGTCTGGTCATGGAACGCCGCGCTGGCGTTAGTCTGCGGTGATCCGGTCATATGGAAACCGTCAGAAAAGACCCCGCTGACCGCGATGGCCTGCCAGAAGATTTTCGAACGCGCGCTGGCGCGGTTTGGCGATGCGCCCGATCACCTGTTGCAAACGCTGATCGGTGGGGCCGCGCTGGGCGAGGCGCTGGTGGCGAGCGAGGACGTGCCGGTGATCTCTGCCACGGGTTCAACCCGCATGGGCCGCGCCGTGGCCCCCATTGTGGCGCAGCGTTTTGGTAAGTGCATACTGGAACTGGGCGGCAACAACGCCATGATCGTTGGCCCATCGGCTGATCTGGAAATGGCAGTGCGGGCGATTGTATTCTCGGCCGTTGGCACTGCCGGTCAGCGTTGTACGACGTTGCGCCGTCTGATCGTGCATAACTCGATCCGCGCGGAACTGGTGAGCCGTTTGAAAAAGGCTTATGCTGGTCTGCCCATTGGCGACCCGCTGGCCGAGGGCACATTGATCGGCCCGCTGGTGGATGAAGCCTCGGGTGCTGCAATGACCGCCGCGTTGGAGGCCGCGAAGGCCGAAGGTGGTACTGTATTCGGAGGCAACCGCGTGACCGAGGGCGTCCCGGCGGGCGTCTATATGGCTCCCGCAATCGTCGAAATGCCTGGTCAGACCGCAGTGGTGAAGACCGAAACCTTCGCCCCGATCCTCTACGTCATGGGCTATGACGATTTCAACGACGCGATTGAAATGCAGAATGACGTGCCGCAGGGTCTGTCCTCTTGTGTGTTTACTCTGAACATGCGTGAGGCTGAGCAATTCCTGACCGCAGCGGGTTCTGATTGCGGCATCGCCAACGTCAATATCGGGCCTTCGGGGGCCGAGATCGGCGGTGCATTTGGCGGAGAAAAGGAAACTGGCGGCGGGCGCGAAAGCGGCTCGGACGCGTGGAAGGCTTACATGCGACGCCAGACCAATACTGTGAATTACTCCGCCGAGCTGCCTCTGGCGCAAGGTGTGAAATTCGACATCTGAGCGAACAGCCCGGCGGCGCCAAAGGGTGCCGCCGGATCAATCCGCGAACAGGTAATCCAGCCGCATGACGGCCTGTGCTTTGTCTCGTGAAACGCCCAGAAACTCGGCAACGGCGGCTTCGTTTTCAACGCGTGGATTGCGTTCTCGGATACGCAAGTATCCGTCTAGCCCCGCCCCTCGGATCAGCTCAGACTCATAGGCCATAGAATTCCGCAGTGTCGGCACCAGACGCGCAACAGTCTCAGTCGGAGTGTTTTCCCCGGCCAGACCGACCCGGCGCGCGTGACCGATCAGATAATCGTCGGTGTATTCACATTCGATTTCAAGCACATGGGCCTTGGCTTGGTCTGAGCAGAAATCCTGAATGATATCCAGATTGGCCGGATCTACGCAGATCGCCAGCCTGTCGGTTTCAAAATGCTCAAACAGCATCCGCACAACGGCACGTCGGTGGCGCGAACGCTTGGTCAATTTGGTTTCGATCCCACCCAGATCAGGCAGGGGCGTGTCTTCTTCGTTGAACAGGTATTCGACACAGGGAATATCTGTTTCGGACACGATCTGATCGACCAGTCGCTTGGCCACATGCCATTTCTTGCAGGCAATGATAAAGATCTCACGCTCGGGGCCCAGCGTATTCCCAGCCTCCCAAAAGCGTTGACCGAAACGGCGACCAACCCGCCCGCGCCCGGTCAGGAAGCCATAGAGGTTGCGCCCTTCGTCCGAGATTTTGAACTCGACCCCTTCGCTGGCGTAGAGCTTGCCCAGCCGTTCTTTCAACTCATGTGCTTCGGAGCTGATCTTGCGCGCAAACAGGTAGTCCTGCCCCAACAGCATGTCGTAGTGGTCGTTGTAAAAGGTCACCGGCATCCCATAGTCCGAGAACATCAGGAAGGTCGGGGTGCGGTTTTCAATTTCTTGCTTCGGGATCAGATGGCGAACGAGTGTCTGAAAGAACGTCTCATCAGGAATCCAGGTGGTCGAGAAAAAGCGGACCACATCCGGGCGCTGTTTCAGGAAGTCCAGAATCATCTCAACCGTACGTCGGCGTAAACACCACCACTGGCTTCCGATCATAATCTGTAAGTCGGCTGGAATCTTGCGCGTTAGGTTAAGGCGTTTCTGCAAGTCGTAAGACGCATAGAACAATCGGCTGTGGGTGCGCTCGTTAAAGAAATGCCGATAGATCAGCCGGTCTTCTTTCATTCCCGTCTTGATCCAGTTGCTGGCAAAGAAATCGTGGCTCTCGACGAAGTCTTTTTCGTTCTGATCCAGAAACCAATGGGCATATTCGGCTGTTTTGATCGCCATGCAATCGCCAGACAGCATGTAGAAATGGGTGGCTCGGGGAAAGGCATCCACGGCGGCCTGCAACGCGTTCAGTGTTGCCTGCACCAAAGACCATTCGCCCCAGCCGCATTTGATGCGCTTTGCGGCAAAGGTCACGTTCGGGTTGTCCTTCAGAGCAGATCGAATACGACCGTAAGCCTCTGCGCTGGCGCGGGCGTCAAAGTGAATTGCCATGCAGTCGCCTGCGGCCGTAAGCTGCTCGGCCTGCGCGATGATCGCGTCAGGGTCTTTATGGCATAGTAGAATATAGGCAATCCTTGCCATAGTGTCTCTTTGATACCCGTTTCTGCCTGTGTCCAACCCTGATACTGAGGATGAGCGATTGAATAAACAGAATATTTTTGGTTCTTTGGCTACAAAAGCGAGCGTGTGTAGCGAGTTCTAACCCGTTGAGGAGGCGCAATAGATGGGTTTTCCTGGTACCTGGATGACCGAAAGCGAAAGCATGGTTTACCGTGTGGTGCCGAAATGTGCCTGCTCGACCATAGGGCAGATCATGTATTACTCGGATCACGGGCATTTCTTTGACGGTGACATCCATGACGCTCAGGACGGGATGCACAAATGGGCCTTTGACGACAGTCAGGACCCGATTGCCCAAAATGTCCGGGATCACAGCTCGTACGCGTTTACCTGCGTGCGTAACCCGTACACACGTATCCTGAGTTCGTTTTTTGACAAAATTTGCGGCATCCAGCGCAACGGTAAACGCTATCGTGGGAATCTGGTGCCGACGCTGATCTACAATTACGGAATCGAAGTTGGTGGGGATGACGGCCAAGGCGAGTTTGACCAGATCGCCAGCTTCCGTAGGTTTCTGTTATTCGCTCGGGACACGATCCGGTGGCGCAGACCCATGGATCCTGACATTCACTGGTCGGCTATGTCCGGTCACATTTCCACATTTATCGTCAACGGCGGCCGATATGACCGCATCTTTTGGACTGAACAATTTAACGATGGGATGCAGGGTGTTCTGGACAATCTGGACACGCCTCACGCCGTTGATTTGTCCGAAATCCCGAGGTTCAACGAGTCAGAAGGACACGGACCCAAACGCGCGCATCCCGTTGAAGACTATTTCGACGATTTATCGATGCATCTTGTGTACGAAATCTACAAACAGGATTTCGAACTGTTCAAATACGACTTCGAGAACCCAGCAAACAAGATGCCGATTGGCGAAATCGATCTGGACGAAGTCCACGCCAAGCTGGGCGACTAATCCGCAAAGTAGGCGCTCCCGCCCATTGTCAATGTCTCTGACGAGACATCTGCTCTGGTTGGGCCCGGCGCCGCGCATTGCGCGGCGC
>NZ_JBQGAN010000037.1:0-30955 GCF_056542865.1 Ruegeria sp. AA6
ACGCCGTCACTGCAGTTCATTTCTGACCCGCTGCTGAACCCCACTCAGGATAGCATTACGCTGTTTGGCCTAAGAACCCGGATCGTTTTCTGAGGTGGGTCGAAAGCAGACTTCAAAAAGATGCCGAAACGTTTCGATTTGCTGACCAAAGAAAGGATCTATCCATGCGTACCCTGTTTCTGGCTGGCACGTTGTCCGTGTGTTGCACTATCTGCGTCGCGCAAACTTACGACGTGGTCATCCTCAACGGTCGGGTAATGGACCCGGAAACCGGGTTCGATCAGATCGCTAACGTAGGAATAAGCAACGGCTGGATCACTGCGATTACCGACGAAGAAATCAACGGCAGCGAGTCCATCGACGCGACAGGGCACGTTGTCGCTCCCGGGTTTATCGATCTCGAGCAGCATGGGCTGGACCCTTGGGGTATCAAGGTAAACCTTCGCGATGGTGTTACGACGCAAATGGATTTTGAGGTCGGGGCCGCGAATATCGACGAATGGTACGCTGCGCGCCAAGGCGTGACGCAGGCAAACTATGGCACTGTCGTTGGACAAGAATTCGCACGGATGCGGGTGCATGACGGCCTTGTGCTGGAAGGGGGCGACATAGACTTCCGGAACTTCTTCGCGCTGCGGGCACAATCCGTGGAAGACGGTGTTGAAGGATGGTCTTCGGTTCCAAGCAACCGCGAACAGATGAACGAAATCACTGCCCAACTGGATGAGGGGTTACGTCTCGGAGCCCTCGGCGTTGGATCGACCATCGGTTACGCGCGCGAAGGCATCACAACCTATGAGATGTTCGAAGCACAGCGGGCTGCAGCGCGTTATGGTCGACTAACTTCGGTGCATCATCGGTTTCATCCCAGTGCCTCGACACCCACTGAGACACAGACCGGTGTCAACGAAATCCTAGTCAACGCGATGGTGCTGGACGCGCCACTGCACATACACCACGACAATGACTATGGGTGGTGGGAAAATCAGGAAAAGCTCCAGATGGCCCGCGACCAAGGCTACAACGTCTGGTCCAGTTACTATCCTTGGACCGCCGGATCGGGAAACTACGGCGCTTCAATCATCGCCCCCGAAAACTGGGAAGGGTCCATGGGGTACAAGTACGAAGACACCATCTTTGATCCCCAGCTCGATCGCTTTGTGACCAAAGACGAGTTTTTGAGCTTCGCAGAGAATGAGCCGGGAAGGACGGCCATAGTTTTTAGCCCTCCAAGAGAGCAATGGCTAAACGATTGGATCAATATTGCTGGTTATGGCATCTCGGGCGACGGTATGGCTGGGCTAGACATCGAGGGCAACTTGATGAGTTGGGATGCCCCTTATGAAGACTATGCCGGGCACCCTCGGTCAGCAGGAAGCCACGCGCTTGTCCTAAGACTGGCTCGCGAAGCGAATGTACCGCTTATGCTCACACTCACTCAGCTAAGTTACATTCATGCGAAGCGATTAGGTGACACAGGTTTGCGAGCAATGCAGGTGCGTGGGCGTATGCAAGAAGGCATGGTCGCGGACATCACGATTTTTGATCCGAAGACTGTGACCGAAAGGGCGAACTATACGCTCGGTCAGCAGGGTCTTCCGTCAGAAGGCATTCCGTACGTGCTTGTTTACGGAACCGTTGTTGTTAAAAACAGTGAAGTTCAGCGTGATGTTTATGCGGGACAGCCGATCCGGTTTCCAGTCGAGGAGAGCGGGCGTTTCGTTCCGGCCGGTCGTGAGCAGATCATGGGGATTCTTACACCGGATACCGGCACGGCCCGTCCAACGCTGCTCGATTATATCACAAATAGTGAAGCCAATGTCGTACCTGTTGCTCCACCAACCAATCGGATTGCGTCGATAGAGCCCACCGACCCCTTTGATTGGTTTACTCCTCGCAACGGTCTAGACGACGGTGCCCTGTTCTTTTGTGTTGTGCATGCTCGCTTCGAGGACCGTGCAACGGTAAAACGTGATTATGCGAAGGCCATGATGTCAAAGACGGGCGGATTTAGACCTAATCAGTCGGAACAACGCAGATCAAACTGAATCGCACGATCTCGGGCATCGAGAAACGAAAGTCTGCTTTGATTGCGGACCGGTCACCTGCAACCAGTGGGCTTACGGCACGCATCAGCCTTCTTAGTGGGAGGCAGGTTGTTGTCCGTGCCTATCTCCTGTTTTGGAGCCTTATTTTCCGTTTAAATGCAGCGGAGGCGCTGCGGGCACAGTTTCACGCGCAGCACAGCAAAAGGTGCAAGTCACGCAAGACCTTGATACATTGCGGGGAAAGGATGGTGGGTGATGAGAGACTCGAACCACGTAGTAGCTTGGAGTCATCCATATTTTGTTGAAAAGTAGGGGTTTCGAGGACTCTTTATCTTCCGTTTTTGCTAGACATCTTGACTTTGCCTGCTAGACATTAGCCAATTTTGGCGATGAAGAATGGTAGCTCTGTGTCTCAAAATCACGCAGCGAAAGTAAAGTACGTCGTTCAGACCAAAGACGGTCTTTATCGTTACAATAGGCGAGTTCCGGACGATTGCCAAAAGGCATTCAGGAAGAAGCTCTGGAACCTTTCATTAGGCCGCGATTTTGATCAGGCAGTATTGCGAGCTGCTGATCTTCGCCGGGAGCACGACACGGCAATTGCCCGATTGCGCGAGCCAGATACGGCGCGAAAGGAAGCGGCAAGACTTGCCGCAGAACGTACCTCAGCGCGCATTGCAGAGTTGGAAATGAAAGGTGAGCCCGATGCGATTGAGGGGCACGGGGGCACTGTTGAGTCGCTGACTGGTTCGATGTGGAAGCGTATTCCTCAGATCATGCAGAGCGTCCGTGATGACCGAACCGAATATTTTCGGCTATCCAACACGCAAGCAATAGCCTTCGGTGATGACTGCCGTGTTGAAGGCAATAAGTTCCCTAAGGTTCCGCCGCCCGCCGATCCAGCAGATCGAATGCTCTACGATGCTTATAAGACGATGCTCGCCAAGCGGCTTGATGAGCTTGCACCTTTGCCTGATCAGGGACGCCCGGAGATGCGTGCATCGGCACTGATGGAAAGGTATATCAAGGTACAAGCCTTGCGAACTAATACCGCGCGGTCGTATCGCCAGATGGTCAATAAGCTGATTTCAAACTGCAACGGCGATCACCCATTGCCATACTACAACCGTGACAAGCTGCGCCAGCATCGCGACATGCTGGAAGCCAATCCAAGTGTCAGCATTCAAACGGTCGAGAAGCACTTTGCTCCGCTAAAGGCGCTGTGGCGTTGGGCGGCTGATGAACACGATGAATTGGCAGACTTGCAATTCCCTCGCGTCCGTCTTTCGAAGCGTGACACGACAGTAGAAGAGGCGAGATGGCAGGCGTTCAGTGACGAAGAAATGAAAGCGATATGGCGGCACCTGAACGAAGCTTGGGGGCCAAAGTCTAGTAGCCGAATGACGCCCCGACGCCGTAAGGCGTTTCTAGTGGCCATCAGGGTCATGTTGTATACTGGGCTGCGCCCTGCTGAAGTGTTCCGCCTAACGGCGGCAGACATAGACAACGGCATTCTGACAATCAGGCGTACGAAAACAACTCCTCGCAGACTTCCAATCTCGGATCACATTTCTGACTTCCCAAAATTCCTCGCTGACGGAGGCTTCGATACGGAGCGGAAGTCAAAGACAATTGCCGTTACCCTTTCCGATAACTTCCGTAAGGTAATCCGCGCCGCCGGATACAACAACGACCGCCATGTCCTTTACAGCCTCAAGGATACGTTGGTTGATCGCTTGCAGCGTCAGGAGGGGATGAATGACGACATCATTCGGGGCATTATCGGTCATGTGGTTGGGCAGGGTAAACTGAGGCACTACAAGACGCCCTACGGCGAGACTGCACATGGCAGAGCAGCTATGAAGAAAGCTCTGGATGCGATCATGTATTGGTAGTGATCGGATTTGTCGTTGGCGAATGTCGGTTTCGAGTCCTAAGTTCAAATTTCTGCACCGTGCATCAATGCCGGAAGGCAGAAGAAAGCTGTCGTTGAGTGTTCTATTCAAACCGCACCTTCTTCACTTTTTGGGTTGTGCTTTTGCTCCCAAGGGGTGTCTCATACAAATTGTAATGTGATCATTGGATCTTAACCGTGTTCGGCGTGTCGACATACCTCGCGATAACATCGATTGCAGTCATCGGCACTGTTCACGTCTTCTGCGTGTCTTTTTACCGGAGATTCCCCGCCCTAGCAGGCTGGCTTTCTGATTTTTCATCTGGGATCGGACTTGGCTATGCTTTCCTTTTCTTACTGCCAAAAATCGGTGAATTGTCGTCCGATTTGGCTGCAAATGGGAAATGGGAAAACTCGCTGTTCGGTTATTCGCTCCTAGGATTTCTAGTTTACTACTTGCTGGAAGCCAGTCGCGACACAGGGGCCGATAACAGGTTGTCGCTTGGCTTGGACACAGTGGCGCTTGGAACCTATAACTGCCTGCTTGCCATTACAGTCATGCAAACGACGGGAACATCTCCTGAGCTGTACGCTGTGGGAACGTTGGCCTATTCATTGCATTTGTTTGGGGTGAATATCTTTCTCTATAAGACCCACCCCGGACACATGACTGGATGGCTACGCGCATACTTTGTCGCGTCGCTTGCAGTCGGCATATTGATCGGCCTCAACGCGGATAAAAGTAGCATGATCTATTCAATTGCGACTGGGTTGACGGGGGGCGTGATCATTGCCCTGTCTCTTCGGGTTAAACTACCCAGCCTTTCGGCAGTGAATACAAAAGCTCTGTTGATTGGTGTGGTATTTGCTGCGGTCGCAGTCGAGGTCACCCGGTACTAACCCGACGACACTGTTAAGTCTTTCCTTAGTTTAAGCCGAGCCATTTGGCTCAGCTTACCAGATTAAGATAATCTGATATTCATTTACTCAAAGTCTCTGCAATGCCTTTCATCGCAACCATAGAGTCCAGGTACATAGGTGTATTTTGAACTTCTGGCTGGCTTGAAAGCTTTACCATAACCACATTGGCTTTCTGGTTCACATACAATAGCTGCCCATAGACACCGATACCGTAAAACGCACCGTTTTCTCTATCTTTCACCCAGACTTGGTTGCGGTAGTGGAAGCCTTCAAACACCTCTGCGTATGCACTTTTCTCGTAGGCTGCGATCACATCATCATTTGCTTGAATCGTGTCAGCTATCCAATCTGGAGGAATAACTTGAGTGTCGTTAACGTTACCGTTGTCCAGCATCATTATGCCAAATCGCAATAGGTCACGAGAGCTGGTGAATAACCCACCACTGGTTTGCACGATCCTTTTGGGCCCTAGTTCGCTATATGCAGGGTCCTGAGCGCCGATGTCCTGCCACAACTCGGCCAGTACATCCAGATAGCTTTCTCCAGTTGCCGACTCGATAACCATACCCAGCAGCGCAGATAGCACTGAACGGTAACTATAAACTTCACCGTCTTCTACCAAGTTCTCGCGATCACTAAGAGAGATCATGTACTCTTTGACGCCAGACTCGGTGTCACAAACTTCTACTTTTTCTGAGAGGTCCTGACCAAAGGCACAGAACAGATCACCGGCATCGTCTAAGTAGCCGCTAGAAGCATCTTTCCAATCAACAGCAGCGGTCATATCAAGGAGATGTCTAACCGTTGTATTTTTGAATGCTGGGCCTTCCAACTCTGGCAGGTATTCGGTGATCCGCATTTTAGGATCTAATTCTCCCGCCTCAACCGCCAGCCCTGCTGCCATACCCAACACTGTCTTGGTGATCGAGTGAATGCGGTGAGGCGTATCCGCCCTCATGCCATTGAAGTACTTTTCAGCGACCAATTTGCGGTCGTGATAAATCAAAAAGCTATCGGTATGCGTTTGATGCAACCAATCGTTGATGTTCTGTTCTTCATTATTGCTAGCTGTGAAAACAAAAGTCTCAAGCTCTGTTGGGTATGCCGCTTTTTCCAAAGTACGTACCCAATCTGACGGTGGAACTCGTGCTAATTCGCCAAAAACACTTGTGCCCTCAAATATCCAAGGGCTTCTATCTACAGACTCAACGGTTTCATCCCAGAAATAACCAGCCTCGGCGCTTGCTGGTTGTGTGGAAACAGTAAATACCGCACCGGAGGCCAAAAGAGCGATAGCAATAGCGGGAGTCACTAACAGCTTGTTTGCATTACTTTTCATTTTGGGGATCTCCGTCCGACTAGACAATCACTAAGCAATCCAGCCATGCTTCAGCTCTGGTGTCTAGCCCCTTGTGTTTGGGCCAGAGGCTGTCAGACGACTGCGAATTAGTCTCTGGAAGGACAGCTTAGTAGTCGCAAGCGATGGATGGCAGATACTGTGCGTTGGTCGCCTTGAACAATGCCCACTTCGTGCGCTCAGCCCAAATTCCTAGAGCTCTAGCAAAATTGGATGTATTGCCCGCGTCAGGGGTCTTTCCCTGCCCGAATAGCCCGTGACCCGTTTTGTCCGATTGCTAGGTGATAGGCCCACATCGTGGTAAACTAGGCACAAGAATACCAACTCTCCCCTAAAATTGAGGAAGCAGTGCCTATCACCATCACTCAGGAAAGCTATGCGCGTGCGTGTGGCGTCGTCCGCAATACCGCCTGCGCAAGATTGAAGAATGTCATGCCCGCCGCCAGCGGGCTTCCCAAGCGCTATTACGTGGCCGCAGTGCTGCCAACGCTGAACGCGCGTGAGCGCGCTGGCGAGGCCATGCACCGCCTGTTCGATATCGCCACCTCGGACGGCACCTTGTTCGTTGGCGACGAAGTTATCCCTGTATGTAGAGCGCTCGAAGACTGGCTTGATACGGATCAGAAAGAGCGGCTGACTGAGTGTCGGGTAGATTTCACTGCCGCGCTGTTTGAGGCCACGTCCAGCAGTGAGATTTGGCAATTCATCGACGCGCTGCATCTAAAGCTTTGCCTTCACCCCGGTGTCTGCCGGTTCGTCGTCACTGGTGACGATACCGACCTCCCCGACATTGATGCTTTGTTCGCCTTCGCGTTCGCCCTGTGCAATGCCCGTCATTTTGAAAGTCTAACTAACAAGGAGGCCGCATAAGAATGAGCGACCCGAATGAGAATTTCCGCAATCTAGTTTCGTCCGGTGGAGACCTGACCCGCGCGCGGTGGGAGACGGTGTCTGACAAGATCATTGCAGACGCGGCGCGCATGTTTGACGTCGAACTGACCCGCGAAGACGTCATGTCGATGCCGAGCGCGCGGATTTTTACCCTGAGCGATGAACCCTTGTCTGAACTCTACGTTGCCGAAATTCAGCAGCTTGATGGGGTAAAGGAACAGGTCCGTCAAAAGGAACTGCGCGAAGCGCTTGAGCTGGGCGACGAAGAATCCCATGCGGAACTGGCACGGTTGACGCCCGAGCGTCGTATCACCCGCGCGCGTGAACTTGGAATGACCGACAAGCGCCAGCAGTCCGCTCCGACCAGTGTCGCTGACGAAGCAACGCTGTTGCGCCGCCTAATGACGCTGAATCCCGCTGAGCGTATTGCAAAGGCCCGTGCTTGGGGATTGATGTAATGGATGAACTTGAGAGCGCACTCCGTGAAGCGAATGAGCCGCTTGAAAAGCTGTTCGTGAAGGTCGGTGCCAACTACTATTGCCACCTGACGGGCGACACGATTTCCGCAGCGTCGTATTGCAGCCTTCAGCAACGCCTGACCCCGTCACTGTCGGCTGAAGAGAAATTGCGGCTGCGTCAGCGCAATAAGGTGCGGGCCATTGCCGCAGCCGCAGACGCTAGCGCAGGTGCGCGATGAAGCATCTTGCGTTCAATAGATATCAACGAAGGTGCCAGTTGTGGTTCGTCGCTCGGCAAGAGTTCTCTGACGAAGATTCTTTTGTGGCCGCGTGGCATGAGATCGCCGCCCGCATAGAAGAACAGCTAGCGTGTGAATTTCCCCGAACTGCACGCTAGCTACGGGCCCGGTGGTGGTGGTTGCCACGTCACCACCGGGCGCATCAAACACACATAAAGAGACGGCAAAAATGGGCACCTATCTAGATCGCACCCGGCAGCGCAGGGAATGCTCCCGCCTCCTGAGGGCCGTAACCGCCAATCTGGACCTCAAGCACGGTCGCGGTGCATATCGCATCCCGGTCGAGATCGCTAAGCGGCTTGAAGAAATTATCGGTGAAGACACGAGGGAAGTGCTACAGGATTCCGGATTCTACCGCGACACGACCGGCGATCCCAAGCGAAAAACGGCGGAATTCAAGACGGGGGGCAGGACCCTGCATGGGGGTGAATTGATTCGAGATTGGGTTCCGAGTCATGGATTCTGGGTAGTGCTGCGTGCAGTCATGGGGCATTTCGCACCGGTCTGAAAAATTGAAACTTTTTGTGATCGCGTTTTGGAAAGATAGAAAGTCACATTGGCTGAAATGCGGGTGGAAACAATTGCGGTAATTCGTGCCATGTTTCCCTTGCTACATTTGGAAAACGGGTGAAATAAATCGACTTCAAGTTGAAGAAACTTTACTTCAAGTAAAAGATTTTCGAAGGCGATGATCGCACGACGTGGACAATACGAGTCGGCGTAAAAACACTATCAAAATCAAAGACATTGGAAAAAGTCACATTGGCCTGAAGCGCGAGTTAAAGGCGGTTGACGGGTCTCGTTATCGCTTACTAAGTCGAGTTATCTCGCAACCATGGCGAGAAGGACTTTAGAAAAGGAGTGCAGAAATGAGTGGCAATGGCGGTGCAATTTGCGTGATCGGGCAAAAGATAAAAGATGTATCGGAAATGGAAATGACCATTCCCGAAAATACGGCGAAATTGAAGGTGCTTTGCGCGGAATTGAGTTCCCTAATTTCGGAGGTGAAGTGATGCAGTGCTTGAATAGTTCTTGTTTGCCCTTTGAGTTCAGGCAGGAGAACATGGCTAATTTCGATGGGATGCTGACCTTTTATGAGGTGAATCAGGAAGGCGTTCTGCGCGAAGTTTGCTCGTGCTCAGCTTTCATGGTCTATCGCATCACTAAAAACGCCCAAAGAGGACGAACCTTGGACGTCGACTTTGTGCCGATTGAAAATCTGGCAAAGGCTGAAACCGACGCGTCTGCACGCGTCGATATCCCCATCGCAGAGATATATTCTGACCCCAGTGCAGTCGTGTCACGATTGGGAAGAGCAGGCTTCTACATTTCGCCTGAGGCTTCTCCCGAATTTGTAGTGTCTCAAATTCATAGCGCGATGGATCAGTATGTCCTGCGCGAGCGTATCCGCGAGGATCGTACCGCATGCACTGGGGCTGCAAAGGCAAATTGTGGGCCCGAGTGAGGAATCGTAGCGCATTGATTGTGAGCCGCGTTAGCGGCTCCAACAGCGTCAAAATAATGGAGATCGAGTATGAGCAGGCCTGAGGCCAAGAAAATTCTGAACGGGCTTAGCGAGTCCCAGCAAAAGCGGATCAAGGCAGCGAAGAAGCTGAATTGCGTCGCAGCGTCCGTGTCTGTGGGCAAGCTGAGGAGCCCGTCCACCGTCGAACTTGCGGAAATCATTGCGGGGATGAAGCGAAACGGTGAAGACCCGCTTCATATGGCCGACGTTGTGGAAACGATGAAGAAGAGCGGGCCAAAGATGGGTGACCGCTGGTGGACCGGGCTTGGCATGGTGGTCGATCAGTTGCTACGTGAAGTGCGGCTTGAGAACCTTCCCAGTGGCGTACATGTTGGCAGGGGAACTGGCTTTGACGTTCAGATCGAGACCGCCACCAAGCTTTTGGTTAACGCCCACTCTAAAAACCCGAGCTTGTTCCGCCACGGATTGAATTTCGCCTGTGTGCGCCACGTTGGCGAAATTGGGCAAACTGAGATTTCCGTATTGAATCGCGATCAGTTTCAGACGGCAGTACAGCAATCCGTTCGCTTTTACGACGTCACCGATGATGGTGGCGATCTCGCTACTCATGCGCCGCCGGAATTGGTCAAGCACCTTTTCAACAGCGATATTCGAGAGCTTCCCTATCTTGCTTCATTGATCCGTACCCCTGTGTTCGGAGCCGATAAGGCCCTGATCGACGCTCGGGGGTACAACGCAAACGGTTGGGTGTATTATCAGCCGCCGGATGATCTCAGTATTCCTGCTTTGCCGGAGAGAATTGACGCCCGCACTCTGTCTCAGGCCCGTCGCTTGATCGTAAGTGAACTGATGGGGGACTTTCCGTTTGATGGTTGGAACAGGGAACAGATCGAAACCGCCGCGTTACGGAATGATGCTGAAAATCCGCCTCCCCCCTCGCTCCTGAACGCAATTGGCTTTTTGTTGGAGCAGTTCGCGCGCCCCATGATCGACGGTCCGCTTCCTGTTTCTCTGTTTCACAAGCCTTCGCCGCGTACTGGCGCGACTATGCTGGTGAATGCAATCCAGACCATTGTATCGGGGGTCGCGGGGACGCAGACCTTGCCTGAAGGGGAAGAGGAACGAGACAAGCGTGCTACTGCCGTTTTACTCTCTGGGACGGCAATCAATTTGTTTGACAATGTGTCTGGCGAAATCTCTGGCGGGACGTTGGCGAAGTTCTGGACCGACCGAGTCTATATTGGTCGGACTCTTGGAAAGAACGAAATGCGAGCACTCCCGGTAACTTGTTCGCACGCCCTTACGGGCAATAACCCGACGTTCAGTCGCGAACTTTCTGAACGCATCGGACGCGTCAGGCTGGATGCCCGCTGTGCTGATCCGGGGGCGCGAAACGGGTTTAGGCACCGGGAGCTATTGGCATGGGTGAGTAAAAACAGGGGCGATCTAATTTGGGCGGCTTTGGTGTTGATCCAGAATTGGATCGAGGAGGGTTGTCCGGAGCCTGTGACGCCCACGGCTTGGCGTGGCGGCCCTGATGAAGCTTCGATTCCTGAAGCCATTCACTGGGGCGGATATGAGGCCTACGTGAAGGTGATTGGCGGGATCATCGGAGCGGCGGCAGGCAACTGGACCACGTGGCAAGCGAACCGAAAAACGGAAGTCGTTGAGTCTGGTGAAGATGACGCAATTAGGGACTTCCTGTCTGCATGGTGGGATCAAGCCAAGGAGCCGCACGGTAAACATGGGATGTACGTCAGGGACGTTGGCGACGGGCCAAATGCGAGACCGGGTTTGTTGTCAGTCGTGCAGGCCCGCAACATCTATTTGCCCATCAAGCGAATTGATCGTGATGATGCGACCTCTTACGACCCTACGGCATTCGGTAAGTGGTTGGCTGGGTATAAGGACCGTATCATTAAGATCGATGATGAAGCCGGTATTGAAGTTGAACTGACCCGCTCGTCAGAGCGTTCAAATAGGGGTTACGAGTGGTCAATTCAGCGCGTCAACGATCCTGCGGAACAGCCTGAGCAAAGCCCTGCCAATGTGGTCGCGATTGGCAGCAAGGTTGCGTAATTCGCATGAGAGTTGGTTGGATGGTGGCCCGCGTCAGCGGGCCTTTCCATTCGTGGAATTCATTAGCGAAAAGACAGGGGCATCGCGGGAGAAAAGCGTGTAGACTTTTTCGTCTACACGGGGTCTACACGCTGGTCTACACGCGGTGTTAGTCGTTAATTTACAGTAAGTTGGGTTGAAATCTCTTGAATACGTGTAGTGATGTAGACCGTCGGATCAATTCCATAGAACTCAAAAAACGCCCCGGTTGTTCCGTATTTTTTTTCGTACGGGCAAGGCGTGCTGTGATCTACATCACTACACGTATCGCGCGACCCCATCGCCAAAGTTATTGATAAGTAATAATAAAACCGGTCTGAGGATATACGTGTAGACCCCGTGTAGACGAAAAGGTCTACACACGGACAGCTATTTCACGTACGAAAAATTCGTAACTGCCTGTAGTTGCACGTAAAATACCTCTAGTATCGCCTTGAGTGTGCCGACAATATTATGTAGTATAGCTAGACGCACATACTATTTGTTGATTTTTGGGCATTGATGCCGTCGACAGAGCGGCACTTAAGACGTTCGTACGTGGATTGAAGGGGCCGCGAGTTGGCAAAGTACAAGAGAGATGAATCCGTTACGGTAAGCTTCCATTACCTTGAACGCACCATCAAAAAAGAAGGCGAAAAACCAGAAATTCATCCGTTTTCGCAAACTGAATTTGACAATCTGTGTAACGCCATTATCGACCAAAAAACTCCGGACCTCAGTGACAAACAAGAGTTTGACGATGTGAAATTTGGGAGAGTTGTGCCTTTCTCAAAGCTGATGAGGATGGATGCTCGCTGTCTGTTTGGTGTCTATGAAGGCGCTTACTGGGGGCATGCATACAAAAATTCTGAGAAAGGCGATATTTCCGCCGATAGTATCAATCAGCGTAGATTTCACTTTATGCTGTATCTTTCAGACAGTGGTAGGATTTACATAGGAAGTCAGTATTTGGGACCATATGGCTTCTATGAGGGGTTGAAGAAGACAATACTGAGGCTGCTTCCAAGTAGAAAGAACGTGGACGCTCATACCTTCCGGCAAGACGCTGTGAATTTCGACAAGGCTATAGCCAAAGAAGTGAAGGTAACCATGTCAAAGGCAGGAAAGAAAATCACTTCAAAGAACCTCTTTGCGAGCGGCAGCATGGTAGCTGTTCGAAAAGGGACCGCTGACGATGGGTTTGAAGTAGAAGTTCGCAAAAGCCTATTTTCCTTGATGAAGAGTCCCGTCGAAAAGCGAAAGAAAGCGATATCAGAACTGCTGAAAGACTCGCTGATCGACGTCAAAGATGAAGACGTTGAAAACTGCACAGTGCTCGCCGCTGTAAATGGCAGCGATAGGATGATCTACGTCCTCGGTGGCTCGAATTTTGCATCTCGTTTTCACCTCGATGTAACGATCAAATATGATGGTCACCCGGATTACGACCAAACACGGTCCGCAATGCATGAAGCACTTTCCAATGAAATCATCATGAGGAAGGAAATTGTCTAACCTCTATGACATACTGAGGCGACACTGGGACACATTTTACGACTACGATACCGGTGAGCCTCGGCCTATCTGGAAGCGGACGCTATTGCTGGCCGTCGCATCCTTGCTCATAGTTCTTTTGTTTGAAGGCGTCGGCTCCGAAGTAATATCTGCGTTGTTGACGGTTCAATCAATTCTAATCGGCTTCAGCTTTAGCGTGCTTTTTTTCTTGCTGTCCGGAGCAGCACCCGGCGGCGATAGTGGGGGATCGATTGAAAAATCGTTGACTTCAAAGAGGCTAAAAAAGCTATCAAATGAGCTTTTTTATAATGTGTCCTATTTCAACATCGTGGCGACAATGTCGATTGTTGTTGCTCTCCTGCTATTACTACCGGGTTTCGATAAATCTACTATTATGGAAGCGCTCGCTTCGATTGATGGGGGTGTGGATTTTGCAACGCAAAACAAGAAGGGAGTAACAAGGGTACTATTTTGGTTATCAGAGATTTTTAATTTCCTGCTTGTTTTCTTATTCTGTGAGAGTACCGCGACTTTCATCCGCACGGTTTCAAGGGTGAGTTTCTTCTTTGAGAAGCGGCTTAAGCAACAGAACGAAAGTAGCTAATGCGCCCGTCCAGCCGCCCTCGACACGCCGCTTTGCAACTCCAAACGTCAATCTTATTATCCTACTGTTAACTGACGCGAACATCCATTTAAGATATTGAAAAGACTCGCGAATCATGTCTTTCGCGCGGTATAAAAAGCTCAACCAACGTGGACGATTTTTACGAGGCCCGGTATGAGCAAGAAATATGTGATCTATCGCAGGGTAAGCACGGCCCAGCAGGGCAAGTCCGGGCTGGGTCTGGAAGCTCAGGATCGGGACATCGCCCTGTTTCTAGACAACTACTCAGACGTACCGTTTGAGGTTCTGGGAACCTTCACAGACGTGCAGAGCGGCAAATATGCCGACCGCCCAGAGCTAGAAAAGGCGATGGAAATGGCCCGGAAATATCGGGCAGAATTGCTTGTCAGCAAGCTGGATCGCCTCAGCCGTGATGTAGAGTTCATTGCGAAAACCCTTAAAGATAAGGGCCTTACGCTTCGGGTCGCGTCTATGCCGTCCGCTGACAAGTTCCAGCTTCATATCTACGCGGCGTTGGCGGAACAGGAACGCGACTTCATTAGCCTTCGCACCAAACAGGCGCTTGCGGCAGCGAAGGAAAGAGGCGTCAAATTGGGTGGTATGCGGGACGCCACCATGAAGCGCAATGAAGCGGCGAAACAGGCGGCTGACGCCGCCGCTCAGCGTGTCGCGTCCATCATCATCCCCATGCGGGAAGCCAAGGCATCCTTGCAGTCCATTGCGGATGCCCTGAACGCTGCCAGCGTACCAACACCACGTGGGCGTAAGTGGGCTGCCATGAGTGTCAGAAACGCTCTGAAACGCCTTGATGCAGCCTGATCCACTTAACATGACATAGCGACGTATTCGGCTCGGTACTGGCCGCGTTAGCGGCATGAAAAGTAATGCGCTTGCTTTGACCTTCGTTAGCGAATGAAGTCAATATTACTTATCAAAAACAATGTCTTGGGACCCATTTGGGGGATAGGGGTATCTCTACGGAGGCGGCCCAGTGGCTGATCCGATTTCACATGCAAACCTCCGAAAATGGCTGCTTAATGACTCCGACGAAAATCGGTTCACATTTACCCGGTTTCGGTTGCTTTTTTCCGAACTGGGAAGCCTCTTTGTGCAACATCAGGGACCCATCAGTGCAACCCACCCCCCTTGTTCGGATTGCAATTCGGCCTCAAAAAATTTCCAAATCCAGTGAAAAAATGTTGCATAGCCAACGTCCGAACACTGCCCGATCCGGATGAACCGTTCTGTTGGTTTGCTTGGTCGCATCCACCACCTTAAAACACTGTACGTGCTCAATGGGATTGTCCTTGTGGCAACTCTCTCTACCTTCTCGGCGGCAGACATTTCGCGTGTATAGAGTGCGATTTGCCCATCCACTTTTCCAATGCAAAGCGATGAAACAGCCATTTATGGCCGATAATCATTAAGTTCGTCTCGGGGTCAAAGCTGCGGTCACGATGAGCCGCGTGCGAGCATTGAGCGGAGCGAGTTTTGGCGGGTAACCTGCGTCAAGAAACGTGATCCGATGATAATGCACGGCAAAAAAATCAGAATATCTTTGTGAATTTCTCGAAAATATTCATAAATAAGCACCTATTGACATCAAGAAATTCAGTGCACATGTTTGACTCACCATTGGAAATCGTGAGGCATTCATGTCTGAAAAGCGTGAGAAATTTGTAAAACTTGCAGAGGGAAGGACGCGTACCGCGTTGGATGCAATTCGGAAGATTGGGAACCTCTCGAACAAGAGGGCCTACGACTACGACGAAAAAGACGTGAAGAAGATAATCAAAGCCCTTCGAGAGGCTACCAGCGAGCTGGAAAGAAAATTCAACCCATCCTCTTCGAGCGATTCCGACACTTTTAAGCTTTAGGATACCAGTATGAGTGCTGAGCCACTTCAAATTGATAACGACCGTTTCTTAATCAACCGTCTAATTGAGCAAGCACCAACCCATACTCTCGTGCGGGAATTCTTTATGAACGCTCAAGAGAACGCCGCCTTGGCTCCAGAAGGCGAAAGAACAGTCCGTGTCTATCCAACGAATATCGAGGGTGTCCGAAAACTCACTTTCTGGAATACGGGGCCGGGGATGAGTGAGAGTGACTTGCGCGTCGCGACCAACCTATCGTCATCAATAAACAAGCAACTAGCGCTGGACGAGAACTTTGGTATCGGAGCGAAGGTTTCAGGGTTAACCATCAATCCTGAGGGCATACGTTATCGGTCTTGCAAAGACGGAGTGATCCATGAAGTCACCATTGGTTACGATGAAGAACTGAAGACATACGTAAGGTTTCCGGTGCAGTTCGACGATGGAAAAGAGGATACAGTGTACGATGTTACTTGGGCTGCGACCTCAGAGGGGATGCCGAAGAACATCGACTGGACCGAGGTTGTTCTGCTTGGCGAGGATCGGGAGCACGACACCGTTGAGCGCCCGATAGGAAGAGATGTTGCGGTAGATCGAAGCTACGTCACGACTCAGATTTTTCAGAGGTTTGCCGAATTTCGGCCGGGTGTTGAAGTGTTCATCAACACTGCCATGACGAAAGGCGGGGGGAAGAACGAAGAAGGTAGGTTTCGTTCCCTGAAACCACTTGCGTCTGTGATCCCATCTTTGCCACACGCTGAACAGGTGACTTGCCCAGAGACAGGTGTGATCGTTCACTACGTGCATGATCCGAAGCATCTTAACCACGGGCACACGTTAAGCTCTTTGAAGAACCCTGCAACGCAGTCAACGACCTTTTGTGCGTTGGTTCACAAAGGTGAACGCTATGACTTAAAAAACAAAAAGCGTTGGTCTGCCGCCGCTCCAAACTTTGGAATTCCGTTTGGTTCGACAGTGCTGACAGTGGAAATCATGTTGCCGGAAGAAATGGCACTTCCCAACCAGTACCGAGATGGCCTTACCTCGCCCAGTGATCGTTCCGCGTTAACGATTGAACACTTCGCTGCACAAGTGAGAGAGCTTATGCCGCAGTGGGTGAAAGAAGTTATCAAAGATGCGCATCCACCGAGCGATGATAACCTTGATGACCTCCAAAAGGACCTTCAGAAGTTGCTGGATGAGTTCAAAGTTCCGACGGTCGCATTCTCGCCTTCAAAGGCGCTGCCGGACCGTGTCGATCTGTTTGATCAAGGTACAGATGAAACTGAGCCTGCGGAAACTGAGGGTGTCGACGACGATGTTGACGGCATATTTGATCGCATTAACGAACGATCCAAACGTGCCACTCCGCGTCGCGTGCGAAGGGCTCCAGATGGAGCCAAGCTGTCAAAGGAAACCAAAGCACTTGAACGAGTGCCCCAGATAGAAATCTTGGTAAAGCCCGAAGAAATTGAAGCTAAGGGCATCAAGGGGCGCGCTGGAAAGTTCTACAAGGACGCTCAAACACTATTCGTTAATGGCAAGTATTCTGCAGTCGACAGAATGGCCTCAGAGCTTGAGTTGTCATTTTCGGGACAAGTGGAAGCTGAGATGCTTCGAAAGCTGGTGTTGCAAGCTGCACAGCGGCTCACTGCCTTTCGCGTTGGAAAAGCCACGTGCTACGCAATCAGCAAAAGACTAGCGGAAGATTGGTCAGTCGATGACCTTGACCGAGCCACTTCTCCAGAGTCCCTTAGTGTGGCGGCTGACGACTACCGTCAAAGTCTCAATGCAGCTCGAAAATGGATGCGGACTGAGTTGAAGACAGAGTCTGGTGGGGTAACAGAAACTGAACCTGTTTGATTGGGAAGGACGCTTTGTGATCACAATAAACCAACGCAGCAATCCGAAGCACGAAGTGGAGCAGACGCTCGAATCGGAAATAGAACTAAACAAGGAACAGTGTGGTTGAGCCCCCTCAAACCTATCAATTCCTATCCAAATGGAAGGTGCCTCAGACTGTTTTGCCCGTCGTGTCTGCTAGACATTTTCGAGCTGCCTGCTAGACATTCGGGAACTCGCAGCGCTCGAAGGCCTATAAAAATATGGCGTTTGAGAGGTTGTGGAAGTGGTGGGTGATGAGAGACTCGAACTCCCGACATCTTCGGTGTAAACGAAGCGCTCTACCAACTGAGCTAATCACCCGTGACGGTGCATGTAGCCAAGCCTGCGCGCGGGTGCAAGAGGGTCTGACACAATTTCTTTGCCTAAATTTGCGATCAAGTCGATTTGAAACATATCAGGCCTGGTAGATCCCGTTCATATTCCCAAGACTGTGTTCCAATCCTCGGTAAAGCTACTTGCGTGCCCCCCGTTGCCTCAGATATCCCCGAAGGGACTGCAACCTTCCAGACGGGAGAGCCCATGATCCTGTCCCTTGCCCGCCGATATGTCGTTGCGGCCTTGGTGTTGGGTACATTGATGCTGGCGCCGGTCCGCGCCGGGGCGGCGGATATTCTGGTATTTGCCGCAGCCAGCCTGAAGACCGCTTTGGATGAACTTGCGCCGGTCTTTGAACAGCAGACAGGGCATGCAGTCACCGTTTCCTATGCGGCCTCGTCCGTTCTGGCGCGGCAGATTCAATTGGGCGCACCGGCGGATTTATTCATTTCGGCCAATGTGGACTGGATGGATGTTCTGCAGGATCAGGCGTTGATTGACACGGCCTCGCGAGTCGATTTGTTGGGCAACGGACTGGTTCTGATCGGAGGGCCGGATAAGGCGGGTATTGGAGATATTCAGCCAGATACCGACCTGTCCGCTGCGCTGGATGACGGATACCTAGCAATGGCTTTGGTCGATGCGGTTCCGGCGGGTATCTATGGTAAAGCTGCGTTGCAGAGCCTTGGTCAGTGGGATGAGGTTCAGACTCAAGTGGCGCAAACCGATAATGTCCGCGCGGCTCTGGCGTTGGTGGCGACGGGTGCGGCGCCGCTCGGGATTGTCTACCGATCAGACGCGCAGGTTGAAGATCGGGTTCAGATTGTCGCAACATTTCCGCCAAACCTGCATCCGCCCATCATCTACCCCGCCGCTGTGACTGCATCCGCCGTGCCCCAAGCGCAGGCGCTTGTGGATTTTCTGCAATCGGACGTGGCCCAAAAGGTCTTTTTGGAACAGGGCTTTGCCCTGCCGGGTAGCTGAAGCATGGGGTGGCTGGGTCCCGCGGAGCTTGAGGCGCTGAAGCTGTCGCTGCGCGTGTCATTTTGGGCAACGCTGGTCACTTTGCCCTTTGGGATTTTCGTAGCCTATGCATTGGCGCGTTGGCGGTTCCCCGGGCGTCAGTTGCTGAATGGGCTGGTACACTTGCCACTGATCCTGCCCCCAGTGGTGACCGGGTATCTGCTGTTGCTGACTTTTGGCATTCAGGGCCCGATGGGCAAGTTGCTGGCCGAGTTTGGTATCGTCGTGGCCTTTCGCTGGACCGGTGCGGCGTTGGCAGCAGGAATTATGGCCTTTCCCCTGATGGTCCGTGCCATCCGTCTGTCGATTGAGGCGGTAGACCCCAAATTGGAACAGGCCGGGGCGACGCTGGGTGCATCGCGGGCCTTTGTGTTCGCCACGGTTACACTTCCGATGATCCTGCCGGGTGTAATCGCCGGTGGCATCCTGGCCTTCGCCAAGGCAATGGGAGAGTTCGGGGCCACGATCACCTTCGTGTCGAACATTCCGGGCCAGACTCAGACGTTGCCATCTGCTGTCTATGCGTTCCTTCAGGTGCCGGGGGGTGAGGGGGCTGCGACACGGCTGGTCGTCATTTCGATCATCATTGCCATGGGCGCGCTTCTGTTGTCGGAATACGTCGGCCGCCGCGCCGCCGCACGGGTGTCAGGGTCATGAGCCTGTCTGTTCGCCTGCAGCATGATCTGCCCGATCTTAGGCTGGATCTCAGCTTCGAAGCGCCTCCGGGTGTAACCGTACTGTTCGGGCGGTCAGGATCAGGCAAGACCACTGTGGTGAACGCGGTGGCTGGGTTGTTGCGCCCTCAGTCCGGGCGTGTTGCCGTCAATGAGTGGGAACTGTTCGATACCGAACGGAACCATTGGCTGCCGCCGCATCGCAGGCGCTTGGGCTATATCTTTCAGGAAGGCCGCCTGTTTCCGCATCTGACCGTGCGACAGAATCTGGCTTATGGTCGTTGGTTCGCTCCGAAACGCGAGCGCCGTGAAAGCCCTGACAAAGTGATCGAAATGCTTGGCATCGGCCATTTGCTGGATCGCCGACCCGCCGCGTTATCGGGCGGTGAAAAGCAGCGTGTTGCCATTGGCCGGGCTTTGTTGGCCAGCCCGCGCCTGATCCTGGCGGACGAGCCAATGGCCGCGCTGGATGACGCACGCAAGGCTGAAATCCTACCCTATTTTGAACGTCTAAGGGATGAGGTCTCGGTGCCCATTCTTTATGTCACTCATTCCGCGGCCGAGGTTGCGCGGCTTGCGACATCCGTGGTCGCCTTGCAGGACGGAAAAGCGATACGGCATGGCCCAGCTTCTGAGGTGATGGCTGATCCGTCCGTGGCTCCTGCAGGGGTGCGCGCTGTAGGGGCAGTACTGAATGTGCGTGTCCAGGAACACCATGCCGATGGGTTGACTGAGTTGAACGCAGGCGGGGCGCGGCTGTTCCTGCCTCGTATCCCGCATCGGGTCGGGGAAGAACTGCGCATCCGCATCCCCGCGCAAGAGGTCATTCTGTCAAGCAACAGGCCCGAAGGCCTGTCAGCCCTAAACGTGCTGAAAGGGACGGTGGACACGATCCGGGCTGGCGAAGGGCCGGGCGCCATTGTTTCGGTCAAGACCCCGGCGGGGCCGGTGTTGGCGCGGGTCACGCGCCGGTCTGTCATCGGGCTGGGGCTGGAGCCAGGCAAGCCGTGTTTCGCGGTGATCAAGACGGTTGCATTGGCACCGCAGGACGTCGGCGGCAGGCTAACCGCGCCCTAGCTGAGACTCCGAATGCAGCGGAGTTTTGGCGGTGAACGGACAGACCCGGTTGGACCGCAGCAAACTTTACTCACTGGGTTTGCCTACTATGATCTTTGGTAAGATCAGTGAATTCGTTCAGGGAAATTTTACCATGCGTTTATTCAAAGCTTTTGGTGTTGGTGTTCTGGCGCTATTGCCCGCGACGGCGCTTGCCACCGGATTTGGGGTTGGGTTTGGTGTCAACCCCGCTTTTCGTACGACGGTTACCCCCTTGAAAGACGGCACCTATCAGGTCGCGGCGCATGGTTCGTCGGCAGCTATTGCCTACTGGTGTGGCATCGGTGATTTCGCGATCCGCACCCTGCGCCTGCCGACCAATCAACGCATTTATGTTTCCAGAGCGTATGAAAAGCAAACGAGGACCGTGCAGTTTTCGATGACAGCACCCGAAGGCGCCGATACTTCAAAAAGCTATTCGATCACAGTCAGCCGCGTTGGCGAGAATATGTCGGCCAGCGGAGCACAAAGCCATTGCTTCGACAACATTTTGGACTTTGGTTTCTGAGCGCGGCTCAGACCCACTTGGCCATTGGTGGCAGGCTCATCAGCACAGCATCTGGATCGTGGCCCGTCTCCAGCCCGAACTTGGTGCCCCGATCGTAGACGAGGTTGTATTCGGCATATAAGCCGCGATGCACAAGCTGTGTGTTCTTGTCATCGTCGCTGAATCCTTGCACGCGGCGCTTTTCAACCAGCGGTACGAAAGCGGGTAGAAAGGCGCGGCCGATGTCTTGTGTAAGCGCGAAATCCGCAGACCAGTCACCGGTGCAGTAATCATCCATGAATATCCCACCGACGCCACGGGCGCGCTTGCGGTGTGGGATATAAAAATACTCGTCCGCCCATTCCTTTAGTCGCGGGTAGTGCGCCGGGCCGTGTGGGTCCAGATGGGCCTTTTGCGTGGCGTGGAAATGCGCGGTGTCGTCATCATATTCGATGCAGGGGTTCAAGTCTGATCCGCCGCCGAACCACCACGCATGCGGTGTCCAGAACATGCGTGTGTTCATATGCACCGCCGGGACATGAGGGTTCTGCATATGCGCGACCAGCGAAATGCCCGAGGCCCAGAACCGCGGATCTTCGGTCATGCCCGGAATACCCTTGCGCGCGGCCATCGCCTGCTGTGCCCGTGCCCCCAGCGTGCCATAAACAGTTGAAATATTGACGCCAACCTTTTCGAACACGCGGCCCCCGCGCATCACCGACATCAACCCGCCGCCTGCGTCCGAACCATCCTCGGACTGCCGGGTGGTTTCTTTGACCTCGAACCGTCCGGGTTTGGCGTCTGAAAACGGCCCTGTTTCGTGGCTGTCTTCCAGAGCTTCAAAGGCAGCGACGATCTCGTCGCGCAACTGGCGAAACCAAGCGGAGGCGGTGGATTTTTCAGTGTCTAGCATTTCGTTAGTGCGCCGGTGCTGCAACGGGGTCCAGCAAGGTGCGACCTCCGTCAATGGTCAGGATTTGCCCGGTGATGAAACCGGCTGCGTCGGAAGCGAGGAACTGCGCTGTTTCCGTCAGCTCGGTCGGGGCAGCGATCCGGGCCAATGGGGTGTGTTTTTCGATATCGTCGCGGAAATCGCGGTTCTCTTTCAGGGTGGATTGCAGCGACGCACTCATCACCGACCCCAGCGCGATCGAGTTCACGCGAATGCGGTTGGGGGCCAGCGCCACAGCCAGCGAGCGGGTCATCTGGTCCAAGGCTGCGGTCGATACGGAATAGGCCATCAGATCGGGGTGGGTCCGCCGCGCGGCAATCGACGACAGGTTAATGATCGAGCCTGCAACACTGTCTTCGTCATCTCCGGCCTGTTTGATCATCCGTTTTGCCACAATCTGGCTCAGGCGCAGGGCGGGCATCAGGTTTTGGTTCAGCAGAGTGCGGACCGAGTCGTCCTCGACATCCAGCGGATCCGAGGGGATCACCTGACGCGCGCCATTGATCAGAATATCCACCTGATCGAAGGCGTCGATGGTGGCCGACAGAAGGTTCGCGATGGTCAGCTTTTCCCGCAAATCGCCCGCAAAGAAACGAATGTTGCCGTCGTCTGCCTGTTCGCCCAGTTCCTCGGCCAAACGCTTTTCGTCCATGTCGGCAAACATGACGTTGGCACCCGCATCGGCAAAGTGGCGCCCGATGGCCAGCCCAACGCCATTGGCCCCGCCGGTCACGATTGCTGTTTTGCCAGCTATGGAAAAGGACATGCGTTTCCTCCTGAATTTCGGGGCAGGTTAGCCGGGATCACCGACGAGGGCGAGAGGCGTGGAACACCTTGAACCGATTGTCGCCGACCCCTTCCTCGACATGCGCGAATGCCTCGGTCAGTGTCGTTTCATAGGGCAGGTGACGGTTGGCCACCATCCAAAGGCTACCGTTGCGCGTCAGGTTCTTGGCGGCGGAATTGATGAACCCCTGACCCAGCGCAGGTTCAGCGCTGCGCCCAGTGTGGAAGGGGGGGTTCATCACAACCGCGTCGATCGGTTCGGGTGCGCGCCACGTCACCGCGTCGGCCCAATGAAATTGCGCGCAAGGGTCTGACACATTGGCCCGGGCGCAGGTTAATGCTGTGTGGTCAGCCTCGACCAGATGCAGGGCTTTCAGGCCACCCACCCGCAACAACCCTGCCGACAGATAACCCCAACCAGCCCCCAGATCAGCAACCCGAGCGCCCAATTTGTCGGGCAGCGCTGCCAGCAGTAGGGCAGACGCAGGATCAATCCCGTCCGCAGAAAACACGCCGGGTGCGGTCTGATAGCCGTCTGCGGTCTGGTGCGCAGGGGCGGCCCAATCCTCGAACGCTTTCGCGTCAGACTGGAACCAGAAAATCTTGCCATGCGCTTTTGAAATCGGCCCCTCAACCGCAACGCGTTTGCGAATATCTTTCAGCAAACTGTCCACGCCGTCGGTTTTGGCACCGTCAACAACGACAACACCGCTGGCACGAGTGCAGGCGCGGTGGACCAAGGATCGGGCCAACGCTTTGGCGCGCGGCACAATAATGATCGCGTCTTGGCAATTCTCGTTCGCTTCTGCCACTACAGCGAAACCCTGTGCCGCGAAATGATCGTGGAAAGGTTTGAAGGGCTGCACGACCCGTGTCTCAGGCGGCAGCGCGGACAGGTCGCTGGCCAGTGTAGGCCCAAGCACCGTCAGCGGTTGCGACAGCGTCAGACCGCTTTTCAGGGCAAGATCAAGGCGAGGGGACATAAGCGATACTGGTCAGAGCGGCGCAGCCTTACTCTTCCCGTTCCATTGTGCATTGCAGGGGATGCTGGTGCCTGCGGGCGAAATCCATAACCTGGCCCACTTTGGTTTCAGCGATCTCGTGGCTGAACACACCAACGACAGCGACGCCTTTTTTGTGGACGGTCAGCATGATCTCGAACGCCTGCGCGTGGGTCATACCGAAGAAGCGTTCCAGCACGTGTACGACGAACTCCATCGGGGTGTAGTCGTCGTTCAACAACAAAACCTTGTACAGCGGCGGGCGCTTGGTCTTGGGGCGCGTCTCAACCAGGACCGACGAATCCGCATCGTCGTCCGATTTGTCAGACATCATCCATTGGTGTTCAAGCATCGCGTCCTACTGTCCGATTCAGGCTTCGGTTTATCTGAGCGCTTATATAACGTCGAACGGGCCAGAGAAAAGAGCCAGCAGGACGTAATCAACATGGGTCAGAACCTTACCACAATCGGCTTCGATGCGGATGATACTTTGTGGCACAATGAGCGGTTTTTTCAGCTGACACAGGCCCATTTCACGGATTTGCTGGCCGATCACGCCGACAGGGATCACCTGTTAGAGCGCCTGCTGGAGGCAGAAAAACGCAATATTCGGCACTATGGGTACGGAATCAAAGGCTTTGTTTTGTCGATGATCGAAACGGCGGTTGAGGTGACGGATGACCGTGTTCCTGCCTCGGTGATCCGTCAGTTGATCGAAGCCGGGCAAGAGATGCTGGCCCATCCGATCGAACTGCTGCCACATGCGCGTGAGGCGATTGAAGCCGTAGCCCAGACGCATCAGGTCGTGCTGATCTCCAAGGGCGACCTGATTGATCAGGAACGAAAACTGGCGCAATCGGGGCTGGGTGAGTTGTTTGACGGGGTCGAGATCGTGTCTGAGAAAAAGCCGCAAACATACCAGAAGATTTTTGATCAGTACGAAGGCGGGCCTGCCGCCGCGATGATGGTCGGCAATTCAATGCGCTCGGATGTGGTCGCTCCGATTCAGGCCGGGTGCTGGGGCGTTTATGTGCCGCACGGGCTGGTCTGGGAAATCGAACAAGCGGAAACGCCTGCACAGAACCCGCGATTCCGCGAGTTGAAGGATTTGGGTCAATTGGCTGCACTTGTTGGCGAGCTTGGTTGATGTTGCCGAATGGTCTCAGTTCGGAACTTTCCGTTCTGAGCGTCGGCACAATCTGGTCATTTTCGTGGATTTGGTGGTGGTGTGCGCGCCACCGACCACATGTAGTATGCGGTGCGCGGGCTCAATAAACCGCGAATACATGAGCTTTCTGTTTATTTCACCGGCCCCCTGTGCTAGCCTGAACGATAATAAAATAATTGTATTGCTGACCGGGAAAACCCGGCGGCGTGAGGTAGACAGAGGCAAAGATCGTGCAGGTTCGGCGGACAGTTCCGGCCCGAATGGGCTTATTTCTTATAGCATTCGTGTGGCTGCTTTCCTTTGCGCCGTTGCAAGGGTTGGCTGCGCCTTACGCGGCGATGGTGATCGACGCGCGAACCGGAGAGGTTCTGCATTCGCGCAACGCAGATACCCGACTACACCCGGCGTCACTGACCAAAATGATGACGCTCTACATCGCGTTCGAAGCGGTGCGGAATGGCGAGATCGAGTTGGACACGCCGGTGCGTATTACTCGGGCAGCGGCTGCTGAGCCGCCGTCGAAATTGGGTCTGCGCAGTGGCCAGACGATTGCTTTCCGGTATCTGATCCGCGCGGCTGCGGTGAAGTCGGCCAATGACGCCGCCACTGCCATCGGTATCGCGATCAGCGGCTCCGAGGCTGCTTTTGCTCGCCGGATGACGCGTACCGCCAAGGCGATGGGGATGAGCCGGACGACTTTCAAGAACGCGCATGGTCTAACGGAATCGGGGCACCTGTCGACCGCGCGGGACATGACCACGCTGGGCCGTCATCTGCTTTATGATTACCCGCAGTATTACAATCTGTTCTCGCGCCAATCGACCCATGCGGGGATCAAGACGGTTCCGAACACCAACCGACGTTTGCTGGCGGCGTATAAAGGTGCCGACGGGATCAAGACCGGCTACACCCGCGCCGCGGGTTTTAACCTTGTTGCCTCGGCCAAGCGTAAGGATGAACGCATTATCGCGACGGTCTTTGGTGGTAAGTCCGGGGCGTCGCGTAATGCCAAAGTGGCCGAGTTGCTGGATATGGGCTTCCGCCGCGCGCCTTCGCGCGCGCCGATCCGCAAGCCGGCCCGTCCGACTTATGCCGGGAATGCCGGTCTGGGCGCAACGGTTGCAGCTCTGACAGGGGCGCCAGCTTCCAGCTTGCGCCCAGTGTTGCGTCCGGGGCCGGGTGCTGCCGTGCAGGTGGCAGGCGCGGTTGCAGCAACTGCTGCGCAGAACGGTGCGCGTATTCAAAACGGAATTGCCGCGGCCATTGCAGCGGCTGATATCCAGTCACCGACCGACGACACCACACGACCTGCTACGCGCCCAAGCGATCTGGTTCTGGCATCGACCAACCCCACCGCACCGCCCGAGCCCGAGCAGGAAATCGTCACGCGCCTGTCCACATCCGGCGGACATCTTTGGGGTGTTAATGTGGGGCGCTACACCACTCGTTACGAGGCCGAAAAAGTCTTGTTGAAAACTGCCCTGTCGGAGATGACCACTCTGGAAGGTACGCTGCGCAAAGTGAACCAAAGCTCGCGTGGTTTCGAAGCGACATTTCAGGGCATGACCCGCGAACAGGCTGATCTGGCTTGTCGCAGGCTTCAGGCCCGGAATGTCACCTGTTTCATGATCGGACCATCATAAGATCCGACATGTTTTCTCCTGGATGGGTCTGGGCTGCGAGGAAACTCGCAGCCCTTTTTTAGTCAAATACCGCGCCGTGGTGGTATTGCTCGTCTTGTCCGGCCGCAGCCGTCAGGGCTGCTACGTTGTCCTTGGTGAAGAACCCATCATAGTGATGGCAGCGCTCGATATATTCGGTAATGAGCAAGGTGTTCTTTGAATGTTTAGAGAAGATCTGCTTGAGGTTCGGGTCGTCTTTGCATTCTCCTACCACGTGGGCGAGGAACGGCACGCCTTTGTCCTTGAGCGTATTTACCACGAAATCGACGTTCTTTTCCCCGGCGCCGTGATCGCCATCCTGAATCTCGACTGCCATGTGATGAAGACGGCGACCAAAGTTTCGGACAAAGTCCTCGGTCGGCATTGGCAGTTGCTCGAAGGAATTCACAAATGATGGCGTGTTGTTGGCGGTGAAAACCTTGGCGGGGGATTTCTTGTCATCATCCACATCCGCGTTCCGGTTCACATTGGTCGACGAGTTCATGTCAAAGATGTTGTAAGCCCCCCAGAAGTAATAAGGCACCATAGTCAGAAATTCGAGGATCGCGTCCTCACGCTCACCGGCCAGAATGCGGGTGGCGAGGTGGTCGATGCCCAGCATTAGCCGGGCGATCTTGCTGTCCGCTCCGAAGGCTGCGGCCTGATCCAATTGCGCCTGTTCTGCCTCGCTCAGCAGGACGCGATCGCCCAGACCCAGACTGTCGGGGTCATTGAAGTCCAGCGTGGAATATCCGACCCGGTTGCAGGTGAAATCCGACGGGGTGGTGAAGCGGAAACCGTCCAAAGTGTAGAACGGATTTTCAGTGTCGCCACTATATTCAAAGCGGATATTCTGATCTTCCAGTGTCTTGGTCAGGGTATTCAGGTCGGTCGCGCCGTAAATCTCTCCGACATAGCGGGTTTGCGGAGTGTTGCGGGCCAGTGGGTACATCCGGTTGATGCGGGGAATAAAGTCCTCAAAGCTGGGGCTAAGCGGGGCCATTACGATCATAGCCGGGTAGTCGGAATGCGAATGCAGGACCGAAAATTTGTGAGTTTGGCCCAGATAGGTTGCCGTGTGGCGGTATGGTGTCATCACATACAGCTCGATCAGCGTATCGAACAGCGCCGCGGTTTCCACCTGCAGAACGATGGCTCGCATCGCGCTGACCTGATCCGCGACACCCGAGCTGGTGCGCCGTTCGTAAATCTTCGGCAAATACTCTTGAAAGAAGTCCGAGTTCTTCTTGTCGCCGCGGGGCTCGTAAGACATCAAATCGAAAGACATGAATTTCCCTCCTTGCGCAGGCCCGGTGGTATGCGGGCTTGGCCCTGTGTGAATTTCCAATAATCAGAACATGCACTTGCAGGCATGCTAGGGTCAGAAAACCGCGTGGGCAACAGTAAGAAGGTGGGGCGCCAATCTTATGTCGAGATGACTATCGAATGAATTTTGTCACCTCGACCCCGCCCGCGATCAGGTTCTCGCGCACGGACCGGGCAATCTGCACCGCGGTCGGGCCGTCCCCGTGCAGGCAGATCGTGTCGATCGAAGTTTCCAGTCGTTTGCCGGATTCGGTGATTATAGCCCCTTCGCGGACCATGTTCAGGATGCGCGGCCCAGCAAGCTGGGGGTCGTGGATGACCGCGCCGGGCAGGCTGCGGTCCACAAGCGTGCCGTCGTCATTGTACGCACGGTCTGCAAAAATCTCTCCGACCCATTTGCAGCCCAGTTCGCGCACGGCCTGTTCCTGTTTCGTGACAGCCAGAACCATGATGATGATGTCCGGGTCAACGTCCAGCGCGCCCTGATAGCAAGCCCGCGCCATGTCGATATCGACCGAGCACATATTGGCCAGCGCCCCGTGCAGTTTCAGATGTCGGACTTGCGTCCCGACCGCCTTGGCCATTCCCATCGCCGCGCCCAATTGATAGCGTACCAGATTGCGTAGGCCGTCATGCGGCACTTTCATGTTGCGGCGACCAAAGCCTTGAAGGTCGGGAAAGCCGGGATGCGCACCGATGCCGACGCCGTTCTCAGCCGCCAGAGTCATCGTCTGCGCCATCACGTCCGGGTCGCCCGCGTGAAAGCCGCAGGCGATGTTGGTCGAGGTGATGATCTTCAGCAGGCTTTCGTCGTCACCCATCTTCCAGGGGCCAAAGCTTTCCCCCATATCGGCATTCAGATCGACGCTGGGCATCAGCAAAACTCCTTATTCGGTGGCAGAGATCATTCCGCCGATCAATTGGTAGGATAACAAGTCCGGGATGTCATGAGGATCACGGACCAGAGGTTCAACTCGCGTTCGCATTCGCGCCAGATCGGACAGATATGCCGCGTGCAAGGCGACAGCTTGTTCCATCGAGACGAATTCGAACTGCACCTTCCCGCCTGCCGGGGTCTGCGCCGCACGGGGCAGGTCGCAGGGCAGGACGGTGGCGATCCGAGGATAACCGCCCGTGGTCTGGCATTCAGGCAATAGGATAAAAGGATTCCCGGTCCCGGTCATCTGGATGTCTCCGGGTGTGATGACCTCGGACAAGATGTTTAACTGACCTTTGGCGGCAAAGCCTTCGCCGTCGCTGTCCAACTGCATCCCCATCCGGTTCGCCCGTGCGCCGCGCCGGAACGTGGTCTGAGTAAAGCGATCCAGTGTTTCCTGGTCAAACAGGGGGGTCTGAAAGCTGGCCAGAACCCGAAGGGTGCCTCCGGCAAGCCGGTCGTCGAGTCGCAACTTTAAACCGGCGTTGCCCGATTGAAGGCCGATCGGCAGCACATCCCCCGTCTCAACAGTGCGCCCGACCTTTGCAGTCAGGTGCGTAGAGCGAGATCCCAGGAACACCAGCGTTTCAATTCCCCCGCCGACATGAAGGTAGCCGTAATTGCCACGCTTTGCGGCCCCAATGGTCACTTTCTGGCCGGCCTCCATGGAATAAGAGGCATTCCAGATAATAGGGGTGCCATCAATGCTCGCCTGCATAGGCGCACCGGTTAGGGCGATGTTGACTGGCTGCGTCGCCTCAAACGTGCCGCCCATCCCGGCCATCTCCAACGCGGCGCAGTCCGGGCTTTGTCCCAGCAAAGCCGCTCCTTCGTGCAAAGCCAGTTGGTCCGCGGCCCCGGATCGCGACAGACCCTGATCCAGATACCCTACGCGGCCCTGATCCTGTACTGTGCAGGCCGGACCTATCGAGTGGACGATCAGGCTCATGCCGAAATCTCCTCGCAGGTGGCCCCGCCCGAGTCGTCACCGGTCGCTTGTATGGCTGCCAGTTCTTCGCGCGTAATAGGAAGGAACTGCATCTCGTCGCCCGGTCGCAATGCAAAGCTCTTCTCTGCTTTCGGGCGGAAGCACCGAAAAGCTGTTTGGCCCACATGCCGCCATCCCGTCGGCGTCGGGCCTGAAAACAGCACAAATTGCGAAATCGCCAGAACCAATGCGCCTGTCGGCACCATAGGGGTCAGTTCCTTGAGGCGTGGTATGTTGAATTCCGGCCCAAGCGGTCCAAGATAAGGCTGCCCGGGTGCAAAGCCGATGGTCAGAACACGTACGCGTGTTTCGCTCAGACGCCTCACCGCCTCTGCCGAGGATAACCCGGCCGCCGCCGCGGCCTCATCCAATTGCGGCGCAAGCTCGCCTCCATAGACAGTGGGTACACGCCACAATCGCCGCCCAGCAGGCAAAGGCGCGCTATACCAGTCGTTGCGCTCAAGCATCTGTTCCACACGCGCACGGATTTCCGAATGCGGCAGGGTCAAAGGATCAAACCTGACATAGGCTGAAGCCAAAGAGGCGGAAGTTTCAATCACACCGTTCCAACCCAAGGAGTCGATCGCGTTGCGAAAGGCCAGAGCGGCCCGGTTGGACGGTTCAGCCATCGCGTCGTCAAATGAGATCAGTAGGCCGTCTAGTCCAACGGTACGTATGCAGGGAAAGGTGGCAGTGTGTGTGGGTGTCATATTACAATGTATCAAGACGCATCGTTCCGGCGAGGTGACCGTATCCGCGATCAATGCGCAAGACCTGAGAGACGACCTTTCACTTTTTCGTCCTCCAAGAGTGCGACAACTCCGGGGATTTGGTCGGATTCTGAATCGGTTCGAGCGCTCCGACTCGGCGTCGCCTTGTGGCTGTAGTTGGCAGACTTACTATATATGGGGTGGGCTGCGACTCGATCATTTGCTGGCCGTTCGGCTCGCGGCTGCCTCTGCGGTGTTTCTTGGAAATTTGAAGCCCATGAGTGCGACGTAATAATTTGATATATTTATGAAAAATACAAAATCGCAAAAAAATCGCGCAAGACGTGATTTTCCACTTGCGGCTTTGTTTGGTTATCCTTAGAACCCCCTTCACCGGCGCTGCTGAGGCGCTCGGGACGCGGCGGAAGCGGCGGGGAC
>NZ_JBQGAN010000038.1:0-26836 GCF_056542865.1 Ruegeria sp. AA6
GGCTGGAATACGGGGACTACAGGTATGATCAGTGCAATTGATATCTCCTTCCAACCAGCTGCCAAAGTAGTGCGTCAGATGAAATGTTTGGTCGCCGGGGTTATGCTTGCTTCGGGCCTTGTTTGGACCTCACCAGCTGTCGCGGCTGATGTATCGCAACTTCCGCCCGGTTTGCAGGCGAAGGTTGATCTGGCGGCACAAGCCTGCACGGATTTCAACGACGGTCAGTTTGACATAGCCTGGGGCGCGGTTGAAAGGGTCGATCTCGACGGAGATCTACAACGCGACTGGGTTCTGAATGAGTCTGGTTTTGCGTGTTCGAGCGCCGCATCTCTTTACTGCGGAACTGGCGGATGCATGTCGCACTTTTGGGTTAGCGAAGAGGTGCACTCCTTGCTTAACCAAGGCTGGATGGTCGTTGATTTTGGGCGTCGACGCGTTGTCGTAGCGGATATTCATGGATCCAAATGCGACGGAATAAACCCAACGCCATGCGTCAGCGCCAGTGTTTGGGATGGCGAAGCCGACACTTGGCGCTCATCTGCTGGCGATTGGGAGTAAGCTGCATTTGGGCACCGCAGATAAGCCTGACAGCCTGATTATTCGATGAGTTCTCTTTAGCTGCAAACTTATGGGCAAAGTTCCAAGATTTTCTTTAATGAAATCAATGTCAGAAATGCAGCGTTATGAGCGCACCTAGATCCGGTCTCGGAAATTGCAAAGTCTTGTTACGAATGTCCGCTTTGGGCTGCAAACAGTCCATTGGATAGGGCTTGGGAAAAGGCATTGCGAACCAAATTTGGAACGCTCTAGTGAACTTTCGCCAGATTTCTGTTATTTTCGTCATTCCTAAGCAAAGAGAATTCAATGCCGACGGTTAGCCTAAACGGTGCACAGATTCACTACGATGATACGGGTGGCAAAGGAGAGACGGTCGTCTTTTCTCATGGCCTTTTGTTCAGTGGAGCGATGTTTGAAGCGCAGGTTTCTCAACTACGAGATCGCTATCGGTGCATTACATTCGATCATCGAGGGCAAGGCAGGAGTGGCGTTACGGATGCCGGTTATGACATTGACACACTCACTTCGGACGCAGCTGCACTGATCAAGCATCTGGATGCAAAGCCGTGCCATTTTGTTGGACTAAGCATGGGCGGATTTGTCGGGATGAGATTGGCCGCGCGGGAGCCAAGCCTGGTCAAAACACTGACCCTGCTTGAAACAAGCGCCGATCCTGAAGATTCCCAAAACGCTCCGCGCTACAGAATGCTGAACTTTGTGGCACGATGGATTGGACTATGGGCTGTCATTGGACGGGTGATGCCAATTGTGTTTGGCCGCACGTTTCTCGAGGACACTGAACGCGCTGAGGAAAAAACCAGATGGTCCAAGGCTATTACGAGAAATGATCGGATCGGCATTACACGTGCAGTCAAAGGCGTGATCGAACGGGCGGGCTGTATTGACCTCCTCGCCAACATTAAAGTTCCCGTCGGGATTGGCGTCGGGGACGAAGATGTGGCGACAGTTCCCGAAAGGTCCGAGCGCATCCATCGAGAAATCAAGAGTTCTGAACTGGTAGTGTTTCGAAGAGCGGGCCACTCGTCTTCCATTGAAACGCCTGGCCAGGTGACGGAACTAATCGAGCGCACAATCCTAAGAGCGAACCGCCAAAAAAACTGAAGCTGATGAGCAGTTGGCTGCCAAGATCGGCACGCGAGCTACCGCAAGCGATATTGGCTTGGCTATGCATTGCAAAGGCGGGTCGGAGTTTTACGCCTCAAGCCCAGATGAAAACCTGATTTCCAAGTCGTGCAGTCGTCTATTGGCACATCAGGCGAGTCTCGCTTCCGAAGCTTACGTCTTCGCCCGCACCTTTAGCCGTGGAGACCTGCATGGTTTCATCTACCAAGGCATCGAATCCTAGAAGCGCAAGATCGCTGGTTTGTGTTGGACCGACTTTGCAGGGGTTCGCTGACGCATAGTGACTGTGCGTTCTCACTAGTGGCGAGCAGTTGCCCGACCTCCCATCTTTTGCCTGAAAGGAGACAACCGATGCTGGATACATATACCATTCGCCAAGACGACATGCCTCAAGAAATGCGGTTTCTCTTGGACCAATACCCCCGCGACAGTTGGGAAGCCCATCCAGGTTTCAAAGAAAAAACCAAGCATTGGCTCGGCGCGCACGAGATGTTTCGCCGTGTTGCAGAACGTATTCGCTTGGATACAGAAGGGGTTTTGAGCAACGAGATGGGGTTGGACGACTACGTGGGGCGGCTATCCTACTATGGCGGCAACCTGGTTGGGAACCTGCATGGCCATCACGGCTGGGAAGATCGCAGCTATTTCCCTGAACTATCTGCTGCGGACCCTCGTTTTGATGCGGGGCTTGAGTTGCTGGAACAGGATCACTTCGATCTGGATAAGGTGCTGAGTGACTTCACTCGCACGGCGAACCGTGTGATCAAGCTATCCGCACTTGATGAGGCGCAAGCTTACGACGAAGCCGGACAGCTTCATGCGACGAGCAATGCGATTGAAGCGTTCCTTAAGCGGCATCTCAGCGATGAAGAAGAATTGGCCGTGCCAATCATCTTGCATCACCGGCTCAGAGGATGATGCTGAAGTCATGACTGACACATCTACCGAAGAAGACCAGACCGACATCAACAAGCGCCGCGCACGGGGTGAATTCGTGCGCGGCGTTAGCGGCTTTCGCCACGCCATTGGCGATCCAATGTTTCCAGCAAAACCTAATCGCTATCACCTGTTCGTAGCACTGAATTGCCCGTGGTGTCACAGGGTCACGCTGGCGCGAAATGTGTTGGGCCTTCAAAACAGCATCACGATGGACGTTGCATTTCCAAACCGCACCAACGACGACGATCCAGAAGCGCCAAACTTATGGGAGTTTGCACCTGATCGGATTGCATCGCTCACAGGTGAGACCTTGCCGGAATGCACAAGTGAGACCGGCACCGGCAAAGGACTGCGCCTTGCCAAAGAAATCTATCGTGCCGAAGGCTCTGAAGAGCAATCCCTTCCAATCCTGTATGACAAGATTGCAAGGCGCATTGTTAACAACGAAAGCGCTGAAATTGTCCGAATGTTGGAAGCTGCGGCGGATTCTCTTGGCAGCACAATCCCGGCAGCTGAACGCGTTAGGCTTTACCCCGACGAAGTGCCGCGCCACCAAATTCACGACCTGAACGAACGGATATATACAGCGATTAACAATGGTGCCTACAAGGCCGGGTTCTCGTCTGATCAAACGATCTATGAAGCAGCTTTTGACGCCTATTTTGAGACACTCGAGTATTTGGAGGAGCATCTCTCAGATGGCAGGCCCTATTTGACAGGCAACCACTTTTCAGAAGTAGATCTTCGCCTGTTTCCAACGCTCTATCGCCACGATCCCGTCTACTATGTGCGGATGAAGCTCAACGGCGCAAGGATTTTAGACTACCCATACTTGTGGCGGTGGCTGTGCCGTGTATACGCGTTGCCCGGAATTGCCGAGGCAGGGTCTCTTGTACACTGCCGCCAGGGTTATTTCGGGCGCAGTTGGAATAGCGTTGTGCCCAATGGGCCTTTCAAGCCAATGTCGTACCCTGAGGCCTATCGCCACCCTGACCTCGCAACACTGTAGGCCTCGTCAAGGTGTATTGCCTTCGCAGCATATGCGGTTTTTGCCCAAGATGACGAAAATGAGCTTCCTAGCCAAGTCGCTCGGATACTTCGCAATACCGCGAGTTCGTTTGGTTGAGCACCTCAACCCGAAGCGGAACTGGAAACTTTCATCGTCAACTTGGCGGGAGTGTATTTAGGTAAGCATCTCGAAGTTTAGCACTTCGACGCCCAACAATTGAGTTGGCTATATCCGAGCAATGCAAAGTCCAGACCCCGAAACCAGTGTATCTCTGGTGAGCTCCAAGAAACTTGAGGCCAAGATCCTCGCACAATTGAGTTCCAAGACCGTTCACTGAGATTGCTCCAATCTCACGAATAAAGATCTCTCTGTCGAGAAGCTCTTCCAACTCTGAAACAAAACCTGAGAGGAGCAAGCGAGTCGCATTCTCATGTCCACGCGCAACATAAATCGCCGGGCAATATGCAAAGTAGTCCCCTGGCAACAAAGGACGTTTCAGATGATCCGGTGTAAGCTCCGCTTCATCGAACAGTAGTTCAAAGAAACGTTTTTCGGGATCGGACTTTGGAAATATCAAGCCAACGTGCCCAACGATTTTCGACCCAAGCATTACATAGGGTCCAGACAAAAGGCCCGATTTTTGTATGTCACGCCATACCGTATCAGCGGCTGAAAACCCACTGGGTAAGCCATCTCCATGGTCCACCTCCATGCATGCCACGGCTTCCGTTACCGCCGATGAGGAGCCACCGAATTCGCTAAGCACTTCCTGATTGTTTAACAAACGATAGGCAGACCCTGAATGCTGTGGTCGCCCGGCCTCCCAATCCGCTCGGCAAGCAACCACATCCTCTAAGCTCCAACCGAGCTTTTCTTGCAGTTGGTACTCAAGGTCACCACGAATATACGACAGCGAGCGCTCATATTTGCTAATGGCGTCAACACTTACGTTGAGTATCATCGCCAGTTCCTCTTGCGTCATACGGCCATGGCGACCGCTGCCAATTCGATGGGAACGTAGTTTCTGAGCAAAAAGAGACGTCCAATTTTTCATTTTGGTATTGGTAATTGCTGGGTTCAACAGCACCAGCATGCCAAAAGTCTTCGCTTTGCCCAAGCTTCTTACGGGTTTCTTACAGGTTTCTACGGTTGTGGTCCGTGGGTTTCGGCCACGGTCTCGGGCAGCGTGAGCATCGTCGACCTTTGTTATGGAGAAAGACTATGCCCTACTGGACGATACCGTTTGCGTCACTTTTTGAAATGCTATGCTTTGCGGGACCGCGCGGTCGAAAAGGTCATGGACGACGAGCAAAAGAGGCAAGAAAATAGAACTAATAGGCAGTCGATCATGATATCGGGGCTCAGCAAAAACGTTCAGCTTGCAATGCCCTTATGACCCGCATTGCTCGCAACACGTGAATTGCAAAGTTGGATATTAAAGGTCCGCTTTGGGCTGCGACCAGTCAATCATGCAAGCCGCAGAGAACGGAAACACTGAGCCCAAAATCAACCGATGCTGCTTAGAGCACCAAAGTCAACAATGCGCAGAAAGCTGACTTTGCAAAGTCTGACAATATCTAGTCTCCAATCACTGAGCCACATATGAAAATCATCGGGCTAAAAGCAAAGCCACAAGCGCAACACACCCGATGTAGTTGCGCTCGCCAGGTTGCATGAATGGTCATAGCGCATGGATATCGAACGGATCGGAGAAACCCTTGATCATTGTACTACCAAATGTCTCCAACACATTTGCCCCTTCCAACAGATCGAAGGTTTCTTGATCAATCAAAATACGGCTTCCGGTTTTCTGCGTTTCTGCCTCGAGGCGAGCAGCAAGGTTTACGGTCGATCCTATGCAAGTATACGTCGCTCGATTGTCCGTACCGGCATAGCCGGCGACGACTTCGCCAGTCGCTATTCCGATGCCGATTTTTAGGTCACTTTTCCCTTCTGAGCGCCTTTCGAGATTTAATATCTCAATCATGTTGTGCATTTCATGCCCTGCCGCCACCGCACTTTGCGCGGTGTTGGACAGCGGCTGCGGAACTCCGAACAGAGCCATCAAACCGTCTCCCAGCATCAGGCTGACAATTCCGCCATTGCTAGTAACAGCCTCGAACATCAACGTGTAAAAAGTGTTGAGCAGATCAATTGTTTCCTCGGGAGCGAGATTTTCAGACAAGGTCGTGAAGCCGCGAATGTCGCAGAACAGGACCGAAGCATTGGCGCGCTTGCCGCCTATGGCAAAGCCGGACTCTTGTAAGTCTTGTGCAACCTCAGTTGTTGCAAAGCGCTCTAGCAGGCGCTTCTGTTCGTCCCTGAGCCTTTTCTTTTCAAGGCAGCTGGAGACACGCGCACTAAGTAGTGTCTTATTAACAGGTTTTGGCAGGTAGTCTTCGGCACCCAATTCAATGCAGCGCACTACGTTGTCGAGACCCTCAACAGATGATGTCACTATTACCGGCAGATCGCGCAGATCTATGTCCGATTTGATGGCCTCCAGAACTTGGAAGCCGTCCATTTCTGGCATTTCAATATCCAGTAGCAGCAAGTCAAACGACTGGTTAGACAACATCTCCATCGCAACCCGGCCGTTTTCCGCGACCGATGCTTGATGACCCAAGAGCTCTAGGCTGCGCGACAAAAGCAAGCGGTTCACCTTGTTGTCATCGACGATGAGCAAATGGCCGGGGGCGTCAGACATCAATCAGGCTCCGCAACGCGGCGGCGGCAGTGGTTAGGGCTGTCTCCAACGCCGTCGCATCTGTTAGGTCTCCGGCCTCGGGCAGTTCTCCCAGCTCGACTTTCCTGGCCAGTTCGGCAAGAGCCGTCGCACCAAATGTGTTGGCATTCGACTTGATAGAATGTGCAACACGGCGGTATCGGTCTACATCGGCCTCGCCCGCCGCCGTTTTCAATTCGCCAATCATACTTGGCGCTTCGTCGAGAAAAGTGTTTACAAGTTCTGCTGCAAAGTCTTCGCCTGTGGCGTCTTTTAGTTCCATGAAGATTTCATGATCAATTGGGCTGTCTGTCATGGATCACCTTCTTATTCTTGGGGAATTTAACAGGGCTTCGATTAGGACAGGTACGCGGATCGGTTTGGTGATATAGTCGTCCATACCTGCATCCAGGCACATCTCACGGTCCCCCTGCATTGCGTTCGCGGTCATCGCGATTATACGAGGGCGACTTCCATCGGGGAGCGCTTTGTTGATACGTCGTGATGCTTCCAAACCATCCATTTCGGGCATCTGCACATCCATGAAAACGACGTCGTATTTTTGACGGTTCACGCTTTCGACCGCCTCGGCACCGTTGCTGGCCAAATCAGCGCGATAGCCCATCTGCTCCAGTAGGCGCAGTGCAAGTTTCTGGTTCACCAAATTGTCCTCGGCCAGCAAGATTCGCAGTGGATGTCGCGTTGCCATATCCGGATCTGTTTGGGGTTTGTCCTGTAGTTTGGACGGCTTTACTCGTACTTTTTCAGTCGCGAACAATGTAACCAAGGTATCGAACAGGTGGGATTGGCGCAAAGGTTTGGCAAGGTTGGCAGCAAAGAGCCCTTCCTCCAGATCTACTTCGCGCGGGCCAAGTGAACTGAAAAGGATTAGTGGCAAACCCGGCTTCTTGGCGCGAACCTTTTTGGCGAGATCTGCTCCATCCATTTCGGGCATATGCATGTCGAGAATGGCCAAATCGAACTCGACGCCTTGTTCAAGAATGCTCAGCGCCTCTGACGGAGATTCACACGTCGCGGTCTGCGTGCCCCATTTCTCAGTTTGAAGAGCAAGGATTTTACGATTGGTGGCATTGTCGTCCACCATCAAAATTCGCTTGCCTTCGAGTTCAGGCTGAATGCCGACAAGATTGCGGGAAGTAGACTTAACTGGTTTTGCAGGTTTTGCCTGGATTTTGAAAACAAAGGTGGAACCGCTCCCCTCGCCATGGCTTTCAGCCCACATGGTCCCACCCATAAGTTCGGCGAGGCGTTTCGAGATCGCAAGACCCAGACCAGTGCCGCCATATTTTCTGGTCGTGGAACTATCTGCCTGACTGAAAGATTGAAATAATCGGCTCATGCCCTTTGGGGACAGGCCGATTCCAGTATCTCGGACTTTGAACGTCAGTTCGAGCGATCCCTGCACCTCGGCGGATTGTTCAACAGACAGAACCACTTCGCCGCTTTCGGTAAACTTCACTGCGTTAGAAAGGAGATTCAGCAGAATTTGCCGCAATCTGGTCAAATCTGCGCTAATCGCCAGGGGCAGTGTGTCATCGAACTCATAAGCCAAATCGAGCTGTTTCTCGGCAGCTTTACCGCTGACTAAATCGAGGGCGCTTTCTATGCATTCGCGCAGGTCGAACGGATGGTTTTCGATATCCATCTGCCCGGCTTCAATTTTCGAGAAGTCGAGGATCTCGTTGATGATGCCCAACAGCGCATCGCCGCTATCGCGGATGGTATTGGCATAGTCACTTTGTTCTGCGTCCAACTCTGTGTCCATCAACAGCCCGCTCATTCCGATTACGGCGTTCATTGGCGTTCGAATTTCGTGGGACATCGTCGCCAGGAAGGCGCTTTTTGCTTCGTTTGCTTCTTCAGCAACCTTTCGCGCCTCTTCGGCCTCACGGAACAGACGCACGTTTTCGATGGCAATCACCGCCTGATCTGCAAATGAATAGGCGAGGTCTATCTCATCTTTGGTGAACGCGCCGGCTGTTTTTCGAGCGAACACCAACACACCCAGACACGCCTTGCCTTTCATAAGTGGCAGCAACAGAGCTGCGCGCACTTCATGCCGGTCATACGTAACCTGTTCGAACGGTGAGAGCTCGAGTGTATCCCAATCCGGTAGATGGAGCATCTTCTTCTCATGCAGAACCTGCGCGGGAAAGCTGGACATCGGATCCGGGTCGATAGGAAAACTTTGGTTGCCTTCAAGGGTAGCAACACCTTCTGCACTAACCCGCGCAAGCACCTCGAACGCGTTATCTTGCGCGGTCATAGCTGCAACCATATCAGAGGAGACCAACCGCACACCTGCTTCTGCGATTGCCTCGAAGACTGGCTTGATGTCGTCAGGAGATTGGCTAATCACCCGTAGAATGTCCGCACTAGCAGTCTGACGAGCCAGGGAAGCCTGAGTTTCATTAAACAGGCGAACATTTTCCAGCGCGATGATGGCCTGATCGGCGAAAGACTCGGCAATGGCGACCTCATCTTCGCTGAAAACTTTGGCCGTTTTTCGGATGAATACCAAGGCACCGAAACATTCCGTCCCGCGCATCAGAGGCACTGTCAGTGAAGACTTGAACCCTTTCCTGCGGATGATCTCTTGATCGCGCGGGGGTAGCTCATCGTATCGCCATTCGGGCAAATGCAGGGTCTTGCCGTTCTTGATTGCCTTCGACGGCAAATTGTCTTCGGGATCAATCGGCAGGCGCTCGGTCCATGTGATTTCTTCGACGCCATCGGGTGTCGCGGCGGCGATCTGCCAAAGTTCAGTCTTGTTCGCCTGAATAGCAATCGACAGGTCGCAATCTATGAGGGTTGTCGCCAGCGCGACAATCTTCTCGAAAACCGGTTTGGTATCGGTTGGAGATTCAGAGATTACTCTTAACACATCCGCGCTTGCGGTTTGGCGTGCGAGGGCGGTCTGCGTTTCGTTGAAGAGTTGCGAGTTCTGAATTGCGATTATCGCCTGGGACGCGAAGGTCTCCATTTGCTTGATTTGTTTTTCGTCAAAAGCGGCCGCCGTTCGGCTCCCCATGCTGATAACACCAATTGTGTCACCGTCACGGATTAGTGGCACGGAAAGAACGGATCGGTAGCCTTCGAGATTGGACTTGAGCAGCGGATCATAGTTGGTGTCAGCTTGAGTGTCCTCAACATAGTCGGCCCTTCCGTGTAGAAGCGCACGCGCTGTGGCCGATGTTTCCCCGGGTTCAAAAGGATGCGCCTTCAAAAAATCCGCGAATTTGGCCGACACATTGTGTCCGGCAAAATAATGGTACTTTCCATCTTCGGGTGTCTTAAGCGCCACGAAGGCATCCTGTAGGCGGCAAATGCGGGACGAAACGGCCAGCAATGCTTCCAGTACAGGCTCTAGTGCGTCGGGAGATCGGGAAATAACTTCGAGTACCTCGCTTGTGGCTTTTTGGTACTCCAAAGACTCCTCAACTTCGGCGGTGCGTTTTTGCACTTCCTCGAATAATTGCGTGTTGTTAATAGCGATCAAAGCCTGCGACGCAAAGGTTTCCAGCAGGTTGATCTGTTTGGCGCTAAATGCCGAAGCCTGCCTGTGCGCCATGACGATAACACCAAGCGTGCGACCATTTTTGACAAGTGGAACCCCGAGAGTGGTGAGGTAATCGCCTATCTCGGCAGCCTGCTTCCATGTGTAAGTTGGGTCGTTTCGAGTATCTTCTATGTAGACTGTCTTTCCATGCAATGCAGTTCGCCCGATGCACGAGCCTTCTTCAGGAGCTATCGGATTATCCGTCAGAAACTTCAGAAATGCCTCGCTAACGTTATGAGACATCACGACACGATAAAGCCCATCGTCTGCATCCCGCATGGCAAAAAATGCGTACTCTGGCGAGCAGATGCGCGAAGCAACCTCCAGGATGGCGTCCAACACTGGCGGCAGGTCGTTGGGTGAACGGGAGATAACATCTAGTACTTCAGACGTAGCTGTCTGGTACTTTAATGTCTCTTCAGCTTCGGCGGTACGAGCTTGAACTTCTTCGAATAACTGAGTGTTGTTGATCGCAATCACGGCCTGTGCCGCAAAAGTCTCTAAGAGTGAAATTTGCTTTGCGTTGAATGGTGCGACTTTGTCGTGGCAGAGGACTATAACACCGACTACTACTTTGCCCTTGATCAGTGGGACACCCAACAGCGAACGGTATTTTCCGATACGGGCCGCCTCTTTCCACTCGTATTCTTCAGCTTCGGTATCCTTGTAATATACTGTTTCTCCTCGTGCTGCTGTTTGGCCAATACCGCTTCCATGACCGGCTGGCACAGGGTTGTTTTTTATGAACCTCATGAAATCACTGTCAAACTCCAGCGTGATATCAGTGTGGTATAGATTATCCTCTGGATTGAGGATCGAAATCGCGGCGTATTTTGGTTCACAGATTCGGCTTGCAACCCTCAAGACTTCCTCAAGCACCGGTTCCAGCTCGTTTGGGGATCGCGAAATGACCGACAACACATCGGATGTGGCCGTCTGGTATTCAAGCGATTGTACTACTTCCGCAGTGCGTTCCTCGACCTCGCGGAAAAGACTCGCATTCGTAATGGCGATAGTGGCTTGATCTGCAAAAGTTTCCAGCAACTGTATCTGCTTGGTAGAAAACCCCGATACCTCGGGGGACCCGATTGAAATAACACCTACGACATCGCCGTTCTTGATCAACGGCACTCCGAGCACGGATCGATATTCACCGACGCCGCTTTCTTCCATCCAAGTATAAGAAGAATCCGTTTCAACATCTTCGATATAGATTGTGCGCTTCGCCAGAATGGAACGCCCGCTTACACCGCTTTCATCAGGCGAAATAGGATGAGCTTTGACATATTCCGCAAAGGTGGTGTCCTGCGTAAGTATCGCATGAACATGAAAAAGCTGATCGTCGGGGTTCAACATTGCAACATAGGCATCCTGTAATTCGCAGATACGCGACGCTTCTTTGAGGATAGCTTCGAGAACGGGTGCCAGCTCGTTTGGCGACGACGAAATCACGCGCAGTACTTCAGATGTAGAGGTCTGATATTCCAAAGCCTGCGTAACTTCCGCCGTCCGGTCCTGTACTTCCCGGAACTGACGGACGTTTTCCATTGCGATCACGGCCTGAGCTGCAAAGGTTTGGACCAGTGCCACATCATCATCTGAGAAAGGCGCAACTTCACGGCGATATAGTACGATCACCCCTAGACCCGTGCCGTTCTTCATCAACGGAACTGCCAGAACCGAGCGGGCTCCTTCAATCTCAACCATCTGAACCCGTTTTGGGTCTCGGTCCTGGAAATAAAGCGGGTCATCCGCGATATCATCCTGGCGAATAACTTGGCCATCGATCATTGGTCTGATCGCGATCAATTCAGTGCGCGTTAACGGCTCCTCAAAATTTTTCAGCGCTTCGTCAAAATCGGTTCTTGCGCCAATATTTGCCGGGATCGTTGCGAGCCCTCGTTCGTGATCAGCGATACACAAGAAGGCGAGCGGCGCTTTGCACAGACGGCTGGAGTTTTCGAGAATGCTTTGGAATACAGGTCTTTCGTCGTCGCGGCTACGGCTGATGACTTCGAGGATTTCTCGCGATGCTTTTTCGCGCTCCAGTCGTTCCTGAACCTCTCGAAACTGGCGCGTGTTTTCTATCGCTATGACCGCGTGTTTGGCGAACTCTTCGATGAATTGCACGTCGGGATCAGAAAACGGGCGGACTTCGCGGCGGCTAACCGCAATAGCACCTATCGCCTTTTCCCCCTGCATCAGGGGCACAACAACCCGTGACCTGATGCCTTCGATCTCGACCATTGTAACAGCTGTAGGATCACCCGAGCGGTAGAACTCTGTGTTGGCGATGTCCTCGACGCGTACAACCTTGCAATTTCGTATCGCCGCCGCCGCCGTGACCGACCCATCAAGAGGCCACTCTTCTCCCAATTCGACGTCGGTTCTATCGTGCCCCCATGCACCGGCCAATTGAATATGGGTTCTCGCAGCGTTGACCAAAACCAGCGCCGCCTGATCTGCGTCACAGATTTCAGTAGCCTGCTGAAGCACGGCTTCAAAGACTCGTGCGTCATTGTCCCGGCTTTTGCTGATAACACTTAGAACCTCCTGCGTCGCCGCTTGCCGTTCCAGCTGAGTGTGCAGCTCATTCATTTGACGAGTGTTATCGAGGGCAATGACGGCTTGCGCGGCAAAGCTCTCGACTAAAGAAATCTCATCATCGGAAAAGGGTCGCACTTCGCGCCGGTATATCCCAATGACACCTACAGGGTCACCATTTGCTGACATCAAAGGAACTGTCAGAAACGAACGAACGCCTTCCTCATCAACCAATTGCCGGCGCCAGGGATCCCCGTTGATGTAGTGGTCTGTCTCGCGCAAATCGACGTTGTGAATGACGCGTGCTTCCCGCACGGACTCGGCAATTTGTAAATTTGAGTCCAGAGACCAGCGATCAACGCCGACCTTGTATGTAGCCAATTGATCACCAAAATGGGCCGCGTACTCCAAATGAGTTCCTGCCTCATTTAGCAGGCTCAACGTGGCGACATCTGTTTCGCAAAGCCGTGCGGTGTTTTCCAAGATCGTCTGAAATACCGGCGCTTCATCATCCCGAGACCGACTGATCGTCTCCAGAACATCACGCGTGGCACTTTCACGAGCCAGACGCACCTGCAACTCGCCAAACTGTCGAACATTTTCAATTGCAATGACCGCTTGCGCGGCGAAAGTTTCAACCAGCTGCACCTGATCGTCGGAATAAGGTCGTACCTCATCCCGTGCCAACATCAGGCATCCGATTGCGCTACCACCCACTTTCAATGGAACAAAGAGATTGCTCCTGCACCCATGAGTGTCGACAATGAGCTTAAAGCGCTCATCTCCCGATTTATGAAAATTGGTGTCCCCCATATCGACAACACGTTTTGTCTCGCCACTTAGAATAGTGTCAGTCACAATAGAGTTGCCTGGCTCCATCGTGTATTTGCCGTCGAGCCAGAGCTGCTGAATATCCGGGTGTAGATTAACGCTGGCAACCAGTTGCTGACGAGCATCCCCTTCTTGCCCGAGTACCAGACCGGCAAAAAAGGCATCACAGAGATCTTTTGCCAGCGTTACAATCAGGTCGCATACTGGCTGGATGTCATCCTTGGTCTCGGAGATCGCCTGCATAACCCGCGCGGTGGCTCCAAACCGAGCCTGCTGATCATCCGCGCTGAGCCCCCTGCTTTGCGAGGATGACGACGCTGAATCAGCAGTCTCTCTTGATGCCTTTTTTCCACCCACTTGCGTTCGTGCCCCCACGCAAACTAATGAAACACACAAGACCGGAGTTTAGAGGGCATACGATAGAAGTCACAGAGTTTCTTTGTGGGTCGTGTTCCACGCGGTTCGGGCGATGCCGGTATGGTGTGGCCTTGGGAAGATCCGCACAGTCATAAAGAACGCCGCCCTATTTGCCAAAAAGGTGTCCTAAATAGGAGCTGTGTTAAACTTCCCAGAATACTCAAACATCGCTGTTGTATGTCTTCTTTGGGCTGCGAGCGCTGAAGCATCTATCTGCAATGGAAAGCTCTCAAACTGGGCTTTAGGGCAATTTAAGTTGACATTTCATCTGTGAAATCGCCGGATTTCTTGGGCAACAATCTTGGAGGTGGTGAGCGCTCGCCGCTCCGGTCTGCGGCTGACACCAAATTAGGAGATACGCAATTTCTATCGACAGTTTTGCGGAAACTGAGGTTGGAACACACTTGGCCGACGCTGCACGTCGTTGTCGCATGGTTTTCTTCACTGGATTACCAGCGTCTGGAAAGTCATTTCTGTTGCGCCAGCATATATCCATTTCGGTCTCGTTGGGACGACGCGTACATATCATGCGGTGGGATACAGGACTCGCGGCGTTTCAGACCGAAGACATACTCGCAAAGTATCCAGATGTTTCAGATGGAACTCATCCGTTGATCCGAAAGGCTGCCGGGCTGTGGGGTCGGAGAGCCCTGGCGCGATGGCTGGCGGAGAATACCGACCCCACAGACTTGATTGTCGGAGAAGTCCCTATCATCGGAAACAGGTTTTCCGAGTTCATCCAGGCGCAGCCGGATCAGGTTGAACCAGCCTTAGCATCCGAGGAAACCACATTCATCTATCCCGTTCCTACAAAGAGCTTGCGTACCAATCTCGAAGCCTTCCGAAGGTCTACGTTTGCGAACCCAAAACATCCTGATGAGGCCAGAGATGCGCCTCCATCGACAATGGAACTGGCTTGGCGTTTGACGTGTGCCAAGGCCGCAGAATTGGGTTTGATCTCTGAAGCGGACAGTCATTCTCCGTACGAGGAGATGGTTTATGTGCGGTTTTTTGAGCACCTACTGCAACACCGAAACGCCATTAGAATTGGGGTCGATACGATTTATTCAAATGCCGGGTCAGCCCATGATCTGGGGGCGAGTATTTTAGAACTCAATGCAAGCCCGGATGAAGTACAGTGTGTAGTCGCAGAGGTAGAGGCTGCTTTTACAGTCGAGGAAGTTACCCGAGACGTTGAAAACTGGTATCGGGTGTAGCCTCTTGCAAAAGTTCACTCTTTGGCGTCTTGGAAACTGCAAAGTCTAACTGTGCATGTCCGCTTTGGGTTCGCGCCGCCGAAAAAACAAAGCGCAGAGAAACGCGTAATTGAGGCCGCGCTGTTTGGACAAACGAGTTAATGTCGGTGTCAGCCGGTCGCCGCCACATAGACCGAAACCCGCGGGCAAGGCTGTCGACCGTCTCATCCTCAACCACAATACCTCGACTTGTGAACTCATCGTGACGTTCGGTGACGAATTCTCGCAATGCGTCAGAGGCGTCTCGCTCTCGTTCGAGCTGCGCGTAAGACGCGGCGACAAAGGCAGTGGCCAACGAGTTAAGCCGCGCTGCTCCCATCAGAAAACCAAGCACTGCTTCATAGTTACCGTTGAAAAATTCGACCTGCCCCATAATCCAGTCGATGGCAGGCGGATGTAGCGGGTCCAGCGCCATAACTTCCGAAACCACGTCTCGCGCCCTTTCGTGCTGGCCGAGCAGTAGGAAAGCATAGCCGCACCAAGCCATCGACTCCGCCTCGCATTCTATCATGGAAAGTGTCTTGTTGAATTGCGCTTCGGCCTCGCTCCACAGTCCGGCGCAGAGATAAGCAAACCCAAGCTGGTCCCGAATGTAGACGTCCCGATTATCCAGTGCCACGCCCTTTCGGGCGATTTTCAACGTGTGGGCCGGTGCGTCAGCGTCTGCCAGACCAAGCCACAAGTCTATGACATATGTGTCCGAAAGACACATGTAAGATCGCGCGATGGTCGGATCGAGCGCGACCGCTCGTTCCAACAACGCTCTCGCCTTGGCCGTATCTCGTGCGTTCAAGCCGTCGCGTAGTGCCTTGCCCTTGAGCATCAGTTCATAGGCCTTCATCTGATCAGTTGGCTTTTGCATCGAACGGTCGACGACATCGTGCTGGACTCTGCCCGGCAACACTGCGACGATATTTCGGGCCACCTCGTCTTGTACCGCCAGAACGTCCTCCAGTTCGTGGTCAAATCTATCCGACCAGAGTTGGGTGCCCGTACGGGCGTCAGCGAGTTGTACCGAGATTCTCACGCGACTGCCGGCCTTTCGCACGCTGCCCTCAACCAGGTAATCTGCGCCAAGAGCCTCCGCGATTTTGGCCGGATCTGTGTCCTGTGTCCGGAACCTGAAAGAAGCATTTCTGGAAACAACCTTAAGCGTCCGAAAACGCAATAAGCCCACAATAATGTCTTCCGCAATCCCGTCGCTAAAGAAGGCCTGCTCTGGGTCATCGCTCATGTTTTGTAGTGGCAAGACCGCAATAGTGGCTTTTCCTGATGTTTCAGGCCGAGGCGGTTCAGCGCATATTGCGCTTGACCCGCCAATGCGCCAGGCATGTACCGGTTCGGCAACGTTCTTTACCGTGTGCTGAACAGCATCCTCCCAGGCGACCGGTATTCGGTTCCCGACCACACGATAAACAGCGTCCGCCAGCAACACACCGCTGGGTGGGGCAAGCTGCTCCAACCTCGACGCAAGGTTCACACCGGACCCAAAAACATCTCCGTCGCGCATGATGATGTCGCCAAGAGTGACGCCGATGCGAAAGCGAAGCGGGTCGGAGCCCGCCACAGGCGAATTTTGCCATTCAACCGCGCAAGAAACGGCATCAACGGCGCTGTCGAAGCTTGCGAGCAGACCGTCACCCATTTGTTTGACGATGCGACCGTGATGCCGACCGACAAGCGGTGCAGCAATATCTTTAATGTGCGCTGAAAGGATTTCGAGCGTGCCTTTCTCGTCCCGCTCCATCCGGGCGGTAAAGCCGACTAGGTCGGCTATCAGGATGGCCGCTAGCTTTCGCTCTACGTGTTGTACTCCTATCTGTTTCATACTGATCGCTACGTGTTTAGACCATGCGAAAGTGAACAGGGGCGGTGTCTGATCTTGTCCCAAGTCTGTTTCAGCTTTGGAAAGCGCTGCGATACGTCTGCTTTAACAGCTCAGTGGGCAAACGGCCTTTTGTGTCCTCATCTTGCGAAAAATTATCGCCGCTTTGGGTTGTTGCTATCCGTTCGAGTTGAACACCAATAACAGTTATATCAAGTGAGTAGGCGTCCATCTGAAAAGGCTTTTCTCATATTCGTTAATTGAGTTCGAAAGCCACTTCTGAAACACTTTTGCCGCTGGGCGAACTGGTCCAGGCAGCGTGACGAGGTGATATCCGATCTGCGGGATTGGATCATCGAATAGCGCCACGAGATCTCCAGACTTCAATTCATCAGAGATGAATGCCGGAACCGTCGCCCCAACACCTTCACCCCGGCGGATTCCATCAAGCAGCATGTTGCCCGGCAGGCGAACAACTCTCCTATCGGCACCGGGTGGTACTCCAACCTTTTCCAACCACAGGTCAAATTCGACCGAAGCCTGTTCCTGAAGAAGAGTAAAGTCGAGCAATTCAATTGGGTCTTTGAGCACTCGTTCCCCAATCAATTCTTTTGCAGCGACCACAGTCAGACAGCCAGGTAGCAACATTTGCGAGACAAGTCCCGACCAGCGCCCGATGCCGTATCGAATGGCTATGTCAATGCCCCCTGGTTTGAGGTCGACAGCTTGGATTGTTGAGTCAATCCGAAGCTCAATATCCGGGAACTCCTGAACAAATGCCGATAGACGCGGCATGAGGAATGCGCTTGAAAACATCGGTGTCGCACTAACCACCAGCGGGCGAACCACCTCCGCACTTGATATGCTCTCCGTCAGGGATGCCATTGAGGCGAATGCTTCATGTAAACCCGCCGCTAAGAATTCCCCCTGTGCGGTCAGAGCGATACCGTGTCGCGTCCGAGAAACAAGCTGGGTTCTTAGATGCTGCTCCAGTACGCGGATTTGTTGGCTGACCGCGGAGTGGGTCACATTCAGTGCCGCTGCCGCGCGGGTCAAGTTTCTAAACTCTGCTGCGGCGGCAAAGGCTCTGAGAGACGTCAGCGAGGGTAACGCGTGCCAATCCATAAGTCAGAAAATCTAACAATACAGAAAAATTTACAACTACGCGATTTCTCAATTTTTACGCATGTTGACGTAGAACACCAATGACCAGAACAGGAGGAAACCATGGCAACGCTTGCGGTACTCGGACTAGGCAACATGGGTTCGGCGCTGGCGCATTGCCTGCTCAAAGCAGGTTACAGCGTCCGCGTCTGGAATCGGACACCTGAAAAGACAAAATCGTTTGCAAAGCTAGGTGCAGTTATTTGCGCATTGCCAGAAGATGCTGTTGCAGCGTCCGATTTCGTCGTCGTCTGTATCAAAAGCCACAAGGAAACCGTCGATTTGGTCCGTGGGCTAAGTGTGTCTTTGGAAGGAAAAACAATTTGCGACATGAGCACCGGCGATACGTCCGATGCTGATTCACTGGTCTCATTTCTCATCGAAAAAAAGGCCGACTACATGCTGGGCATGATCAATGCATACCCTTCCGGCATTGGTAGCAGCGAAACCACCATCCTTACCGTGGGCAGTGCCGGAACTTGGGATCGCTACGGCGAAGTCATAAGGTGTCTTGGGGGAAAATCCGCTCAGATCGGTGAGAAACCCGCAGCTCTTGCAGCACTTTTTGCCGGTCTCTTCACTGTCCGGCAGGGGTTCATGTTTGGGATGATATACGGCGCACTGGTTTGCCAGAAAGCAGGTGTTCCGATGCAGGTCTACGCCGATCAGCTGCCTGCCACGATCAAATTGGTAAATGACTACTATGATCTCTTTGCCCGAACTGTTCCGACCGAGGAGTATGACGACGCTGAAGCCTCGTTGAAAGTCTACGCATTGGCCCAAGAGGACGCGCTTAAGACCTGCGTTTCTCTGAATGCACCGGCTGACTTCATCCGAATTATGCATGACCGCACTAAAGCGGCGTGGGAGGGGGGATACGGAGACAAACAACTGACCTCTTTGGTCAAGCACATGACGGATGCCGGATGACGTCGGACGCTTATTGTCAAAATGATCGTTCAAATTGAACAAACAATTGGATGCAAAGTTGCGTACATGGGATTGCGAAGTTGCGCCGCCAATGTCCGTTTTGGGCTGCCACCGGTTATTAATGTGAAAAGTAGCGTAAGGCGGCAACGAGCCCGGAGCGGTTATTTGCCCCGGAAGCTACCTATCCTCAAAGAGTGCCTTCGCACGTTCTGGGTCCCAGCGGCGTTCCGTCAGTCCCTCGGCCTCCCATTCGAGGCGTTCGGCCTCAAAGAAGTCACCCCCATAGATATGGATTGCACCGGTGTACTTGGTGAGCGGGTTGATCACAGAGTGGATCACGTCCTTTCCCAACGGTGCCACATCGCCCGCGCTCAATGCCTTTGCTCCAGCCGCCTCAATACGGCTATTTGGGGAACCTTCGGAGCGACGCCAAAAGATATTGTCTTCGCGCCCTGTGTAGATGCCTATGACGGCCCACATGTTATGATCATGGGGCATGAGTACCATCTCGGGTCGCCAAACCATATTGAGGATTGTCAGCTCTGGCGATTTGTAGATCGTATTGAGGCCACCTGATGTCGGCTCTCCGAGAGCGTTGGTTACAGCACCGGGGTCGGACATCGCGGACCTCAGGAGTTCGGAAATTGCGCCCTGCGTCGCATCCTTCCGAATTGTAGTTTTGCAGTCCTCAACGAACTTTTCGAGATCAAACATTCCAGCATCTCCGGCAAGCACTTTCGGTCGATTTTGACGATCTGACCGCTATGCGCTTGAAGAAGCTTTTTAGAAGACCTTGGGATTTCATTGATTTGTTCCCTAATATCGGAGGCAATCACGGCTGGGTTTTGATAGGAAGCTGTTAAGCTATGCGGTTCTTCTTTGCCGATTGCGTTCTCGACATCGCGAGCCACTCATTCTCGCGGGAAGGCAAAGTGGCGACTATCGAACCTCAAGTATTTGATCTGCTTCATTTGCTCGCGGCGCGAGCCGGTCATCTTGTCACAAAAGACGACCTGGTCGATACGGTTTGGAAAGGGCGCATTGTATCGGAAGCGACAATCGGTGCCCGCATCAACGCTGCCCGCAAGGCCGTCGGCGACAACGGAACAGACCAGAAGGTTATACGGACAATCCCGCGCCGCGGCTTCTCAATGGTGGCTCGGGTCTCCAGCGACGCTGGCGGGCTTCGAAACTCAGCAACGACGGTAAAGCAAGTCGTTCAGTTCGCGACTTCTCAAGACGGAACCCAAATCGCATATGCGAAGTCGGGAGAAGGTCCGCCTCTGCTGCGTGCCGGACACTTTCTCACGCATTTGAAGCGAGATTGGGAGGGATCGGTCTATCAGCCGATGATAGCAGCGCTCAGCGCGTCGCATGCCCTGGTACGGTACGATCAGCGTGGCACAGGGCTGTCGCAGACCGACGTCGACGATTTGTCCCTCGAGGCGTATGCGAATGACATGCTTGCGGTGGCGGACGCGGCTGGCTTCGACAGGTTTCCGATATTTGCCACGTCGCAGGGCGCACCCGTGTCTGTCCATTTCGCCGCGACATACCCGGAACGTGTCAGTAGGCTCGTGCTCTTTGGAGGTTTCGCACAAGGCCGGATGGTCCGCGAAGATGATTTCTCTCGCGACGATGCGGACGCATTGATGACCCTTATCAACAAAGGGTGGGGCAAACCAGACAGCCCTTTCATGTCGGCGTTCGTGTCTCTGTTTTGTCCGGACGCATCACGCGAGGAGCGAACTAGTATTGCCGAAAGCCAACTCGCATCAGCCACGCCCGAAATGGCGGCCCGCATTCGTAGGACAATCGATCAATTCGATGTGACCGACCGGCTGCGCAACGTTCAAGCGCCCACCCTCGTCATTCATGCCAGTGGAGACGCGATACACCCCTTGTCACAGGGACGTTTGCTGGCGGGGGGAATAAAAGGCTCAGAGTTTCAGATGGTTGAGAGCAACAACCACATTATCTTACAGTCATCGCCGGTCTGGGATGAGATAGTTGTGGCAACGCTGGAGTTCATCGCTCGGGGCTCGAAGGCTAACAGCCCATAGAGCTGGAATATCGGAGGTGGGATTTGATGAGCGGCTGCTTCTTGCGCATCTCGGGATTTGCAACGTCTAGTTTGGAATGTCCGGTTTGGGTTGCGACCAGCCAACAATGCTTGCCGCAGAGAATGGCCGCATCGAGCCCTTAGCAGCCATTAACCTCAATGCAGAAATACAGATGCCAGCGAAAAGAAGATGCTATGGTGATCATTGAGATAATGGGCCCAGCAATAGAGGGTGTGGAGTTTTAAGGGAGGCGACCCGCAGCGATGAGGAAGCTATTTCTTACAGCTATTGTAGCCATCGGGTTCGGAGTTGTAATTTACTCAGCGATGCCTACCCAGCAGCCAGAGGGTTCCTTTCCAAGTGACGTTAGGGGGCCTGATTTCGCATCACTGTTGGCAAACATCTCTGATGATGAAGGCTTCGAACGGCCATCCTCCAATTGGAAACTGGAGCTGCCCGAGGATCATGGTGCCCATGTTAAGTCACGCACTGAGACTTGGCGGCTACTTACTCATTTAAGCGATGAAGATGGCAACGAACTTGGTTTCCAGTTCTTGTTCTTACGCATTGGCATTGTACCTCCAACGTCACCGCCGCAGGATTCAATTTGGGACGTCAGACAGCTTGAACGGGTGCACATCGCACTTCTCGACGCAAACTCGGCGAAAGTCGCGAGCGAGGAACGGTTCGGACGGGGAATACCCAGGATCTCGGGTTTCGATTGGAATGCTGCGGAGCTTCGAATGGATAATTGGTTCCTCAGTTTCGCAGATGACGGATCACCGGCGACGCTTAAGCTCTATGCGACAATTAGCGACAAGGCTGTCGTGGAGTTTGATATGCGACCGGTGAAGCAGGCTGTTGCCTTGGAACCGGATGGCGCAGACGCACCTTTTGTGGGTTATTCAATCACGCGTCTGACCGTTGATGGAACCGTTGATCAAGGACAGGGAAAGAAAAGGGTCACAGGAACCGCATGGTACGATCATTTATGGGGTGAGCTTCCGGTGCCAGGTGCAGGACCGGTCGCATGGGATCGTTTGCAGCTTCAACTTGAGGATGGAGCCGAGATCTCGGCAGTGCGCTCACGGAGGATCGATGGAAGAGGCGCAGCGTCCGTTAACGGCGCTATATTTGAACCCAATGGTGAAGTCATTTCCTTGGACGAGGGGACCATTAAAATGACGGCTTTTCGAACTTGGCAATCTCCCTATACCGGGGTCGAATATCCAATCGAATGGCAACTTGAAGGCCCCGATCTGGACATAACGATTGAGCCCTTGTTTGACGCCCAGGTGCTTGATTTTTCCGTCCCGTTCTGGAGCGGTATCGTGCGAGTCAGGGGAAATCGCGCCCAGGAAGCGGTCTCCGGATTTGGGACGCTGCAACTGACAGGATATGAACAGTGATTAGAGGAGGAGGAGCATTCGGCGGCGTCGCCGTACTGTTGGGCGCTTTCGCCGCCGGAGCGTTCTGGCTCTACGCAGCTTTAGACGACCGGGAAACAGCCTCTGACACGAGCCAGTTCCGCTCTCCGACAGGACCAGTTCCGCCTTCGGTGCAGCGCCCTGGTGACGTCGATGCAGGCCGTCACGCTCTTCTAAATGCTCCCTACGTCAGCTGTGGTATTCCTTATAACGCTTATCGCCGCCTGAATCCTGAAACTGCCGAAAATAAACCTCTTTCCGGGCGTGAGGGTCGGAACGCCGAGCTACCCTACGCGCTCACCTCGCATGTGAATGAAGATGGTGTCGAGGTCATCTCCAATAATTGTCTGACGTGCCATGCCGGACGCCTCAACGATGAGATCATCATCGGTCTGGGAAACGAATTTGGGGACTTCACGCGCGATCCGAGCAGGCTGGTTCTCCAAACAGGAAATTACGTTCGTGGAGCTGCCGAAACGAAAGCCTGGGAGCACTGGGCTGACCGCATCGACGGTATTGCGCCTTACGTCCAAACAAAAACGATTGGTGTAAACCCGGCGACCAACCTGACCTGGGCACTCATGTCCAGGCTCAATCCTGAAACGCTGAAGTGGTCAGAAACACCGCTTATCGACCCGCCACCGCAGGACCCGTTGCCGATTAGTGTCCCGCCTTGGTGGGGGATGAGCAAGAAGAACGCGATGTTCTACACGACAATTGGTCGGGGCGACCACGCGCGCTTCATGCTCCTTGCGTCCATGCTTTGCATTGATGGCACTGAAGATGTTGCAGACATCGTCGCCTATGCGCCTGACATTCGTGCCTTCATTGCCTCATTGGCGGCCCCAGCCTTCCCATATCCTGTCGATGTAGAGCTGGCAGCTGACGGAGAGGGCATCTTTCTTCGTGAGTGCAGCGCTTGCCACGGCACATACGGGGCAAATGAGACCTTTCCAAATCGAGTCTATCCGGTTTCCGAAATTGGAACTGACCCCGCATATGCAACTGAGGCGACGGATGGATCGCGAGACCGGTTCTACGCCTGGGTGGCGCGTTCTCCTTACGGAGACACTGAAAGTGCCAACCCTGCACCTGGCTATATAGCACCGCCACTCGATGGGATCTGGGCCACGGCACCCTATCTACACAACGGTTCAGTGCCAAATATGGAGGCTTTACTCCAAAGCGACTTGAGGCCGAAGTACTGGCGGCACCTGTTCGATCCACGAAATTACGATCCCCAAAGGATGGGCTGGCGCTTCGAAGTACTTTCGGCCGGGCAAGAAAGTGAAACAGACCCAGATAGGCGAAGGCTGATCTATGACACTACATTAAGAGGCTACGGTAATCAGGGCCACATCTACAGTGACGAATTAACGGATAAAGAACGGTCTGCCCTGCTTGAATACCTAAAGACTATTTAGGGTAACTCAATTGTTTTTGGTGCAGCGGCTCGGAAGGTCCCAGCTGCGCGGTTGGAAGACGGGATTTGCTCGACCGTCCGCTTCGTCCGCACAGCCGGCATTCGCTCCTTGTCGTGAACTTCGAATGTCCGCACCGAGCCCATTTTATACCTTTACAGGGGGAGGATTGTGCGACGGCTTGGTTAAAGAGCTACCATTCAATACATGAACTAGACATAAACGGCATATTCCACACACATTAAAGCGCGTTATTTTATTCTAATAATCAGATGTATTGGTGGGGGCTTCAATTCGGAGATAGCCAATATGCACGCAAAACGTTTTGATCGAATTCTGTTTGACGACTTTTTTAATGCCATTGATGATTTTATCTTGGAGCAGGCTGACGCTCCCAACGGGCCCGAGCTGGTTACGCCGGCATATGGCCAGACGTTGCGCGCAACCCTTCAGCCCACCGACCCAGAAAGTCATAATAGTGAGAACCCCGTCCATGACAACCAAGTGTTCGACACGGGCAATCCAGTCGGCAACTCTGATGGCGAAGGCAGAGATGGCCTTGATATCATTGAGCAGGCTGACGCCTCCAACGGGCTTGAACCGGTTACGCCGGCAGATGGCCAGGCGTTGCGCGCACTCCTTCAGCCCAATGCCTTCGAAAACCAAACCAGCGTAAGCTCCGACGCAACCTTCGTTGATTACCAAGAGTTCAACATGGGCAATCCCTTCGGCGGCGGCGGCGGTGGTGGTCGACCGGGCGGCGGCAATGATGGCGGTGGTGACGGAGGCGGCGGTGGCAGCACTGTGGAAGCTACCTACACTTCGGGCACTCTCGATACCGGGTTCGACGATACTATCACCGTAGATACCAATCGCGGCACTAGTGATCCGTTTAATTTTCAGATCGAATTTGTAGGAAACGGGTCAGATTGGAACACTTCGATTGCGACAACCATACAAGGCTATGTCGAAGCGGCAGCGGAATTTCTTTCTTCGGTCATAGCATATGGCTTTACGGACGATGACAACGGCTTGAAATCAGATGGTACGGAGTTTGTGCTTGATGACCTCTACGTCGAAGTCAAACTTGAAACCGGTGCGCTGGGTGGAGAGGTTGCATCGGCAAATATTTACGCAGCAAACGACTGGGACGGCAATGGCACGGCTGAAACACCGGCTGGCGCCACCCTTACCATCGACCTTGCCGATGCGGCCTCTCTCGATGCACTCGGCGTGCTTGATGACACTATACTTCACGAGATGATCCACGCGCTGGGATTTGGTACCCTTTGGGATGTTGCGGGCAACGATTTGACAACTAAGTCGAAGGGCAATCTTGTATACACTGGGACAGAAGCTACGACTTTGTATGGAGATAATATTCCGGTGGAAGGCGGTGGCGGGCGCGGCACTTCCGGAGGTCATTGGGACGAGGCAGCCCTGGATGCCGAGCTAATGACCGGGATCGTTGAACAGACCGACACCATGTATCTGGCGGACTTTTCGCTCGCGTCTCTAGAAGACCTTGGGATCTATGAACTTGCTGCCGGGTGGGAAGGCGAACTGGCTGCTCTGAATGGCTCAAACGCTACGGGCGACGGAATCGATCTGATGGCCTGGTACGACGGTTTTCTTACAGCTTGAACAGCATCAAGCTAATTCACAGCGGTGCCAGTTAGTTCTGGCGCTTCTGTTTTCTTGGAAGCCAAGTTCGCAGCACATTGTGATAGCCAAAGCTGGTTAGTTTACAGCCCCTTATCCGTTTAGCTGCGTAAATGTTACTAATGGTTGCTTTGTCCGCGTTTTGCCAGTTCGCTGAAGCCACATCGAACGCCCGGATTCTTTGGTTTCTACCGCCCCGCTTCTGTCTCCCCGCTCTTGTGTCACTCTCGATACAACAAAGGTCATTATTCCGGAGCAGAACAGGTCACCGCAGGGCGTCGAAGTTTTTGAATGCCGTATCAAAGGTCAAGATCAACACCCGCTCCTTGGTAGGATGATAGCAGCGCACCAAACTCCTCTGCCGCCTGAATGCCTTCCGAATGATCGTAGTGACGGGCCACGGTCGCTTGCGACCTGTGACCGAGCAGCGCGGCGGCAGCACGGCCAGTCGCTGTCATGGTTTCACTGGCCTGCGTCGCGACGTTGTCGCGCAGTCGATGAATCGATATGCGGGTTCCGAAGGCCTTTTCGGTCATGTTGCCGGTCAATCGGCCGATCTGTTTTTCGCTGATCCCGGCGTTCCGGGATTTGACGGATGGAAAAACCGCTCCGCCGTCATCGAAGATCGGGCGAAACGACTGGCGATACTCCTGCAGAGCTTCCGCCAAACGCGGATTACACAGGCTGCGTTCATACGGCGCACCTTGCTTTCGATCTTCCGGCAGTTTCAGCATCGATGCCGGAATTTGGATGCCGACGGTATTGTCATCTCGAAGGCAAAGACTGCTGCCGAAGGAAAGGCACGACAGCGCCCTTGCCCGCTGTGGCAAGGCGGTTCCGATGGCCAGGATCAATCCGTTCCGAAACTGCCGCGCGGAGTCCAATCCTCGCATCTGGGAGGACCGGGCGTTTTCGATATGCTGGAACCCGAGATCCCAGATTGCCGTGGCGCCGACGAGTTGCGCACCCGTCTTTGTCACCGCGCCCCCCTGGTCTGCCTGGTTACGCCAATCCGCGACGACAAAGCTACAGGCCGAGGAAGAAAATCCGGGCTGAACCAAGCCAATCCCGCTCAGAATGCGCGACTGGTAGTCTGCGACCGAGCGTGCAGTTATTGATGGCTCATCTTCCAGATCAGCAAACAGGTGACGCCCGAAAGCGTCCAATGAGGACCCCGTCGGCACCAATGAACACCCGCGCTCCGAACAATACGCGGCCCATCGCTTCAAGGCACGGATGACGTTCAATGTGAGAACGGCGGTGAGAAAGTCGACCACGGTAGCGGCGGGATAACCCTGCTGCGGGCGGCGTAAAAGTCGTCCATCTTTGCCCTTCTTTT
>NZ_JBQGAN010000039.1:0-25765 GCF_056542865.1 Ruegeria sp. AA6
CGTGCCTGCGGCGCGCTGCCGGGCCCAACTTGTTTGGCTGCATCTCTGATGCGGGTAAACGAGGCGGGAGCCTTTGCCTCCCATAGAACTACGCTCTGAGGCTTTTGAACAACCCCGTCAGCCGGGCTGCTTCATCCTCAAGACCAAAGGGCGCATTGATAACAAACATTCCTGAACCAACCATCCGATGCCCCTCTCGCACGGGATCAAACCGCACTTCATGGCAAAGCACCTTTGGCAGGTTCAGGGATTTCAATGATGAAATCATCGCTTCGTGGCGTTTATCCGTCAGAATTGGATACCACAACGCGACCACTCCCACATTCCATTTCCGGTGCAGTTTGGCGACTATTCCCGGCAGACGATCATATTCCGATTTCACCTCATAGCTCGGGTCGATCAGTAACATCCCGCGTCGCGGCGTGGGTGGCAGCAGGGATTGCGCCAACTCATAGCCGTCTTGTCGGTAAACCTTTGCCTCATACACTGACATAGCCATAGCAAGCGACGAATGTTCCTGCGGATGCAATTCCGCAAAGTGCATTTGGTCCTGCTCTCGCAACAAACTGGCAGCGATCAACGGTGAACCTGGATAAGCCGCCGATCCGTGCCGCTGCTGTATCGCACCAATCGCGCGGCTCAGCGGATGGTCTGCATCAAACCAATCCTCTTGCTGAACCCGCCGAATGCCAGCCTTGGCCTCTCCTGTGCGCACTGCTTCCTCAGCATCCAGCTTGTACAACCCTCTCCCCGAATGGGTTTCGAGATAGGTCAGCGGCTTGTCTTTACGGGTCAGATAGTCCAGCGCACATGCCAATAAAGCGTGCTTTTGCACGTCAGCCAGGTTACCGGCGTGGTAAATGTGTTGATAAGAGAGCATGTTGCCTTCTAAAGTCCCTCTCAATAAGGCGGAAAGGTGCTGATTGTCGCGGATTCAGCCCTTTTACCGAGCGTGTTGGCACCCTATAAGTCATCCGTCCCGGAACCGTCGAGTCGCGGGCAGTAGAAAAATCGACATACAGGATCAGGGGAATCATGGGGATCTTTGGCAATCTGGGCGGCCTGTTCACAGCGGACATGGCTATTGACCTTGGGACAGCGAACACGCTGGTTTATGTCAAAGGGCGTGGTGTGATCCTGTCTGAACCGTCGGTGGTGGCATACCACGTGAAAGATGGCGTCAAGAAGGTGCTGGCCGTCGGAGAGGACGCCAAGCTGATGCTGGGCCGGACCCCGGGTTCGATCGAGGCAATCCGCCCGATGCGCGAAGGTGTCATCGCCGATTTCGACACCGCCGAAGAGATGATCAAGCACTTCATCCGCAAGGTGCACAAACGCTCGACCTTCTCGAAGCCGAAAATTATTGTGTGCGTCCCACATGGCGCGACACCCGTTGAAAAACGCGCGATCCGCCAGTCGGTTCTGTCCGCTGGTGCCCGCCGCGCGGGCCTGATTGCCGAACCGATTGCTGCCGCGATTGGCGCAGGCATGCCGATTACCGATCCGACCGGAAACATGGTCGTAGATATCGGCGGCGGTACCACCGAGGTCGCGGTGCTGTCGCTTGGCGACATCGTCTATGCCCGCTCGGTCCGCGTAGGTGGTGACCGGATGGATGAAGCAATCATCTCGTACCTGCGCCGTCAGCAGAATCTGCTGGTTGGTGAATCCACCGCCGAGCGGATTAAGACCACTATCGGCACCGCACGCATGCCTGATGATGGCCGCGGCCAGTCGATGCACATCCGGGGTCGCGATCTGTTGAACGGCGTTCCCAAGGAAATCGAGATCAGCCAGGCCCAAGTGGCCGAGGCTCTTTCGGAACCGGTTCAGGCGATTTGCGAAGCCGTGATGACCGCGCTCGAGACCACTCCGCCCGATCTGGCCGCCGATATCGTAGACCGGGGCGTCATGCTGACCGGCGGCGGCGCGTTGCTAGGCGACCTGGATCTTGCTTTGCGCGAACAAACCGGTCTGGCCGTGTCGATTGCCGATGAAAGCCTGAACTGTGTGGCTTTGGGCACCGGCAAGGCGTTGGAATACGAAAAACAACTGCGCCACGCGATTGACTACGAAAGCTAAGGCGCGCACCCTTTAAGGGCCAACACTCGGGCACGAGCAGCACGGGAAGGTAACCTGTGGCAAAGGACCGATCACAGCGCGACGAATACACCACCCCCCTGCGCCGCCTGCTTCTGGGGATCGTGGTGCTGTGCCTGTTTGGCATCTTTCTGGTCTGGCGCATCGATAGCCCGCGCGTCGAACGGTTCCGTGCGCAAGTGGTGGACGCTGTTGTACCCTCGATGGAATGGGCCATGGTTCCGGTTACGGCGGTGGTCAATCTGGCCCGCGATTTCCAAAGTTACCAGCGCCTTAGCGAACAGAACCAGGAACTGCGGAGCGAATTACGCCTGATGCGCGCCTGGAAAGAAGCTGCGTTACAGTTGGAACAGGAAAACGCGCGTTTGCTGGACCTGAACAATGTTCGCCTCGATCCGCGTCTGACCTACATCACTGGCGTCGTAATGGCTGACAGCGGCTCGCCCTTCCGGCAGTCCGTTTTACTGAACGTGGGCGAGCGGGACGGCATCACTGACGGCTGGGCCACCATGGACGGGATCGGCGTGGTCGGACGTATTTCTGGCGTTGGCCCGGATACAGCGCGAGTGATCCTGTTGACCGACGCCTCTAGCGCGATCCCGGCAACCATCCAACCTTCTGGTCAGACCGCCCTGATCACCGGCGACAATACTTCGGCGCCAGCAGTTGAGTTTCTGGAAAACCGCGAGCTGGTGCGCCCTGGAGACCGAGTTGTGACCTCGGGCGATGGCGGCGTTTTTCCCGGTGGTTTGCTGATCGGGCAAATCACCGCAGATCCCGGAGGCCGCCTGCGGGTGCGCCTGTCGGCGGATTTCGAACGACTCGAATTTCTGCGAGTCCTGCGATATCAATCAGCGCCTCTGATCCGCGACCCCGGTGACATCGTCGGCCCGAGGGTCCCCGAAACAGCCCTAAGCCCTGCCGAGGTCGGGGATGGATAGCGCAACTTCGCGGATTTGGTCTAAACGGGCGCTATACCTATGGCTGGCAGCACTGATCTTGTTCCTGCACCTGCTCCCGCTGGACACAAAACCAGATCGCTGGCCCTTTCCAGACCTGTTGATCGCCCTGACCTTTGCCTGGGCGCTGCGGCGGTCTGAGTTCGTGCCGATCCTGTTGGTGGCCGTCGTTTTGCTGATGGCGGACCTGTTGTTACAGCGTCCGCCTGGCCTGCTGGCCGCGCTGGTTGTTCTGGGCACGGTTTATCTACGCTCGGCCGCGTTTGGGTTGCGAGATTCCGGGTTCGTCAGCGAATGGACCACCGTCGCCGTTGTGATCACGGCAGTTTTCATGCTGAATCGCATCATTCTTGCTATTCTGTCAGTGCAACAGGCAGCATTGGGGCCGGTAGTGATACAAGTGGTTCTGACAATTGCAGTTTATCCTCTGATCGTTCTGCTGAGCCAGAACGGATTCGGCGTGCGTCGCCAATCATCAACTGATGGCAGCACAGTGGGTGCCCGCGGATGAAGCAGCGAAAACCCACCCCCCAGGGCCTTGCCTATAAACGCCTGCCTCGCAGGGCATTGATACTGGGTGGTCTGCAAACCGTCTTCATCGGCGGATTGGCAGCACGAATGCGTTATATGCAGGTGGATCAAGCCGACGAATACCGCCTGCTGGCCGAGGAAAACCGGATCAACATCCGCCTGATACCACCGACCCGCGGCCGCATCTATGACCGCAACGGAGAGATCATCGGCCAGAACTCCCCCTCATACCGCATCGTCATGGTGCGCGAGGATGCAGGCGACGTCGATCAGGTGATCGCCAAACTCTCGGAATTGATTCCCCTGACCCAGGATGAGATCGAACGCGCCAAGACCGAGATGCGTCGCTCGGCCCCGTTCCTGCCTGTTACACTGGCCGATCAGGTCACGTGGGAGGATATCTCCAAGGTTGCCGTCAACGCGCCTGCCCTGCCGGGTGTAATCCCCGAGGTGGGACAGACAAGGCAGTATCCCCGGTACGAGGATTTTGCCCATGTTGTCGGCTATGTCGGCCCGGTCAGCGACTATGACCTCAGCCAGATCGAAGACCCCGAACCGGTGTTGCGCATTCCCCGATTTCAGATCGGCAAGGTCGGGCTTGAGGCCAAGCAGGAAATCAGCCTTCGCGGCAAGGCCGGAGCAAAACGGGTCGAAGTCAACGCCACTGGCCGCGTGATGCGCGAACTTGACCGGCAGGAAGGCGAAGCCGGAGCTGACTTACAGCTTTCTGTCGATGCCGATCTGCAGCAATACGCACAGGCCCGGTTGGCCGGGGAAAGCGCCGCGGCCGTTGTGATCGACTGCGAAACCGGTGATGTTCGGGCCATCAGCTCGGCCCCCAGTTTCGACCCTAACCTGTTCGTGCGCGGCATCTCGGTCGCCGATTACCGAACCCTGACTCAGGACAATTACCGCCCTCTGGCCAACAAGACAGTACAGGGGACCTACCCACCCGGCTCAACCTTTAAGATGATCACTGCAATGGCCGCGCTTGAGGCCGGAGTGATCGGGCCGCCCAACACCGTTTACTGTCCCGGACACCTGAAGGTAGGCAGCCGCCGCTTTCATTGCTGGAAGCGTGGCGGGCATGGAACGGTCGACCTCAACTTGTCGCTGAAACGCAGTTGCGATGTCTATTACTACGATGTTGCTCTGCGCACCGGGATCGACAAGATATCCGAGATGGCCCGCATTTTCGGACTGGGTGTCAAGCACGATATCCCGATGTCGGCCGTCGCTGCGGGGTTGGCTCCGAACCAAGAATGGAAAGAACGCGTTCACGGGGAAAGCTGGTTGGTCGGTGACACTGCAAACGCGTCTATCGGTCAGGGCTTCATGTTGGCCTCGCCCCTGCAACTTGCCGTCATGACAGCGCGGATCGCCACGGGGCGCGCCGTCAAGCCGCGTTTGGTCCGGTCCGTGAACGGGGTCGAGCAACCTTCAGGCGCGGGTGAACCACTAGCCGTCAACCAGAACAATCTGGAATACATCCGCAAAGCCATGTTCTCGGTTTCAAACGACCGGGGTGGCACGGCCTATCGCAGCCGCATCATCGCAGATGATCTGCGCATGGCAGGCAAGACCGGCACCAGTCAGGTTCGCAACATCACCAAGGCCGAGCGTGCCGCTGGTGTGATCCGCAACGAAGACCTGCCGTGGGAACGTCGCGATCACGCTCTGTTTGTCAGCTTTGCGCCTTATGACAACCCGAAATACGCCGTGGCCGTCGTGGTGGAACACGGCGGCGGAGGGTCCAAGGCCGCAGCCCCGGTCGCACGGGACATAATGTTGCAAGCGCTTTACAACGGCACTCCCCCGCTTGAAGCCTATCCGGCTGGCGACCGCGAGCGCATCAAGGAACAGCAAAAAAAGCTTGAGGGGGATCGTCGCCCCAAAGCGCGCCCGTCCGAGAAGGACCGCGCATGAGCTATCTTGAATATACGGTCAAATCCACGCCTTCGGGCATCCGCAAGTTTCTGTATATGAACTGGCCGCTAACCCTGTTGCTGATCAGTGTGGCCAGCGCCGGGTTCCTGATGCTGTATTCCGTGGCCGGCGGGTCATGGACACCGTGGGCCGAGCCGCAAATGGAACGGTTCGGACTGGGCTTGACGGTGATGTTCATCATCGCGCTGGTGCCCATCTGGTTCTGGCGCAACATGTCGGTGCTGGCCTATCTTGTCGCCATTGCCCTTCTGGTGTTTGTAGAGTTCTTCGGAACGGTCGGCATGGGTGCGCAACGCTGGATCGACCTTGGCTTCATGCGGCTTCAGCCATCAGAAGTCATGAAAGTTGCACTCGTCATGGTCTTGGCCGCTTACTACGACTGGTTGCCGTCTCACAAGACCTCGCGCCCGCTTTGGGTGCTGATCCCGGTTATTCTGATCCTGATCCCCACTTTCTTTGTTCTGAAACAGCCAGACTTGGGCACATCAATCCTGCTGTTGGCCGCGGGTGGTGGTCTGATGTTCCTTGCTGGTGTTCATTGGGCTTACTTTGCCGCTGTCATAGCAGCGGTGGTCGGTCTGATCGCGACCGTGTTCAACAGCCGGGGGACCGAATGGCAGCTGCTCAAAGATTATCAGTTCCGCCGGATCGACACGTTCCTTGATCCCTCAACCGATCCGCTAGGGGCCGGTTACCATATCACCCAGTCCAAGATTGCGCTGGGGTCTGGGGGTTGGAACGGGCGCGGGTTCATGCAGGGCACGCAATCGCGCCTGAACTTTCTGCCCGAAAAACACACTGACTTTATCTTCACTACGCTGGCCGAAGAGTTCGGCTTTGTTGGCGGCATCACCCTGCTGATCCTCTATGGCCTGATATTGTTGTTCTGCCTGGTTACGGCGCTGTCGACCAAAGACAGGTTTTCGTCACTGGTCACGCTCGGTATCGCGTTGAACTTCTTCCTGTTCTTTGCCGTCAACATGTCGATGGTGATGGGCCTAGCCCCGGTTGTGGGCGTACCGCTGCCGATGGTGAGCTATGGCGGTTCGGCCATGCTGGTCTTGATGGCCGCCTTCGGCATTGTCCAAAGCGCCCATATCCACCGTCCCCGCTGATCTGAAAGGCCCCTCATGCCCGTGAACATCCTGTTTTCCGCGCGCCCTGCCCTGTGGCCCGTGTATCAGCCGCTGCTGACCGATTATCTGACCGAGGCCGGGCTGGACTTCCACCTGAGCACCAAATTCGAACCGGATCAGGTCGACTATGTGGTCTACGCGCCGAACGAAGGGTTGTTGGACTTCACCCCCTACACGCGGCTGAAGGCTGTTCTCAGCCTCTGGGCCGGGGTTGAGAAGATCGCGGGCAACGACACCCTGACCGTCCCGCTTGCGCGCATGGTAGATCACGGCTTGACGCAGGGCATGACCGAATGGGTGGTCGGCCACGTGCTGCGTTATCACCTTGGGATGGATCAGCACATCGCCAATCAGGACGGCATCTGGATTACTGAGGCGCCGCCTTTGGCCGCCGAACGTCAGGTTTGTATTCTGGGTCTTGGTGTTTTGGGCGAAACCGCAGCCCGAGCGCTGGCCGCGTTAAATTTTGATGTAACCGGCTGGAGCCGCTCGGCCAAAGATGTTCCCGGGATCAAATGCCTGCATGGCGCAGATGGATTGCGCGCCGCCCTGTCAACTGCCGAGATCGTGGTTCTGTTGCTGCCGGACACACCGGCCACCACAAACACTTTGAACGCTGAAACATTGGCCCTGCTGCCCAAAGGCGCGCGCATCATCAACCCCGGCCGAGGACCTTTGATCGACGATGACGCGCTGCTGGACGCGCTGAACTCGGGTCAGGTTGGGCACGCCACGCTGGACGTGTTCCGCGTTGAGCCTTTGCCCGCAGATCACCCCTATTGGGCGCATCCGAATGTGACGGTGACGCCGCACATCGCCTCGGAGACCCGACCTGTGACAGCCGCTCAGGTGATTTGCGAGAACATCATACGAGGTGAGAAGGGCGAACCTTTCCTGCACCTCTTAGACCGCGATTTGGGATACTAGGCCGCGATCAAGCCGCGCCCTTTTAGCAGCGCCTCAACACCCGGAAGACGTCCGCGGAAAGCCAGATACAGATCCTCGGCCTCTCGTGAACCGCCGGTGGACAGGATGTTGTCCTCCAACGCCTTGGCGCGTTCCGGGTCAAAGGCCCCTCCGGCCTCTTCAAAGGCGGCAAAGGCGTCGGCGTCCATGACCTCGGACCACATGTAGCTATAGTAGCCCGAGCTATAGCCGTCGCCCGCAAAGACATGCGCGAAATGCGGCGTCGCGTGGCGCATCCCGATGGCCTGCGGCATTCCGATCCCAGCCAGCACCTCGGCCTGTTTCACCATCGGATCGGCAGGGGCTGCGCCATCATGGAAGGCCAGATCAACCAGCGCCGAGGCGACATATTCTACCGTCTGGAACCCCTGATCGAAATTGGCGGCCTTGAGCACTTTCTCCAGCATCTTCTGCGGCATCGGCTCACCGGTTTCTGCATGGGTGGCGAATTCTGACAGAACCTCGGGCACCTCCAGCCAGTGTTCGTAAAGCTGGCTGGGCAGTTCAACGAAATCCCGTGCAACGCTGGTGCCTGAGATGCTTTCATAGGTCACATTTGACAGCATCTGATGCAGCGCGTGGCCGAATTCATGGAACAGGGTTCGCGCATCGTCATAGGACAACAGCGCCGGATCGCCTTTGGCAAAATTGCAGACATTGATCACGACTGGTGCCTGCACTTTGGGAAACTTGGCCTGGGACCGCATCGCACTGCACCACGCACCGGATCGTTTCGAGCCTCGCGCAAAATAATCCCCGATGAACACCGCGATATGCTGGCCGTTGCGCGTCACCTCCCACGCACGGCAATCGGGGTGATAGAGCGGCACGTCCAGCGGCGCGAATTCCAACCCGAACAGGCGATTGGCGCAGGCAAAGGACGCCTCGATCATGCGGTCCAGCTGCAGGTATGGCTTCAGTTTTGCCTCATCGAGATCATGCTCGGCCTTGCGGCGTTTCTCGGCGTAATAGCGCCAGTCCCAAGCTTCCAACGGACCGTTGACACCATCTGCCTGCATCAGCCCCGTCAGGATTTTCGCATCCGCGTCGGCACGTGATTTCGCCGGCTCCCACACCTGCATCAGCAGGTCACGCACCTTGTCGGGCGTGCGCGCCATTTCGGTTTCCAGCTTGTAACCGGCAAAACTGTCATAGCCCAGCAGCTTGGCCCGTTCCTCGCGCAATTGCAGGATTTCGGCGGCAATCTCGCGGTTGTCTGTCTCTCCGCCATTGGCACCGCGCGCGGTCCATGCGCGATAGGCCCTTTCCCGCAGGTCCCGGCGGGGTGAGAATTGCAGAAACGGCACAATGATCGAGCGGGACAGGGTTACAACCGGACCCTCAGCACCCTTTTCCAGACCGGCGGCACGGGCGGCATCTACCACGAAATCCGGCAGGCCCTCCAGATCGTCCTCGGACAGGTCCATGTGCCAATCGCGCTCATCGGCAAGCAGGTTCTGGGTGAACGACGTGCCCAACGAGGCTAGCCGCGCCTTGATCTCTTGCATCCGGGCGTCCTCATCGCCTTCAAGCGCGGCACCGGACCGCACGAACCCGCGATGGGTCAGCATCAGCACCCGCGCCTGCTCGTCGGTCAGGTGCAGTTCGTCCTTGCGCGCCCACAGGTCGGCAACCCGCTGAAACAGTGCCTTGTTCGACGAAATCCCCGAGAAATGCGCTGCCAGCTTGGGCGAGAACGCGCGCTGCAGCGCCTCGCGCGCCGGATTGCTGTCCGCCCCGGCGACCGTGAAGAACACCGACAAAACCTTGTCCATCTCTTCGCCCGCCGCCTCAAGCGCCTCAATCGTGTTGGCAAACGTGGGCGCATCCGGGCTGCCTGCAATCGTGTCGATCTGAGCGTTATGGGCCTGCATCGCCTGATCCAGGGCGGGGGCGAAATCGTCATCTTCAATGTCTGCGAACGGAGCGATTTCAAACGGCGTGGTCCAGTCGGACAGGATGGGATTGGTCATGCAAGTCTCCTTTGACCACAGAGTTAGGAACGGCAGGCCGGATGATCCAGAGCTGGGTTATGCCCCAGCCCCGCAAATCGGACAGTCGGCACGGCGCGACAGGGTGATCTTGCGGCTTTCACCATAGAGCGCGTCATAGATCAGCATCTCGCCGCGCAGGGCCTGCCCGGCCCCGGTAATCACCTTGATCGCCTCAACCGCCATCATGGACCCGACCACACCAGGCAAAGGCCCGATTACACCAGCCTCAGCGCAGGAAGGGGCCAGACCTGGGGCGGGGGCCTCGGGGAAGATGCACTGATAACAAGGCGCGTCATTGGCAGGATCAAAAACACTTAGCTGCCCTTCCCATTGGGACAGCGCACCTGAGATCAGCGGCTTGCCCATTGCGACAGCCGTACGGTTCGCCAAATAGCGGGTGTCGAAATTGTCGGTCCCGTCGAGGATCAAGTCGAAATCGCCGAACAGATCCGCCGCAATCTCTTCGGTTAGACGACGGTGATAAGGCAGGACGACCACATTGGGGTTTTGCGCCTTCATGGCCTGTTGGGCCGAGAACACTTTTGGCATCCCGATATCAGCGTCGCGGTGGATCACTTGTCGTTGCAGGTTGGCGTTTTCGACCTCGTCATCGTCAATCACGCCGATGGTGCCCACCCCAGCCGCAGCCAGATATTGCAGGGCTGGCGCGCCCAAACCACCGGCACCGATCACCAGCACACGCGCCTTTTTCATTTTCTTCTGACCCGGTCCGCCCAGTTCGCGCAAGACGATGTGGCGGGCATAGCGTTCCAGTTCAGTCTCCGAGAATTGGTCGGATGGCATCGCGGGCTCCTGGGCTGAGGCTGGCACGGCGCGGTTGCGCAGCGCCTTTAGCACTTGCCCATAGAGCAGAACCAGCAGCGCGGTGCCAGCCAGTATCAGCCACATCGCCGCAGAGCCGCCTGTTGCCTCGCGCAAGGGATGCCCGTCAGGCAGAACCAGTTGCGCCGTTATCACCCCCAACAGCAGAACCGAAACCGAGGTCATACGAGCGGGTCGGGACACGCCAGCCAGATAGCCGATACCCCATAGGGCCGCCGCAAGGATCAGGACCAGCAGCATCAGCCGCGCCCGGTTGAGCCAAAGCCACCCGCACCGCGTGCAGTGTCGCTAAGCGCATCCACCGCATCGAACGAGGCCTGCACGACAGGGGCCACGACGAGTTGCGCGATACGTTCCCCATGGGTGATTTCGAACACCTCTTGCCCGGCGTTCAGGACAATCACGCCCAGCGGTCCGCGATAGTCGCTGTCGATAGTGCCCGGCGTGTTGGGCAGGGTGATGCCGTGTTTCAGCGCCAGTCCTGAGCGGGGGCGCACCTGCACCTCGAACCCTTGCGGGATTTCGATGCGCAACCCGGTGGGCACCAAGGCACGCTGACCGGGTTCTAGGATGATCGACGCTCCGTCTGGCAAGTTCGCCCGTATATCCGCGCCAGCGGCCCCAGCGGTTTCGTAAGATGGCAGCGGTACTGACGGATCAGCGCCCTCCTCGCGGATTACACGAATAGCAACCATCACGGCTCCTTTTTTGTTTAGCGGGTCAGCGCGTCCGAAATCTTGAGCGCAAGACGCTTGGCCACTTCATCTTTGTCCATGCGCGGCCATTCTTCGGCCCCGTCGGTTGAAATCAGGATGACCGCATTCTCGGACCCACCCATGATCCCCGTTGCCGGGCTGACATCATTGGCCACGATCCAGTCACAGCCTTTGCGCATACGTTTGGCCGTGGCGTGTTCGATCACGTTGTCCGTTTCAGCTGCAAATCCCACGACCAGAGCTGGGCGGGCACTTTCGAGATGCGAAATACGCTTCAGGATGTCGGGGTTCTCGGCGAATTCCAGCGCGGGCATCCCGTCGCGGCTTTTCTTCAATTTCTTGTCCGAAGCGCTGGCCACCCGCCAGTCGGCCACGGCAGCAGCGAATACGCCTGCATCAACCGGCAGGGCGGCGTCTACTGCGTCGGACATCTGTTGCGCGGTTTCGACCGGCACAACCTGAACCCCCTCGGGGAGCGGTACATCTGCCGGACCTGTCACAAAGATCACCTCAGCCCCCAGCGCCGCCAATGCGCGGGCCACTGCGGTGCCCTGCGCCCCGGACGAGCGGTTGGCAATATAGCGCACCGGGTCGATGGGTTCATGCGTTGGGCCCGAGGTCACAAGTACGCGCTTGCCATTGAGTGGGCCCTTGCCGAGCTGCGCTTCGATCGCTGCGACGATCTCAAGCGGTTCGGACATACGGCCGGGGCCATACTCTCCGCAAGCCATATCGCCTTCGTTCGGGCCGACAAACCAGACGCCATCCGCCTGCAACTGTTTCAGGTTGCGCTGCGTGGCCGGGTGATCCCACATCCGAACATTCATCGCAGGCGCACACAGAACCGGCGTGTCCGTCGCCATCAGCAAGGTCGACGCCAGATCGTTCGCCAACCCCCCGGCCATCTTGCCCATCAGATCAGCGGTCGCCGGGGTAACAACAATCAGGTCGGCTGAACGCGAGAGCTGGATGTGCCCCATCTCAGCCTCATCCGTCAGATCGAACAGATCGCGATAGACCTTTTCTCCGGCCAAGGCCGACACAGATAAAGGTGTCACGAATTCCTCGCCCGCGCGGGTCAGGACAGGTGTCACAGCGGCACCACGTTCACGCAAGCGCCGGATCAGGTCCAGCGACTTATAGGCCGCGATCCCGCCGCCGATGATCAGCAGAATGCGTTTCGATGCCAGCATATTGAACCTTTCCTGTCCCGGTCGGCCCCGACATTAGGCAAGCGGGCCAGACAGTTCCAGCGGTTAATTCTGAGTCTCGAAAGCCAGACAAGGATCTTCGCGTTCGATACCGGGGCTGTCGATCACAGCGTCGAATTCACCTTCTACCACGCCGTCTTCGGATTGACCCAGCACGAAGACTTTCAACCCCGGACGCAATCTTGAAAGAAATGTTGGTATGCCACGATCTTTACGCGCGTGGCCATTTCCAGTGATCACCGCCACCGGCCCACCAGTTTCATCTGTGGCACGCAGGATCGCGCGGGTCAGCACAGCATCTCGTAGTCGCTGAATGGCCACCATCTGCGGCAAGGCACTTTCCGGGATCGCGTCGCAATGCGCCGCCAGTTGATCCGCCTCACGCTCAGCCTGTTCCGCAGGCGGCAACGGAACCGTCAAACCATAACGCGCCGCATCCGCACCCAAAGCGGTGGCCGCCCCCCGCTCCATCGCGGCACGGGCCGCTGGGCGCGGAACCATGGCCCCATAAACAGGTGCATCTGACGCCTGAAAGACCGGGTAATACATGCTGAGAGGTGGCCAGCCCGATTCCAGCCATTCCAGAATCCGCGCCAGTTCCTCGGGGTTGGATACCGCCTTGTCCGCCAGACGCTGCGCGCCCTCCTCGGTTACCATTTCCCACACCACGGCCGAGGGCATAATGGCCTTCAGCGCTTCGGCCTGAACGATGTGATGTTGGGGGTTGTCGTGTATTTCACCCAATATGACCACGTCTGACGCGGTCATAGCCGACAAAATATCATCGGGGATCAGATCGTCGGCCTGGCTAGGGCCAGCCATAACCACAAGTGTACAAAGCAGAATCGCAAGCTGTCTCATGCGATGAAGTGTTGCACCTCGCGCGATTGCGCTTCAAGGTTCTTGCGCATTTTCACAAAGGCCGCAGCCTCAAGCTGACGCACCCGTTCCTTGGACAGACCGAGCTCTTGCCCCAAGCTTTCAAGGGTACGGGCAGGTTCGCGCAGCTTGCGTTCGCGCACGATAAATCTTTCGCGATCATTCAGGGCTTGCATCGCCGTAACCAGCCATTCGCGCAGTTGTTCCGTGTCATGGGTATTTTCAACCGTTTCGGCAGCTTGTTCACGCTCGTCTTCCAACGCATCAATCCATTCGCGCCCGTCCTCGTCTGTCGATTGCACGGCGTTCAAAGAGAAATCAGAGCCGGAAAGGCGCCCTTCCATCATTTCAACATCGCGCAGGGGCACGCCTATTTCAGCGGCAATCATCTGATGCAACTGGTGACGATCCAGATCCATCCCATCGCTCGCGGCTTCGCGCTCTAACCGGGCCTGAACCCGGCGCATGTTGAAAAACAGAGATTTCTGGGATGAGGTTGATCCGGTTCGAACCATCGACCAGTTGCGCATCACATAGTCCTGAATGCTCGCCTTGATCCACCAGACCGCATAGGTCGAAAAGCGCACACCACGATCCGGGTCAAACTTGTCAGCTGCTTTCATCAGGCCCAGTCCGGCCTCTTGGATCAAATCGTTCATCGGTGCGCCATAGCGTTTGAACTTGGCCGCCATCGAAATCGCCAGCCGCATGTAGGCCGTGATCAACCTGTGCAACGCCTGTTCGTCACGCTGATCGCGCCATGCATATGCCAGCTTCAGTTCCGTCTCCGCGTCCAGCAGTTCGGCCTTCATCGCTTGCCGGGACATCGAGAAATCGTTCGCATTGTCCAGTGCCATGGAAATCTCCCCTTTTCACAGGCGCGGGCCGGGCTTGCCATGCCGACCTAGGGTCGATACGCAGAACAAGACCGGGTGGATCACCAGAAAGGTAATAATAGTGTATCCGGATTTAACCTTTGTGCTGGGCGGCGCGGCCTCGGGCAAGTCGGCATTCGCCGAACAACTTGTTGTTTTATCAAGAAAAAAAAGGGTATATCTCGCCACATCACAAGTGTTTGATGACGAGATGCGCGACAAGGTCCAGCGCCACATTGCCCAGCGCGGAGACGGCTGGACAACCGTCGAGGCCCCTTTGGACCTTGGCCCGGCTTTGCGCGACCTCACATCAAACCATATCTGTCTGATCGATTGCGCCACAATGTGGTTGACCAATCACCTACTGGCGGAAAACGATCTGGATCAGGCGCAAACCGCACTGCTACAGGCCCTGAACTCTTGCCCCGCGCCGGTTGTGATCGTCTCGAACGAGGTAGGCCACGGCATCGTCCCCGACAACGCCCTGTCCCGCCGGTTCCGCGAAGCACAGGGGCGGCTGAACATCGCTCTGGCGGCGCAGGCCGATCTGGCGGTGCAGGTCACCGCCGGTCTGCCGCTGGTGCTGAAAGGGCAATTGCCGTGACCCGGCTGCATCTTGTGCGTCACGGGCCGACCCATGCAAAAACCATGGTCGGCTGGTCCGACATACCCGCCGATCTCAGCGATGAGGCCGCCATTGCGCGGCTGCACGACCATCTGCCAGATGGCGCGCTGGTGATCTCATCCGACCTGTCCCGCGCCGTTGACACGGCTTCGGCCATTCAAGGCGCGCGCCAACGTCTACCTCACCACCCTGACCTGCGCGAAATTCACTTTGGCACTTGGGAGTTACGTGCGTTCAAGGAAATCGAGGACGAAGACCCAGAGCTTGCCTTTGCCTATTGGGACAATCCCGGTGACGTGCGCCCGCCCGAAGGCGAAAGCTGGAACGAAGTTCGCACGCGTGTCGATGCGGTGATCGACCGACTAATCACTAAGCACTCCGGGCAAGATCTGATCATTGTCGCCCATTTCGGCGTGATCCTGACTCAGGTCCAGCGCGCCCTGGGTGTCTCCGCCTATAAGGCGTTCAGCCACCGGATCGACAACCTCTCGGTCACGGACATCACCCATCACGGCGACCGCTGGTCTGTGGGGCGGATCAATCACCTCCCGTGATAACACCCCGCACAAATCTCTGATTTACTGATTGACCCTACCGCGCCATCGTTAGCGCATGACCTATGATTTGTTTATCGGAGACCGCCTGTTTTCCAGCTGGTCCCTGCGTGGGTGGCTGATGCTGGAAAAGTTCGGCCTGCCCTACCGAAGCCATATGATCGGCCTCTATTCCGGCACCATGGCCGAGGACATGAAACCCCTCGCCCCGGCGCGACTGGTGCCCGCCCTGCGCTTGCCTGATGGCACCGTTGCCGGCGAAAGCCTCGCCATGGCAGAAACGCTGGCCGAACGCCACCCTGAGGCCGGGATGTGGCCCCAAGACCCCGCTGCTCGTGCCACCGCCCGGTGGCTTTGCGCCGAGATGGTGGCCGGTTTCTCGGCCTTGCGCGGCGAGTGTTCAATGCAACTAAGGCACTGCTGGGACGGGTTCGATCCTTCATCTGAGACACGCGCCGATCTGGAGCGGATCGAAACCCTGTGGGCACATGCGCGCGTAGTCTCGGGTGCGGCGTCCGGTCCACTGTTTGGCGACTATTCTCTGGCGGATGTATTCTACACACCCGTTGCTGCGCGGATCATCGGATACGGCCTGCCTGTGTCGGCTGCCAATCGCGACTATTGCCTTCAGTTGCTGTCCGATCCGACGGTTCGGCAATGGCGAGCAATGGGATTGACGGTAAACTATGATCCGTTCCCCTACGCACTGGACTTGCCGTCGACGGCGTGGCCGATCGGCGGACAATCTGAGGCCCGACCCGTTGACGGCAAAAACTCGGTAAACGAATTATGCCCCTATTCTGGCAAACCGGTCACCCATGTTCTTGAATTGAACGGGCAGCGCTGGGGCTTTTGCAACCAATTCTGCCGTGACAAAACTGTCGCTGACCCAGGCGCCTGGCCGAAATTCACCGAAATGACCAAAGCCGTTAACCATTCTTAAACCGGGAACATGGCAGCAACGTCCTGTTAACCAAAAGGGTCGTTCATGGTCGCTCGTTCTCACACCGTTGCTTTCCAAGGGGTCGATGCCCGCCCGGTCGAGGTGCAATGTGCCGTCTCGCCGGGCCTGCCCGCCTTTTCAAATGTATACAGCATTAAATACTAATTTTTCATTCTGTCTCAGTTGATAAGCAGCTAGAAGCCAGCAACATCTATTGTTTGGCTATGATACTTAAGTTTCTGGCAGAAGATTGAGAGGAAGGACTGATTGATTGAAAAGCTAAAGATTTCTTTTAATGGCCAGCTAATCGACAAGCAGCCGCCAACCGAAACCCGTTTCTATGCGCATGGCTTTGAACCGGCCGAAGTTTCCCTTGATGAACTTGAAGAGAACATTCGGCTTGGCTTCGCTTTCAGCTACCAGTTTGAAAATGGATATCGAGTCAGTGAGGGCTTCTTAGCATCAGATTTCTTGGTCGTTGACATTGATGGCGGGCTCAAAATTAGCGAGTGCCTAGACTTACCAATAGTCGAGAATTTTTGCTCGATGCTCTACACGACCGTCAGCCACACGATTGACCATCATCGCTATCGCCTGATTTTCGCTTTGCCACGAAGCATCACCGATCCCAATGAGTTATCGTTTGCCTCTAAAGCACTCGCTCAACGGCTAGGTGGTGATCTAAGATCAACTCATCCAGCAGCCCTCTTCATGGGGTCCACAGATTGCCACATCGAACGAATTGGCAATGCTGTTACTGACGGCTTTCTGGACGAGTTGATAGAAGATGGCAGCACTATCGTCGCGAATGATTCCGTTGCCAACAACCGCCCCACAGCCAATCGCTCCCGGCGGTCCATCTCAGGCTGAGCAGCCTTATCTGGGTGATCAGACAAACCACCCGCAAAACGGTCTTTTGCTAAGGTCCGACATTCATTCTTTGTTCGATCTCGGTCTGTTGTCTATCGATCCCAGTGCACTAACAGTAATTCTGGCGGAAAACCTTCAAATGTCTTCCTATTCCGAAATTCACGGACAACAAGTTTCGGTTCCACACGACTCCAGAATTGCGCCGTCGCAGTCGGCCCTCGAGCAACACTTTGAATGGGCCGGGCTAGGATCTGCTATCTGAAAAACTTGGATTCCCGCTTTTGCACATTGAAGGTCCGAACCGGACGTTCGTGCAAATTGCAGAGAATGACGGCAAAGAGCCCACTTTGGCCGGTGCTGCGCGTTGCCCCAATGACAGCAATACGCGGAAAGCAGACTTTGCGTAGACAAACATGCGACGCGTTTCATCAGTATCTGATCAGAGTATCCAGGATCGCTTGCCGCGTTGCGTCATCATTTTGGAAAATCCTGCCGGCGAGAAACTCAGATGGAAACTCCGGCCACGTTTTGCGCATTTCGGAAATAAGTCGCTGAGCTTCTTCGGTATGTCCCAACTGATCCTGCGCAACGGCTTGGAACAGGAGAGAAGGAGCACTCACAGGCGCACCGGCTGCGGGCGCTCCTTTAAAGGCGTCTACTACCTTTTCGTATTTCCCGAGCATCAGTTGCGATACACCCCAAATGTTTCGTGCGCCAAAGCGGCCCGATCCTGACCTGAGTCTTTCTGGATCGCTAACCTCAGCCGCAAGTTCTGGGGCGCCCGCCATGATGGCGGTGATGCCGACAAGATCCAGAATATGACCATCATTCGGCGCAAGCTCGACCGACAGTCTTGCGTATTTCATAGCCTCGACTGGATTGTTTTGGGTGGCCAACACCCAACCATTTGCGACGTTTGCCCATGCATCGGTGGGAGATAGATCAAGCGCTCTTTCCGACATCTCGGAAGCTTGGCTAAAGAGGTCATCTCTTTGTGCCTTGTCAGGGGACAGCATGGCCAAAGTCGCCAGGACCTGTGCCGATCCGGCATAACCATCAGAGAGTGCGGGGTCGAGCTCCGCGGCATGCTGAAACATTCCCAGTGCTATTTGCTGGCGCTTGATATCAAAAACAGGAAAAAACATCCCTCGGGCTTGATCCGCAAGGTTAGCCGCCTGAAGCCGTGTCAAAGATTGCTCACCAAGAGCAGTTCGCTCAGCCTGTTCGATGGATTGAGCTGTCGGCAAAACCACCTTGTTATCCCGAGTGAACCAAAAGCCAATCACCGCAATCAACACCAGGCAACCCAGCCCCATTGGCAGCACTTGCCGTAGACGCCGATGCCCCCCAAGCACATCGCTGTCGTGAACCCTTGAGTTGTCGTCCCCTGTCGTCCTTCCTTGCGAAAACCGTGGCTTGTATCCGCCGGAATCAACAAAAATTCGAACTCCCTCACCGTCCCATTGATCTTCGTAAAACTCATGTAGCAGTCGACGCAGCCGTCTGGCTTCGACGCGGACAAGATTCCGACCACCAGTACCATCAATGCTCCGACCGTAGACTTCGACCGCGATTGCTTTGCCACGAATCTGGGCGCCGCGACCCGCGAGAGTTTCTTCGACCACGTAAGTAAGAAATTGCTGGAGTCGAGGCGAAGCCTGGAATGCGACGCTGGAAACAACGCTCTGAAGTGCCCGTCGAACATGCTCCGGCGATGGCGGTGCAACATCTTGATCTATCGGCAATTCATTAGCTTGGTTCAAAGCAAACTTACCCCCAACTCACGGTGACTCACTTGGCGTACGTCGTCAACCGCACTCATCTTGATGTGAGAATAGATAGTGGGAACCGAGGATAATCCAGTGACTTGGGAATTGTGTGACGAACTTCCTGAGCTTTCCGATGCGCTTTCAGGGCGTATCGAAACGGACGCGATGCTCAGCGAGGCAATCGAAGACCTAAAGAAAGTTACTGCGCTGATGGATGACACATCGATCACAGCCTCAGAGCGCGCGGAATGGGCCCACATCAGATCTGAACTCGTGAACGAGCTTCGCCGGATGGTGAAGCGCAATCCTCGCAGCATCTCCAACTAAGGGCATAGCCATGACAAAAGAAGACAACGGCAAAGAATTTGAGAACGAACAGATCCAGAAGTCTGACGATATCGAAAACCCTTCCCGGCGACACGTTATGCAGGGACTGGCGGCAGGTGCGGTCGCAACAGGTGCCGTTAGCTACGGTACAGGAACCGCACATGCGCACCCCGGTGATGGACCACTAGGCGAAAGCCTAAAGAACCCATACGGCGGCAGACCTGCCGGCGGCATCACTTTGCCGGAGTACTTCCGTCCTACGAAGTACATGACAGGCTCGAACGCGAATTATTTCCCGTTGTCCGAGGATCTCGGGCCTGACGAAATGCGGATATCGTTCTGTGGTTCGACGCCATTTCCGCCCCGCGAAGATCAGGCTGGAACGTGCATCATGGTCGAGCTGGGTAATGGAAAGAGGTTCTTCTTCGACTTCGGCTCGGGCTGCGTCCGCAACATTATCGGGATGCAGGTTCCGGGTCAGTTGATCAACGACATCTTCATCACGCACCTTCATGTCGATCACTATGCCGACATCCCTTATATCTACCCGTTCCGGGCTTGGTCTGGAGGGTACACACCGCTGCGCATTCACGGCCCATCTGGTCGGACACCCGAGCTTGGCACAGCCGGAATGGTCAAAGGCATGCAGCAGATGCTCAAGTGGCATCTCGAAGCTTTCGACGTGTTCCCAATTGGGGACGGGTACGAGATCGAAGTTAACGAATTCGATTTTCGTCAGGAAGGTGGCATCGTTTATGACGAGGACGGTGTCACGGTGCGCTCGTGGCCGCGCAGCCATGCCAAGGACGGTGCTGTCGGGTATCGGCTGGATTGGAATGGCCTGAGCTTTGTTTGGACCGGCGATGGCCGTCCAGATGAACTGAGTCTTGAATACGGAAAAGGCGTCGATGTGTTTGTGACAGAAATGTCCGGACAGGATATCGGTCAGTTGATGACCTACAAATACGGCCTGCCGCAAGAGCTGTTCAACTACACAATCGATACGCACCATACCTCTCACTACGCTGTTGGTAAGATGATGGCTGAGGCGCGCCCACGTCTTGCAATGGTGACCCACTATACGCAAGACGAAGATATCGATGCCGAGATGCTGGCGGGAATCCGAGCCCATTATGATGGGCTGTTCGCCTGGGGGTTGGACGTGGCCGTCGTCAACGTAACCAAGGATGCAATCTGGTATCGGAAGGCGACGCTTCCTGGAAAATCTGGCTCGGTCGCACCGTTCCGCGAATTGGGCAAGATGGAAGCAGAAGGCAAGATCACATTGCCGGATGAAATCAAGCCGCCAGCACCGCGATCATCACGTGCCGAACAGCAAAACCAAAAGTACCGCGATATGGAGATCGACCCCAAGGAATACTATCCAGCTGATGTATTCCGGGCTCCCGATCCCGAGTGGCCCAGTGATTTCGTCATCAAGGTCGATGATGTCATTCCGAACCGCAAGAAGAAAGCGGAGTAAAGACATGATCGAGTTTGGTTCTACATCCGCAATCCCTGTCACGATCCTTACCGGCTTTCTTGGGGCCGGTAAGACGACACTTCTGAACCGCATCCTGACAGGCAATCACGGGTTGCGGGTTGCGGTTCTGGTGAATGATTTTGGATCAATAAACGTTGACGCCGACTTGGTCGTCGGTCTCGAAGATGATGTGATGAGTTTGGCAAATGGCTGCGTTTGTTGCTCGATCCGCGATGACCTGATCGAAACGGTAGAAGCCGTTCTCGCCCGGCCTGAGAAACCGGAATACATCGTCCTTGAAGCGAGCGGAGTGTCGGACCCGTCATCAATTGCAATGACATTCACCGATCAAAAGTTTCGGGACATTATCCGCTTGGACAGCCTCATGTGCCTGGTCGATGCGGAACAGCTTTTTTCTGCGCCGGAACAAATGGAATTGAAGCTCCGTCAAATCGCGTTCTCGGACATGGTTATTTTGAACAAGGTCGACCTCGTCGACAGGGCGGCTGTTCAAAGGGTGCACGATTGGCTCGGGTCTCGCTTCCGTCGATATCGTCTGGTCGAAGCCGTCAACGCAGATGTCCCACTGGATATACTTCTTTCAGTTGGTCGCTTTGCCGCCGAACAGCTCGAAACAGAAATACCCGATCATCATGAACATGGGCCCGATTGTGGTTGCCACCACTCTGATCACTCGGACAGCTTCTCAACAACGATGATGAAAGCTGAACGCCCGATAAGCTTATCTTCTCTTCGAAGTGCAATTCGAAAGCTTCCGGGTGATGTTTATCGCCTTAAGGGCTTTGTATTCAGTGAAGAGGATCCGGATCATCGCATTCTTGTACAGGTTGTCGGAAAGCGCATGGACATCGCAAGGGATGGCGCATGGGGCCACCGAAAACCTGAAACAAGGCTTGTTGCAATAGGTGCACCAGGGGCTCTTTCGGAATACGAGCTTTCCGATGCGTTGTTGGCGACCGCATAGCGGCAAGTTAGACCAAATTTGTTTGCGTGCGTCTGTAAAACTCCAACACGTTACAGCTCGAAAGCCCGCAGCAACGCGGACCAAATATGGAGAAAAACCTAATTGCTGAAGCAGTTTAGGAAATGGAGCCAAGCGATCAGATTGCTCGCACCTGCCACTGCATTTGTCTTGTCGGGAACGGCTTTATGCGCGCAGGACGTTTCAAGTCGAGAACTTGAAGATACAACCCCAAACCTCGGATTGCCGAGTTCAGCTGGAAAACAAGATGCCGAGTTGCTTTCTGCTTTCCACGGGCTCGAGGCGTTGCCCCGCGTAGCAAATCTCATTTGCAGAGGTTCTAGGGGCAAAGACGGGATGCCCGTTATCTTTTCAACCGAGGTAGATCTGGAAACTTTGCAGGCAGGTGACTTCAGAGTCGTAACAAAGTCAGGCCAGATAGGAACAATGCACTGCGCGTCAGTGTTGCCCGCTACCGATCCCGGTGAACTGCGTACGGTGCTTCTCATCGGGAATTTTGGAAGTGTTTCCGAGGATCCACCGGTTGCAGTCGAGGTCATTGGACACCTTCATTCCATCGATGGAACACTTGATTTTCGCGGTGCCACTGTCGCCGTGACTCCGCTGGAAGACGGGCCGTCAATGATCTTTGCCGAGGTTGTCGAAGATTGGACTTTGGTCGGAAACTTGGGGCCACGCCGAACCAGAGGAAGCCTTTGTCCAAGTGACAACATCGTACAGGCCATTCGGGTAACTTGGGCGGGTGGCATTACGCTGGCGAACGGCAAGGAGCCTGGCGATGTGGAACGTGATCTGTACAGGATTACTGTAGTGGCCGAGGATGGATCTCAACGCACAGTTACGCCCGCCGCGCTTACCGATCTGGGTGACGGGGACAATAACCACATGCTCTGCCTTGATACAAAGGATCTACCCATCTCGGTTTCCTTTCCAGCTGGCATTTTGACGGATCCGAATGATGATCTGAACCCAGAAACCGGCGTAATTGTCTCAAAACCCAATTAAGAAACTGCTTTAAGCTTGTTCGACTGGACTCTTAGCCTAAGATGCCGGGCCGGTTGCGGGTATTGCAGCGGTAAATGAGAATGAACGGACTTGTTCGCCTCTCGGACATTGCAAACTCGGTGTTGAAGGTCCGCTTTGGGCTGACTGCGGTCCTTTGGAGCAATACTGCGGATGTCTGCAAAGTCCGCGCAAGGGTCGTTCATGCCAAATGCAGTGGATGACCGCGTTGAGCCCATTGTACTCAATGCTGCGATCCATATGAACGGGAAGTTTGCTGACTTTGAAGCCGTTCGGCGTGAGCCAAGACACCCCCTTTGAGTTGCTCAAACGACAATCGGCCTTTTGAAAAAGGACCGGAGTTTCGCGACATTTCTTGCCTGGGGCAGTCAGCCGGAGGAAGCCGGTTCTCGATCTGCGCAAAAACGGCCTAGTTGTGGAAGTGGTCGGTCACCAGTGGCAGGTAGATTGGTTCGTCTTCTTCGATGGCAGAGAACCGAGAGAGTGGTTCGGCGAAGTAGTTATCAGCGGCATCGTCATTGACGGTGGAGACTTCTCCCGCGATCACGTCGCCTCCCTGTCCCCAGAAGGCGTGAAATGTCCCTGGAAACAGCGTGATGCTATCTCCCGGCATCAATTCCACAACTGTTCCAGGTTCTACGTCACGAGCGACGCCATCCAGATAGGCTGTAACACACTTTTCGTGCGACGGTGCGCCGTTCTGATTGGATGCGAAAAGCTTGATTGCCAAAGTTGCGCCCTCGCTCAGGGAGGCGCGGTTGATAATATCCTCTGTCTTGCTTTCGTGGCGATGCAATGGCGTGATTTGGTTTTGGCGGGTTATCATGATTTTTTCTGCGTAGGGCCGAAATTCCGACCCTCCACCCAGTAAGCCATTGCGAACAGTAAACAGGAGCAGTCCCTTCTCCTGAAATCTTCCTTCGCCGAAATCGGTGACGTCCCAGCCCGCTCCAGAGGCAAGGAGGTTGGCCGCGGCCCCGCCCCGCGCTTGCCACTCTTCCAAGTCCCACTTCGCAAAGCCCGGTAGAGCATAACCAGCCTTGCGGAAATCATCTTCTGCCTGGGCGATTGCCCTGTTGATGTCCGACCGCTTCATGTTGTCTCCTTTCTCATTGGACTCCAATGGCGGCGGTCAACGCACCATCTATTAGATGATCCGATCCGCTCACGAATTGCGCGCGATCCGAGGCCAGGAAAGCAACCAATTCGGCAACCTCGTCCGGTTCGGCTATCCGTCCAAGCGGGTGTGCCTTGCCGAAACGCTCAAAGACACTTTCAAGATCGGCATCTTCGCCAGCCAGATGTCGGGCCGCCAGTTCGAGGATCGGGGTCCGTACCGAGCCTGGACTGACTGAGACGACGCGTATCTTGTCTTTAGCGAAATCGAGTGCGAGCGCGCGCGTCAGAGCATGAATAGCGCCTTTTGAGGCGACATAAGCCGTTACGCCGGCCTGACAGCTGTGACCCTGCACGCTTGCCAGGTTGACTATTACGCCACCACCGCGACGGCGCATGAGCGGAACTGCGTATTTCGCGGTCAACAGGATCGAACCAACATTAACCTGCATGCATTTAGTGAAGGTTGCGAATTCAGTACTGATTGCGTCGCCATAGGGATGTATCGCTGCCGCGTTCACGACAATATCGACGCCACCATGGGTAGCGGAGACAGCGGCGACGCCTGCTTCAACTTCTTCGGGTACGGAAACGTCAACCTTCATGGCGTTCAGATCGAGCGAGTTAGTCTTCGCGGTCTCATTGAGAGATTCAATGCTCGACTGGTCGATTCCGAAACAAACAACATCCGCACCAGCTCGAGCGAAACGAATGGCGCAATTGGCTCCAATCCCGGAGGTTCCAGTGACGATTACGGTTCTGTTCGCAAATTCAGACATCGTCCCTGCTCCTATTTTTCAGCCCGCTCTGGGACCGACGCGCCATCTGGTAGGAAAACCAGCCCTGCATCGAGATGGCGGTTCATGTGATATGCGAATTCGATTGAACTTCGGTTGCGGAGCGCCTGGATTATCGCGTCGTGTTCGGAAGCTGCCGCTCGAACCGCGTGGCGCTGCGATTTCCCAACTTCCATAAGACGGCAGATCACAGGTTCGAGCATCTCGTACAATTCGGACAGGGTACTGTTTTGCGCGGCGTCGACCATCACTTTGTGAAAGCGGAAGTCCCAATTAGACGATTCAACAACTTCCTTAGATCCAAGCATCATCGTGTTGGCTTCTTCCATCTTCTGCAGATCGTCTTCCGTCATGTTCTCCATAAGGCTGGCGAAAAGGTTCATCTCCGTCAGGCGGCGATAGCCTTGGATGTCGCGGAAGGAATCGATCGAAATGTCCATTGCGACAGAGAAGAGCTTCGCGACTGCGGATTGCCGACGGTTGGTTATCACCGCTCCGACCTTCTGCCGCGGCTCCACAACTCCATAGGTTCTGAGCGTTCTTATGGCCTCTCGTACTGTGTTCCGACCAGCCCCAAACATCGCCGAAAGTTCTGCTTCACTTGGAAGCGTATCTCCAACTTTCAGAGCCCTTTCGCGGATTAAGTTTCTGATCTGGAGAACCACTTGATCTACAGCGGAACCAACTTCCTGCATCGAAGATTTCCTTTGATCGGCAGCTTTTGATGTCAAGCAATTTACTTGCTTAGCGTAAGTACATCAATCGTATTGTAGGATAATATAGTCTAAAATACACGAAATAATCAAATTATTCGACTATTTTTACTATATAGTCCCATATAAAATGGAACTCTCCATCTCTGCATCAAGCTGAAAGCCAAAGGACCAACTTAAATTAACCTCGTGATCCGTGTCTTGGCGCAGGCATCCACCGAGAGTCCAAACCTAGCACCCGGCCGCTATGCGCAGGTTGCGACTGTAACGGCTTATTCCGGGAACGGCCGCTTCGTCCGGATAGTGTTGAAGAAGTTGCCGTTTGGGCGCTTGCAGGATACAGCCTCAATAGGCTGCCGTCTTTCCTTCATCCCGTTTTTCTAGG